>CAYGXW010000027.1:0-16479 GCA_964354125.1 uncultured Dehalococcoidales bacterium
TCCCTTTTAGCCTTTTCCCCTGTTTCTCTGGCTTTTCTAGCCTCCTCAGCCTCTTTTCTGACCCTTTCAATGGCTTCAATGGCTTCCTTCTCAGCCTTTTCCTTAGCTAGTCGTTCAGCCTCTCTTCTAGCCTTCCTAGCCTCCTCAGCTTCCCTTTTAGCCTTTTCCCCTGTTTCTCTGGCTTTTCTAGCCTCCTCAGCCTCTTTTCTGACCCTTTCAATGGCTTCAATGGCTTCCTTCTCAGCCTTTTCCTTAGCTAGTCGTTCAGCCTCTCTTCTAGCCTTCCTAGCCTCCTCAGCCTCTCTCTTATCTCTTTCCCTGGCTAGGCGTTTAGCCTCTTTCTTGGCCTTTTCTTCTGCCTCCCTGGCTTTTTTAGCTTCCTCAGCCTCCCTCTTATCTCTTTCCCTGGCTAGGCGTTTAGCCTCTTTCCTGGCCTTTTCTTCTGCCTCCCTGGCTTTTTTAGCTTCCTCAGCCTCCCTCTTGGCTCTTTTCCTGGCTTCAACGGCTTCCTTCTCAGCCTTTTCCTTGGCTGCTCGCTCAGCCTCCCTTTTAGCTATTTCCCTGGTTTTTAAGGCTTCTCTTTCAGCTCTCTCCCTGGCGGCATGTTCAACCTCTTTCCTAACCTTTTCTTCAGCCTCCTTGGCTTCAAGGATAGCCTTCTCAGTAGCCTCCTTGGCTTGGCGAATAGCCCTCTCCTCAGCTTCCTTAGCCTCACGAATAGCTCTATCTCTGGCCTCTATAGCTTCATGGATAGCCCTTTCTTCATCAGCTTTAATGTACTTCTTACTGGCTACATCTTTCTTATCGCCCAATTACCAGTTCCTCCAGTCTAAATAAGAACATGAAACTAATAACTTCTAGCCCAGGGGTCAAAATATATTGTCATATCTGATTTTGACTTTAACTAACTGGGATAGACTATGATTAGTCTTATTGATTGTTAGTATAAACACAGTTTGAAGCACTGTCAACATAACAATGGGGTAGATTCGGTTACATTGAATAAAATATAGCGATTGTAGAAGTCGAATCTTGTTAAGTCAAGCGGGTTTCAGGAGGATAGCACTAAAGGTTAGACTGATGCTTAACCAGACTAGCTATTCAGTGATAGCATTAAGTGCGTTTTCATAGCCGGCTTCTGATATTGCAATTGCCTGTAACAGAGCTGGTTTTACTGCTTCAGGTGCTGTTGCTAATGCAATGTGGAGGTCGTCTAAATTTTTGACGGCATTTTGCTGTAAAAGGCAGGCAAGTTCAGAAATCTCGTTGTCCTCAGTATAGGTATTTAATAAGCCAGCATCTGTGATTACATCTGGAGGCACCACCGTAGCCGGAATGTTTATAGTTGGCGTTTCGGTCTCTGTTGGCGATAATTGCCCTGCTTCAGTAAGAATCCTGCTAACCTTTTCTTTATCTGAAGCCAAAGTGGCTATCATTGCCAGCTGATTATCCAGCCGCTGTGTAACTTCTTCTGCTAGAGTGGTATTGCCTTTCTGGGCTATGTAGATTATCTCCGTTACCCGCCTATCGGCAAACTGGGCATACAAGTTAGCCTTGCCCACATCTGAAAATGTTAGCCTTATTTGCAACTGCTCTACAGCCAACTTTATAGGATAGAGGGGGCTATCAGGCATGCTGGTTCTGGCTGCGGCTACCATACCACCACTGGCTAGTAGCATAACAAGGATTGTGGTCAGTACAGTTGCCCATCGGGCTCGCCAGAAAGAGAAGGGGCTGCTTTTTGGGGACGCTGTCTCCTGAAGGGCAGCATGGAACTGGTATCTGGCTCTGGCTCTGAATTCGGGACTAGGCTCAATAGTAGCCGCCTTCTTGGTATCTAATGCGATCTGGAGTAGAGGTTTAAGGTCATCCGCTTGTTGTGGATATACAGCCAGGCAATCTTCTACAGTCTCACCATTAACCAGCAATCTTTCCAGGCAATCATCTAGAATATCTTCAAAATTTTTATCTGTCACTTTATTCTACCACTGTTAGTGTTTTACGCAGAGACACGATAGCACTATGCTGGAGGGCTTTTACTGCTCCCTCGCTCTTGCCCATTATCTTGGCTACCTGGGTGATGGGTAGCTCACCGGCAAAGCGCAGCAGAATGACCTCCTGCTGTGCTGGTGTTAGTTTTTTGGTAGCTAAAACTAGCTGCTCAACATTCATCCTTTGTTCAACCGTTTTTTGAGGGTTAATCTCAGAAACGGTTAATGACTCGTTTAGATACACGGTGGGTTGTCGTGTCTTTTTTCTAAGGTAGTCAACTACCTGATTATGAGCAATGCGAAATAGCCAGGCAGAAAAAGGGAAACCCCTCCATTTATAAGAAGAAATGGAGTGGAGCGCATTAACAAAAACCTGCTGGGTCATATCCTCAGCCTCAACACGATTTCCTATTTTGAGAGCTACATAACGATAAATCTTATCGAAGTATTTCTCATATAGTTGGGCAAAAGCCTCTTGGTCGTGCTGCTGTGCCCGATGCACAAGGCTCTGCTCATCCTGCACCTGACAACCCCCTGCCAGTTAAATCTCAGCCTGGCCTTATTTATATTATGGGTACAACTGGCAATCGGTGTTCCCATGTGCATAGATTATAACGAAGAAGATGGGAAAAAGATAGGCTTAAAATAGCTGTTATTCTTCTTGAATTACTTTACCTTTAAATCCCCTCCCCCCAAGTATCTTTGCCTAAAAAAACAATAAGGCGGCTCACATAGGACTATATTCCTATGACTATTTACCATAAAAATAGCCCATTTGGGGGGTTGGCATAGGAGTTAAAATAAGGTATAGTACTAAATCGTAAGTTTTAGTTAGCTTTAATGAGGAAGAAAGATATGGTAAACAATAACAATGATATTGACCCCATGCTGACGACAAGTGAAGTCGCCCGTATTCTCAGCGTCCATATTAACACGGTGAGGAGATGGAGTAATCAGGGAATATTGAAGTCATATCGTATTGGCTCCCGGGGTGACCGTAGATTTAAAAGGGAAGACATTGATAGCTTTTTCTCAAAGGATAGCCGGAGTAGAGAAAGAAGGGTGGCTAAATAAAGGCTGTTTGATTGCTGCAGGGCATTAATTAATAAAGAGAATGATGGGGAGGTGAACAGTGGATAGGACAAAGGTAATGATAATTGATGAGCAGGCTTTTTTCAGGGCTGGTGTGCGCCAGGCACTGTCAAATCAGGACGGTATTGAAGTCATGGAGTGTGACCCAAACCATGACACGCTAGGTATTATAGAAGCCAATCTACCTGATATTGTACTACTGGGTTCTGACTTGGCAACTCACAGCGGACTTGAGCTGGGCCGTAGAATTGCCAGAAATTTCCCCAATACAAGGGTGATAATACTAAGCCCGGACCCTAATGATGAAGAGCTCTTTGAGGTTATTAGGAGCGCCGCAGTTGCTTGTCTCAGGAAGAATAGCACGGCTGAAGAGCTGGTTGACATTATAAAGAGGGCTTCCCATGGTGAATACCCAATAAATGAAAGTGTTATGGCCCGGCCTTCAGTAGCCAGACATGTATTAAAGCAATTCCAGGATATGGCATTATTAGGCGACAAAATGGAAACTATAGTAGCACCCTTGACTCAAAGAGAGATGCAGATACTGAACTATATTGCTAATGGTAACACCAATAAGAAAATTGCCCGTATCCTGGAGATAAGTGAGCAGACGATAAAGAATCATGTTAGCGCCATATTGCGCAAGCTAAACGCTAATGATAGGGCCCATGCCGTTGTCTTGGCAATAAAACGCGGCTTGATTGCAGTAGATGAAAAAAAATGACACAAATAATAATGACACAAATAATAGGGTATACTCTAACAAATATTTAATTACACTTTAACTTAGTTTTTATTAAGAGGATAGTATATGATGGAGCATGAGGGGATGGACCGAAAAATGCCTGGGCAAGAGGTGGAGAGCAGGGTTATAAAGTACCTCGAGAAGCAGGGTTATAAGGTAACTGTTAAGGCTCAACGCCTGGGCAAATCGGGAATTAAGCATACCTTTGATATGCTGGCTGAAAAGGATGATGGCTTAACTACCCAGGTTATGGTTATCTGTATTGCTATGGGTGGTAACAAAGAGTCGGAAGCAAGTATTATGTTTGATTTTGCTAATAAAGCCTACGATGCTGGCATTAAGGATAGGGTTATGATTGCCGTCCCTAGAGTCAGCCCGGAGACAAAGCAACTAGCCGGAATACAGCGTATAAAGGTCATTGATGAGGAAAAGATAGGATATTTACTCTCCCAGCCCCCTGAAAGGAGTGATGGAACCAAAAAGCCCTTCAGGTTTGAGACAAAGGCTCAATTAATTGAATCCCTGGTCAATCTGGGTTACAAGGTTGAGGAGAAGGCTAAAGTTCAGGGCAGGTCGGGGGTGGAATATATCTTTGATATATTGGCTTATGGCAACGGCACCAGGATTGGTCATAACCTGGGGGTAGAAATTATCAGTGGAGAGGAAGAAGTAGGTTTGGATAAAGTATCATTATTTGATACCAAAGCCTATGATACTTCTATTGATGATAAGGTTATTGCCCTAATGAAAGGCAGTCTCAGCCCTGAAGCTAGGCAGTTTGTTCAACATCAGGGAATAAAGATACTGGAACTGGGGCAGAAATCAGCTTCTGAACCGGCTGTTGTTGGAGAAAAAGCCGGTCATCCCCGAAAGCCAGCTGAAGTAGAAGAAGCGAAAGGTAAGGAAACCAAAACCCGTAAATTAATGAGGCAGATGGTAAAGCCTGAGGCGATACAGCTGATTCCTGAAGTGCTGGCCAGGAGATATAGTGCTATCCCGATGACTATAAGCGGTAAGACGCTAGAAGTGGCTATAGCAGACCCGACTGATATTCTTGCCCTGGAGGCTTTTGCGGTCCAGAGCCGGATGAGAATTAAACCGGTAGCTGGTGATGCTAAGGAAATCAGGGATGCCATTGACTTTAATTATAAGGGTTACGGTGAGATTGCAAAGCATATCTCTCATATTGCAGTTTCTGGTGGGGCGGATGATGATATACTGGCTATTGATGCCGCTATTGATGCCCCGCTGGCTCAGGCTCTCAATCTTATTATTGATGAAGCGGTTAAAGCCCGCGCCTCTGATATTCATGTTGAGCCAGAGGAGGGTCGTTTGAGGGTGCGCTATCGCATTGATGGTACACTACAGGATATGATGTCGCTGCCCCTAGATATACACCCGGCTCTTGTTTCCCGAATTAAAATTCTGTCAAATATGAATATTGCCGACCATCACCGTGCTCAAGACGGCCAGTTTTCCACCAAGGCGAAGGGCAGGGAGATAGATATCAGGGTGGCTACTGCTCCTACTGTACACGGCGAGATGGCCGTTCTGCGCCTTCTGGATAAGTCAACAGCTACATTAGGGCTGTCTGAGCTCGGGCTGCTGCCTGATAGTGAGGAAAAGTTTAATAAAATGCTCAAGGTTCCTTATGGAATGATGCTGGTTAGTGGCCCTACCGGAGCTGGTAAAACCACAACACTTTATGCCTCAGTTATATCACTGGACACCATGGGCCGGAATATCATTACCATTGAGGACCCGGCTGAATACCGGTTTGAAGATATTAATCAGATTCAGGTTAATCCTCAAGCCGGTATAACCTTTGCTAGTGGACTGCGGTCTATACTTCGCCTTGACCCCGATGTAATACTGGTCGGTGAGATACGTGATGCTGAGACAGCCAATATAGCCGTTCAGGCAGCCTTGACTGGGCACCTGATGCTGTCTTCCATACACGCTAACGATACCGTGGGAGTGCTCTTCCGGCTTATCGACCTGGGAGTAGAACCTTTCCTGATAGCCTCGGCAGTTATTGGCATTGTGGCTCAGCGAATGGTACGTCGTATCTGCCCTGACTGCACGCAGATCATTGATGCCCCTCTGGTAGAGCAGTTGGCTTATGAGAAGGAAATAGGAGAAAAAAAGACCAAATTTATGTATGCCGCTGGTTGCCAAATGTGTGCCTATACTGGTTATATGGGTCGAATAGGAATATTTGAAATCCTTTACATGAGTGATACCATAAAAAGGATGCTTATTAATGGGGCTAGTGCGGCTGATATTAAGGCACAGGCACTCAAGGAGGGTATGGTGTCTATGATGAATGACGGTATGAATAAAGTAAAAGAAGGCATCACGACGCCATCTGAAGTCCTGCGTAGTGCCTACTCTGCAGAACAACAGTTATAAGGTGGATAAAGATGGATTTTTCTTATGTAGCTTATAGCAAGGACAAGAAACTGGTTAAGGGCAGGCTTTCAGCTACCAATGAAGAGGCAGCCGCTAAGCTACTAAGCTATGGTGGCTATCAGGTACTTAGAATTAAGCAATATGTTGCTTTTACCGACCTGGGGAAACTATCGGCTCTCTTTTCCAGAGTAAATCCTAGAGAGGTAATCATGTTCTCTCGCCAGCTGGCGTTGCTCCTGGAATCGGGCACTGACATTGTTGCCTCTTTAGAGCTACTTCAGGCTCAGGTGACAAACCGTACCTTACAGAAGGCGATTGGTAATATAGTATCTGACATTCGTGGTGGTAGTTCGCTGTCAGTGGCGATGAGGAAACACCCCCGTATTTTTTCTAATATATATTCCCGAACAATAGCTGCCGGTGAGAGGAGTGGCAATCTGGAGATTGTACTCAGGCAGATGGCTGACTATATTGGGAGGGGAGTGACGACAGAAAAGAGAATAAAGGGCGCCCTGACCTATCCGGTCGTTGTCGTTGTTGTGGCTATTATAGTGGTAGCCATAATGGTGGTCTTTGTTTTACCCACCTTCGTCCAGCTATATTCTGCATTTGGGGCGGAACAGCCACTTCCGGTAAAGATATTTATTGGGGTGACCACCTGGTTTACAGATTATGGTCTTTACCTTATAGCCGGGATAGTAGCTTTAATTATTTTGGGCTATTTATATATCAGGACTCCGGCAGGTAAATACAGGTGGGATAAAACATCGTTTCGTTTGCCGACGATTGGGCGTATTTTACTTCTAAGTGAACTTTCTCGTGCCTGTCGAACCATATCACTGTTGTTCCGGGTTGGCTTGCCTTTACCAGAGGTTCTCTCTATGGCAATTCAGGGAACTAACAATAAGATTATGGCTGAAGCTATAACAGGTGTACAGCAAGAGTTAATTCGGGGCGAAGGCTTATCCAAACCAATGTCAAAGAGGCCGCTCTTCCTCCCCTTGATGGTGCAAATGACGGGCGTTGGTGAGGAAACCGGTAACCTTGATAATACACTGGCTACCGTAGCCGAAAGCTACGAAATGGAGGCTGATGATAGAACTAGCGCCGCTGTGGGGCTTATCCAGCCAGTTATAACCGTAGTTATTGGTATAGTAATCGGCTTTATCGCTCTATCTATGGTTTCGGCTATCTATTCTATGTATGGACAGATGCAATGATATTAAAACTTATAAAAAGGGAAGAAGGGATTAGTTTGATTGAGGTGCTGATAGCCCTGGCAATCCTCGGGGTTATTGCGGCTACCTTTCTTACCGCTTTATCCGTTTCTTCCAAGGGTGTGCTGATATCTGATGAGCGGGCTGTGGCTGAAAGCCTAGCCCGAAGCCAGATGGAAAGCGTTAGAGAGCAATTATATGAAACAGCTTTTCCACTTGTTAATGGTGAGGCGGAATATAATCCCCCGATTGATACCAGCGCGCACCCTAGTTTTGCCATATATAGTGTTAACCGTGCTGGAGAGACTGTTCTAGGTGTAATCGGTGTTCCCTGGAATAGTGAAGATAATCAAGCGGAAATTATGGACCGTGGGCTCCAAAGAATAAAGCTGGTTATTAAGAACCATGATAAAGTGGTTCTTGAATTAGAAAGCTATAAAGTGAGTCGTCAGTGATGTTTAAAAAGCTGGGTTTAATAAACCGGGAACAGAGGGGATATACACTGATTGAGCTGATAGTGGCCGTCGCCATTACCGGTCTTATAATCAGCGGTATTGCCGTGGCTATTTACCAGCTCTTTAGCGTGAATGCCAGCGCCTCTAATCGTATGACCGCTGTCCGGCAGGTGCAGAGTGCCGGTTATTATATTAGCCGTGATGCCGAGATGGCTCAAATTATTAATACTGTTGATGACCTAGAAACTACAGATATTATTGAGTTAGTTTCCTTAAGATGGACAGATTGGAATGGCGTTAACTATCGGTCTGACTATACCATTACTATTGCAGATGGAGAGCTTAAGCGGAGCTATTATGTTGGTGATGTACCAACATCCGAAAATATTATAGCTAGATATATCGTTCCCGGTTTAGGCGTCACTAACCTTGAATTAGACGGTAATAAGCTTATTTTAACGGTAACCGCATCTGTAGAAGGTTTTAGGTCGGCAAGTGAGACCAGGGTATACGAGATTACTCCCCGGCCTGGTATATAGTGCGGTATGAGGGGTGAAATTATGAAAACTATATTACCTAAACTAGCCAGAAGGATAAAAGATGAGGCAGGACAGGCATTTATCCTGGTGTTGATTCTGTTGGCTGTGGGCAGTCTTATTCTGGCTCCACTCCTGTCTTATATGGGCACCGGGCTTAATGCCGGTAAGATAAACGAGGAAAAGTTGGAAGACTTTTTTGCTGCTGATAGCGGGATTGAGGATGGTTTATGGCAGATAAAGGGTGGTAATTTAAGTATAAAATTCACCAGCCCCCCTTACAACCAGTATGACTATGATGTATACGGTACATCATATCCCTATCCTGAGCCGTTATCTGTAAATGACAGGGATGTAGGTGTTACCATCACCAATATATGGATTCCCAAGGGTATAAACCCGGCGGCTATGGGGTTGACCAAGAACGACCTGCGAGCCATCATTGAGGGTAGCGGTACTGAAGGAGAACCGAGGCTGATAGTAACCGGCACCGTCACCGGGGCAGACACCTATGAAATCAAGATAGACTACTATCCCAGTAGTTCCGTCTATAATCCCGCGGAGGAATGCCGGGTAACGGATATAGGTATATGGCTGCCGCCAGGCTTTACCTATGTTGAAGAGTCAAGCAACCTTGAGGAAAACCCCTTATTTATATACTATCCTTCTGAGGTGTATATCACACCTCACGCTGGTGGGCAGGCTATAGTCTGGCATTATGCTTCCCCCGGTATTATGTTCAATGCCCTCCCCGAGGTTATACCAGCGATGACGCCCAAGACTGCCAAAATCAACTTCCAATTTACCCCATTAGGGGGAGTACCCGAAGCCCTTTCCTGGATGGTAACCGGGGGCAATATAGATATACCCTTCTCCTGGGATGCTGATGTCAGGGTATACGAGATTAATTCTGTTGCTTATAAGATTGATGAGCCTACTGAGGTCGCCATTGAGATTGAAGCCTATGCCGTTAAAAGCGAGTTGAGGAATGTTGCCGGCGCCTTTGCCGGAGACTACCTTGCCATCGGTAATAGTCTGATGGCACGGAGCAGTCCCAGCATAAGATACCGGGATATCCTGCTTACTGAGAGTTCAACTACGGTTGATACTATCCCTGAGAATGCTGATGTCGCCGCCGCTTACCTTTACTGGTCAGGCTGGCTGGAAGAAGAGCTGGAGCTGGAGCCCATTGGCGATGCAATATGGCAGGACGATTGTTCCACCTTCGGTACCTGGCAATCAATATGGCAGGATGACTGTTCCAGCCTTGGTACCTGGCAAACAGTATTCCTGGATGACTGTTCCACTCTTAACAATTGGATTCCAGGTAGCGACTGGTTATTATCTAGCGGCAGATTTAGTGCGCACCCTCAAGGGAGCGACCCTGATAAATATCTCAGGATGAAAGATAACCGGGATTTAAGTTCATATTCAGGCCAGACGGTTACCATCTCCTGGGACCAGAGTGAAACTGGATGGCTGGAATCAGATGACTATCTCTACTTTGCCCTTTCCAATAATGGCGGCAGCACCTGGAGCAGCAACATTGAAGCCTTCCATGATGACAACCCGTCCAGTCCCTTCAGCTACACCATACCCGATTCATATCTAACCAGTGGTTTCAGGATAAGATTCTACTGGAATGCTAACAGTACCGATGAATACTGCTATATTGATAATATTGAAATCAAAACGCTACTCTCACCCAATTGGATTGCTGGTAGCCACTGGACAATCTATAACAATGATGAATTCATGGGATGGGGTGGTGGCACCACAGCCGATAGAACCCTTACCAAGGCAGGGAGTATTGATTTAAGCGCCTACCAGGGTAAGATGGTTGCTCTATTCTGGGACCAGCGTGAAACTGGATGGCTGGAATCAGACGACTATCTCTACTTTGCCATTTCAGGCGATGGTGGTAGCACCTGGAGCAGCAACATTGAAGCCTTCCATGATGACAACCCTTCAAGTCCTTTCAGCTACACGATACCCGATTCATATCTAACCAGTGGTTTCAAGATAAGGTTTTACCTGGAGTTCAATAGCACAGATGAGTATGCTTATATTGATGATATTGATATCGCTGTGTTCTCAGGCGATTGGTTACCTGGTAGCCACTGGACAATCTATAATAATGATGAATTCATGGGGCAGGGAGGAGGCACCATAGCCGAGCGGACGCTTACCATGGTAGAGAACATAGATTTAAGTGCTTATTCAGGCCATACGCTGGCTCTATTCTGGGACCAGCGTGAAACAGGTTATTTAGAATCAGACGACTATCTCTACTTTGCCCTTTCTAATGATGGTGGTAGCACCTGGAGCGGTAATATAGCGGCCTTTAATGATGATATAGGCAGCTCACCGCAGACCTTTAACTACACCATCCCCGATGAATACCTGACAAACCAGTTCAGGATAAGGTTTTTATGGAATGCTAACAGTACCGATGAATACTGCTATATTGATGATATGGCTATCTATGAAGTCTCAGGGGCGGCATTCGCCGATACCTTAGCCTATTTTGAGATAGATGGTGATAGAGTTTACTTTGACGAGTTGGGTGAGCCGCAGGAAGACCCAACCAATACCGAAGAAATAACTGCTGACATAGTGCAGTGGATAGATAACACCAGCTATGGTCAGCCAGCCGGTTACTCCTACTCCTGTAAAAAGGATGTAACCGAGCTTGTTCGGGCGTTTACTGAAGAGGGTGATGATGGTAACTACCCGGGCAATGGCACTTATACCGTGGGTAATGTGTATGCTACCTGGGATAGCTATGACGAATGGGCTTATGCTGGCTGGTCGCTGATAATCATCTATACCAGCCCCGAGACAACAGGGCACCAGCTCTATCTCTACGATGACTTTTTGTATAAGGATCATGAGGACCCTGGCACACCATATCTTGATTTTCTTGATTTTGACCAGGATGGCGAGCCTGGGGGTATCATCAGCAGCTTCCTGGTTCCCGACCCGATAGCTGGTGATGTCATCGTGGCTAAAATGACCTGCTTTGTCGGCGAAGGGGATATCTGGTATCCAGGTGACTACCTGCGGTTTAATGGTACCAAGCTTCCAGATAACGATGATATTTTGGGTCTGGGGGGTACCAACACGGATAATGTCTGGAACGGTGTGTCTATCGGGATGAGTGCCGAGGGTGTGGATGTAGATACCTTTTATGTCCGCTGGGACGATAATCTACTATCACCGGGGGATACCTCGGCTGAAATAGACATATGGACAGATATTGACATCTGGAACCTGGTTTATATCGTTCTCTCATTCCGCAGTGAGACCACTACTGGCGGAACTGTTACTTATCTAATACACTAAGGGAAATGTTTTATTTAGTGATTTGATGAAAGGGTAAAAATATGAAGCTAAGCAAGCCATTCTGGATAATTTTGGGGGTAGGGCTTTTCGTTGTTGCCGCTGTTATCCTGTATATGCTCTACCAGGATAAGGTAGAGAAACGACAAGAAGCCGAAGATAGAGTAGCGGCCGCTGAGGCAGTCATACCAAATCTATTATCTAATAAGACAGACCTGGAGGAAGAACTGGCTCAAATAGAAGCTGGAATGACTCAATTAGAGGCTGAAATGGCTCAGCGGCAGAGCACAATTGGTGAATTAGCCAATGAACTTAGCCTGCTGGAGGATGAGCTAAGTCAGCTGGAGGATGAGCGAGCCCAGGCTATTTTACGGGCTTTAGCACTGCTTGACGAGACGGCGGCAAAATTCATCAGCCAAGTAGAGAGCATTGAATATAATGAGACACTGTTTGAATTTGCTCAGGATTCCAACCTGATGGTAGTTGGTCTTTCTGTAGCCGACCCCATCTCTGTGGTAGAAAATGATATTAAATACTACAACACGAAGTTTACCATAGCTGTACGGGGTGGGGTGGCTGATATACTTGGCTTCATTAATATAATAGTAAAGGATAGTAATTTTAAGACGGCTATCTTGGAGCCGATAGCTATAACAGTACCTGAACCTCTGACCGATGAGGAAAAGGAGAATTTAGAAGAGGGAATAAGGTCGGAATTGACAGCAGAAGCGATAGCGGAATTAACAACAGAAGATTTGGTGGGGTTTATAATAGAGGCAATAGCAGAAGTTACTGGTCCGGAGAGTGACTGGCCAGATGAGATAGATACACAGACGGTTGAGGAGATGGCGGGGGAAATTAAATCAAGATTAAATGAAATGGTAGAAGCAGGTTTTATGGACTTGCTATCCGGAGACCTGGCGGAGTTGATAGAACAACATATAGCTGGGTCAATAATAAGTGAGATAGTGTCTCCGCTGGCAGAAGAGATTGCTGCTTTGATAGCGGAGGGGGGAGAAGATGCCATTGTGGATTTACTGGGGGAAGACATAGCGGGGTTATTAGGGGAACAGATAATGGGAGCACTGCCGGGGGATATAGCGGGCTTGCTAAATAAGTATATTGCTGAGTTAGTAGAAGAAAAGATGGTGGACTCAGTAGCGGGCATAGTAGAAGGATCTGTAGAGAAAAGAGTGGCTGAGGAGATAGAGAAGCAGGAGATTCCATCAGCTGACATAACGCTTAATATTTATACTTATGAGGGTGAATAGATATGGCTAAGAAAGTTACTCTATATATTGAAGATACGGAAATAAAACTGCTGGTGACCAAGGGCATGCAGGTAGAAGTGTGGGCTAGCTTAATGCTGGAGCCAAAACTGGTTAGCGATGGTGTTATCGTTGATGAAGACCTAGTGGCTGAGAACATTAAAAAAATATATAAGCTTGGCAAAGTAAGTGACAAGAGGGTTATTGCCGGTTTAAGCGGGCTCAATTCCATATTTCGTGTCATTACTCTGCCTGAGTTATCCCTGGCTCTACTCCCTGAAGCAGTAATAAACGAGGCGAGACGTGTGATACCATTACCCTTGGAGCAGGTTTACCTTTCTTACCAGCCCATCCCGGCTCCCAAGGGAGAGACGCGCCTCTTTCTGGTTGCTTATCCCCGCAATTCAACCGATACCTTGCTCAGGACACTGCGTAAAGCAGGTCTAAAGCCTGATGTTATGGACTTGGCACCCTTGGCACTGGCACGATGTGCCAACGCCCCCGAAGCGATAGTTATCAACTCCTGGTTGACCTATCTTGATATTGTCATTATGACTGATAGGATGCCCCAGGTAATACGCAGCCTATCTTTGCCTACTGAATCGGCGTCTCTGGAAGAGAAGCTGCCGGCTATTGCAGAAGAGCTTGCCAGAACGGTTGCCTTCTATAACTCTAGTAATCCAGGGAAACCACTGGGTTCTTCGGTGCCGGTTTTTGTCTGTGGTGACCTAGCCGAGGTGCCGGATATGTGGCCATCTCTTGTTGGTAGAGCGGGTTATCCCATCTCAGCATTACTACCACCGATAAAATTCCCAGAGGCTTTCAGTCCGGGTAAATTCATGGTCAATATAGGGCTTGCCCTTAAAGGGCAACTACCTGGAGGGGAGGAAAACTACTTTTCAATAGTTGATTTTAATGCTTTGCCCGGAGCATACCAGCCTCAGGGTATTAGTTGGACCAGAATCTTCGTTCCGGTGGCTATTGCAGTGGGCATTGGTGCCCTTGCGTATGGAGGGCTTGTCATCTGGGATGTTGGTAACAAGACAGATGTAATACTTTCTCCTCTGGATGGACTGTATATGCAAGCGGACATAATACGTTCTCAGATAGAAGATTTGCGTTCTCAGGCAGACGATTTGCAGTCTGAAGTGGAGGAATTTCAGTCTCAGATAATAGCTGTTGATGGTAGTATTACAGCACAGCTTGGAGTAATAGCGAACCAGCAGGAAATAATAAGTCAGCAGGAAGAAGCCAATCTCCAGCCAATAGAAGCCGAGATTATGGCAGGTAGTATTGAAGCCAAGATTGCTAGTCTGGAACAGGGGCTTGACAAGACTGATAGAGACGTGCGAGAGGTTGTTGACCTACTGCCAGAGACTGTAACCCTGCTGAATATAGAATATGATAGTGATTCGGTGACCATAAGTGGTTTAGCACCGACCGAGAATGATATTTTCATTTATGCCAGGGACCTAAGGAGTAGTGGCCGATTCACTGAGGTTACTATTTCATCAATTAGAGAGGTCTTCAGACAAGAGGCTGAAGAGGAGATCAGACTTTATAGCTTTGAGCTTCTCCTCAAATAAGGGGGTGGAAGGATATGGATATTATTGCTTTACTTCGTACAGCTAAATCAAGGGGGGCATCAGATTTACATATGGTTGTTGCCAGCCCACCGCTGCTCCGTGTCAATGGCTCTCTTGAGTCAATCAACGGGGCGGCGCCATTAATGGCATCAGATATAAATGAGGCTTTTCTCCAGGTAACTAGCCCTGAAGAAAGGGAGCAATTCCACAGGCAACTGGAGCTTGATTTTGGCTATGTGTTATCTGAGGTGGGGCACTTTCGGTGTAATGCTGCCATGCAACGCGGGGCTATCAGCCTGGCAGTGCGTTTGTTGCCACCAGTAATACCCACCATAGATGAGCTAGAGCTACCGAAGATATGTAAGCAGCTTATAATGAAACAACGGGGATTATTTATCGTTACTGGACCGACCGGGAGTGGTAAAACCACCACCCTGGCCGCCATGATACACCACCTGAATCTTAACGATAGCCGCCATGTGCTTACTATTGAGGACCCTATAGAATATGTCTACCCCAGTATTAATTGCGCCATAACCCAGCGTGAGTTGGGTAGCGATACATTGTCTTTTGCCCAGGCTCTTAAGCATGTCTTGAGGCAGGACCCGGATGTTATTCTGGTAGGAGAGATGAGGGATTTGGAAACGGCGGCGGCGGTGTTGAATGTAGCCGAAACCGGACACCTGATATTAAGTACTGGCCATGCCCCCAGTGCTCCACAGGCAATGGAGAGAATAATAGACCTCTTTCCACTTCACGAGCGTACCCTAGCCCAGACACGGCTGGCTTCACTACTTATTGCTGTACTGTGCCAGACGCTGGTACCCAGAGCCGATGGTTCCGGGCGGATAGCCGCTGTTGAGATTATGCTGGCTAATTCAGCAGTAAGAAATCTACTGCGTGAGGGTAAGATCTACCAGCTAGCTAATACCATTCGCACCCACCGGGATATAGGCATGATTTCACTGGATGAGGCACTGGTAGACCTCTATCTCAGGCGGATTATTAGCGGCGAAACTTTGATGAGCTTCTGCAATGATCGCCAAGAGGTAGAAAAGCTAATAGGCAGGCTTGAGGTGAAATAGGCATATGAGGGATTTCAATCCTAATGATTCACGTTGACAGGCTTTGGATCTTCTTTGGCTCTGCCCCTATTCGTTTGTCCACTATCATAACCTTAGTGTCTGTCTTTATCTTTGTGACTTGGAGATTTCGAAGCAGCGGAAGGACAGTTGCGTTCTACAATGGAGTCGTAGCTGCTTTTTCACGTTGTTTCTTTATGAAATTCTCTTCAACGTCACCGGACGGTTCCCTCCCACGGGTAATCTCCCCTTATGGGGAATTGTCTTACTGGTCTGTTCGATCCTTCTCGGACTACTCCAGGCACGCAAACATTTCGCGTTGCAGAGATTATCGATAGTTCTGCTCTCGGCTTTCGTGGTTGAATGGTTTGTCTGGATTCTAGTTGGATTCCCATTCAACTTCCCGTCCACCCAACCGCTCAACCTCATGGCAGAGGTATTCAACGTGACCACGAAGTTACTTCTTCCTCTCGGTTACGCTACGGGACTGGCTGTGCAAAAAAGGACCAGTCTCTCCAATTGGGAAATTCTGCCGGTTAAGTTAACATCTGCGGCGGTCCTGTTTACAGCCCTACGCAAATTCTGGCGGTTCAGATTACGATAGTACTCCGGAACGTCTAACTGACGCAGGTCACATTTTAGTTTGTGGCGCTCAACCTTTAATTGCACCTTTTAGCGGTTTGTTGAGTCACGCTCCAATGTCTAGTGTGGAATTAGCCCCGATGAAGCAGTATGCTGTCATCAGCAAATTGT
>CAYGXW010000028.1:0-16361 GCA_964354125.1 uncultured Dehalococcoidales bacterium
AGATTGGTACCCTCGGCGACCGTCTCCCCGAGCAGGTGCGCAAGATGCGCCACGACTGGAACATCCGCCCCGTCTATAAGATGGTGGATACCTGCGCCGCCGAGTTTGATGCCGCCACCCCCTACTTCTACAGCACCTACGAGCAGGAGAACGAAGCCTTACCTCAGCAAGTAAATAAAGCGGTGGTTATCGGCAGTGGGCCCATCCGCATTGGACAGGGCATCGAGTTTGACTACTGCAGCGTCCACTCCGCCTGGGCGCTACAGGAAGCGGGCTTTAAGAGTATAATGGTCAACTCCAACCCGGAGACGGTGTCCACCGACTTTGATACCAGCGACCGCCTCTACTTTGAGACTCTGGATGAAGAAAGTCTGCGCGACATCCTGGAAAATGAAGCTAGTAATTCTAACAACTCACGCCCGCCATCCATAGTCCAATTCGGTGGTCAGACAGCTATAAACCTGGCTGAGCCCCTGTTCCGCTCCGGTATACCACTGCTCGGCTCCAGCTCGGAAACTATAGACCTAGCTGAGGACAGGAAACGCTTTGAGAACTTCCTCAACCAGTTAGGCATACCCCAAGCACCTGGGGCAGCAGTAACCACAGTTGACGAAGCCCTCAAGGTAGCTGAGCTTATCGGTTTCCCGGTACTGGTACGCCCCAGCTATGTCCTTGGCGGCAGGGCAATGGAGATAGTCCATGATGATAGTGAGCTAGCCCGTTATATGAAAATGGCCACTGACTTGGATACCGGTCATCCAGTTCTTATTGATAAGTACCTTCAGGGGAAAGAAGTGGAGATTGATGCTATCGGTGATGGGGAGAGTGTCTTTATTCCGGGCATAATGGAGCATATTGAGCGGGCCGGGGTGCACAGTGGTGATTCTATGGCGATATATCCCGGGGTGAATCTTACCCAGTCTGAAATAGATACCATTGTTGACTATTCCGTCCGCATCGGGCTGGCGCTTAATATCAAAGGACTAATGAATATCCAGTTTGACATTGTGCCTGATAGCACCTCTAAGACTTCAAAAGTCTATGTCCTAGAGGTCAACCCCCGAGCTAGTCGCACCATCCCGTTTATCTCCAAGGTCACCGGAGTGCCAATGGTGGATGCCGCTGTCAGGGTTATGCTGGGAGTCAGCCTGAAAGAGCAGGGTTATAGTACCGGATTACTGCCCAGTAAAAAACTTATTGCCATTAAAGCGCCGGTCTTTTCCATGTCCAAACTGCCGGGTGTTGATACCTATCTTGGTCCAGAGATGAAGTCCACCGGTGAGGTAATGGGCATTGACTTTTCCTTTAATGCCGCCTTAGCTAAGGCACTGCTGGCGGCCGGGCTTATGCTGCCAGATAAAGGGGTGATACTTTTTAGTATTGCTGATAGGGATAAGGCTGAAGCCCTACCCATAATCAGGAGGTTCTCTGATGCCGGCTACAGGCTCTATGCCACGGAGGGAACCTCGGCTATGATAGAAGACGCTGGACTTTCGGTCAAAAAGATAACCAAGAAACTGAGTGAAGGCCATCCGAATGTTGTTGACATCATCCGGGATGGCACTGTAGACGGCGTCGTTAATACCATAACCGGTGGCCGCGTGCCATTAAGAGACGGCTTTCATATCCGCCGGGCGGCAGCCGAGAAGCGTATTCCCTGCTTCACATCGCTGGATACCGTCCGAGCCGCAGCTGAGATACTCATTGATAGTCATCAAGCCTTTAGCGTCCAGCCCCTGCCGAATTATCGGGTAAAGGAGCCAGATTGAAGCAAGTTTTAGCAACTGTAAAATCCAATAAAAAATTGTGGGCAGAATTTTGGGCCCGCCGACGTTTAAAGTATTCAAGTTCTAAACTTATATGGCTGATATGCCCGGATATAGCTTCGGAGGCAAAACCAGGGCAATTCGTTATGATTGACTGCGACGATGAATGTCTTCTACGCAGGCCATTCAGCATCCATCAGGTTAATAATAACAGTATTGCACTTTTCTATGCTGTGTTACCTAACGGCAAGGGCACTCACTGGCTATCCCGGCGCCAAGCCGGTGACAAAATAGACCTACTAGGACCGCTGGGTAATAGCTTTTCTATTAAACCCAATTCAAACAACCTATTGCTAGTGGCTGGTGGTAATGGCATTGCTCCACTATATTTCTTAGCACAGGAAGCATTAAGAGAAAAACATTCGGTAAAACTGCTTTACGGCACTGCAGACAACAAAAGGCTTTCTATATCTCCAAAAATTGAACTGGTCTCAGCTACCGAAGATGGCACAGTCGGCTATAGGGGCATGATAACCGAGCTTCTTCCTGAATATATTGACTGGGCAGACCAGCTCTTTGCCTGTGGGCCCAGCCCGATGTATAAAACAATGTCTAAAATGCCAGAACTGAAAGACAAACCTGTTCAGATTTCACTGGAAGTCAGAATGGGCTGTGGACTTGGCGTCTGCTACGGGTGCACGGTGAAGACAAAAACAGGTCTCAAGCAGGTGTGCCAAGATGGCCCGGTATTTGACCTAGAGGACGTCCTCTGGGATGAGTTTGTAGATATTTAACAACCAGCTATTGGAGGTGCACTATGATAACAACCGATACCATCAGCCTTAGTACCAGGGGTCATTGCGATATTGTTGATATTACGCCACAGGTGGAACAGCGGTTAGCCAAAGCGACTGTAGAAAGCGGCACAGTAACCGTGTTTGTCACTGGCTCCACCGCTGGAGTAACCACCATAGAATATGAACCCGGCTTAATCTCTGACCTCAAAGAGATGTGGCAGCGGCTGGTGCCGGAGAACATCCCATATACCCACGACCGTGCCTGGGGGGACGGCAATGGCTACTCACACATCCGTGCCTCACTGCTGGGGGCATCGCTGGTAATTCCCTTTAACCAAAAAAGGCTGGCTCTGGGCACCTGGCAGCAGATAGTGCTTCTGGATTTTGACAATCGGCCTCGCTCAAGACAGGTTGTGGTGCAGATAATGGGGGAGTAATTTACTTGCCCTGTATCAGCGACAGGAATTCAGCCCGGCTGGCTGCCTTGCGTCGGAAGCTACCCCTGAGGGCTGAGGTAATAACACTGGCTCCTGGTTTCTTGATACCGCGCATCACCATGCACAGGTGCTCAGCCTGAATAACCACCGCCACCCCATCGCATTTTATACCATCGGCAATGGCATCGGCGATTTCGGTAGCCATCCTCTCCTGAATCTGAGGTCGCTTGGCAACGATTTCTACCACCCGGGCTAGTTTGCTGATACCCACCACACGCCCCTCCTCGTTTGGTATGTAACCGATATGAACTACACCATAAAAGGGTAGGAAATGGTGCTCGCACATAGAATAAAAGGGGATGTCCTTGAGGATTACCATCTCCCGATGCCCTAGCTCATAGCCTACCTTGAGCTCCTCTTTGGGGTCTCTATCAATCCCCATAAAAAGCTCGGAGTACATCTCGGCGACACGTCTCGGGGTATCGGCTAGACCTTCTCGCCTAGGATTCTCCCCTATTGCCTTTATAATGGATTCTACTGAAGCCCTTATTTTTGCTTCGTCAAACACCTAATAACTCCTCCATTATCCTTAAATTAAACTTTCAAGTACTCAGCACAGAACTCACGGTTTACTGTTCTGATTCTGCAATCAGCCACATCAAGATATTGCTCGTTTCCCAGATACAAAACCGGGCTTACTTTTTCTAAATTAAGTGTTCCATCCTCCATAAAGGCTGCCTTAAGGTAATGCACAGTAACTATCTCACCGATAAGCATTCTGTGGTCACCACAGAGCCGGTCATCAACCAGTTTGCATTCAAAGGCAGCATAGGCATCTTTCAGTATTGGTACCGATGTCTTTGCTGGATTGTCTCTGGTAATACAAAAGCTCTTAAATTTATCCAGCTCGCTGCCCTTGCTACCACCGACGGCAGCCACTAGTTCAGCCCTTACATCAGGCAATAAATTGACGCCAAACTCCTTGCTCTGGGCAATAAGCTGATAGGTGAAGTGTCCTGGTGCTATGGAAACAGCATAGAGAGGAGGATTTTTTGAGATAGAGGTATGCCAGGCTATAGATGCTGCATTATCCCTTCCCCCGGAATGAGCGGTAACTATAACAGCTACCCTGGGATAGTGCTGGTAGAAAGCCCCTATACTCTCACTGATTACCTTTTCCATCCCCTACC
Source organism: uncultured Dehalococcoidales bacterium (assembly GCA_964354125.1). GTDB lineage: Bacteria > Chloroflexota > Dehalococcoidia > Dehalococcoidales > CAYGXW01. The sequence continues at coordinate 4,191 of CAYGXW010000028.1, forward strand.
TCCTTATTTATGCTTTAACTCCAGCCTAAAGCCTGTTCCACAGCTAATAAGTCAGCCGGAAGTTTGATAAATGGTCTGGCGCCCTTAATGGCAATATCGGCATCCTTAAGCCCGGTGCCAGTTATAATACATACCGCTCGCTTCTTGCTTAAATCCATACCCTGACGGGATAACTTCAGCAGACCGGCTAAAGAGGCGGCTGAAGCTGGCTCACCGAAGACTCCCTCTTTACTAGCCATCATCTTTTGGGCAGTCATAATCTCTCTATCGCCGACCATATCAATAATACCACCCGACTCATCACGGGCGACAACCGCCTTCTGCCAGCTGGCTGGATTACCAATTCTTATGGCGGTGGCAACCGTCTCCGGATTATCAATGGGATGCCCCAGGACAATGGGGGCGGCACCCTCAGCCTGAAAACCCATCATCCTAGGTTTATTTCTGGCCTTTCCCGCCTGGTGGTATTCTTTAAAACCCTTCCAGTAGGCGGTAATGTTGCCGGCATTACCTACCGGGATAAATAGATAATCGGGGGCATCACCCAGCTCATCAACAATCTCAAAGGCAGCCGTTTTTTGTCCTTCTATACGATTCGGATTCAATGAGTTCACCAGGATAACCGGGTGTTTCTTAGTCAGGCTCCTTACTATATTTAGTGCCTGGTCAAAGTTGCCATCAATGGCTATTATCTTAGCCCCGTGGACAATAGCCTGAGCCAGTTTACCCGGGGCTATCTTGCCTTCTGGAATAATGATAATAGCCTCCAAGCCTGAGCTGGCGGCATAAGCCGCCGCCGAGGCGCTGGTATTACCAGTGGAGGCGCAGATTACAGCCTTACTGCCTTCTTCCAGAGCCTTAGCTATGGCAACCACCATACCCCGGTCTTTAAAGGAGCCTGTAGGGTTGCATCCCTCCAGCTTGAAATATAGCTGGCTACAGCCAATCTCTTTCTCCAACTGGCGAGACCTGACCAGAGGGGTAGCCCCCTCCCCCAATGAAAACATGGGGGTATCGGGTGTGACCGGTAGTAGGTCTTTATACCTGAATAGAACCCCGTTTTTTGCCATAGATTTCCTGCTTAAACCTCAACCCGTATAAAATTACCTATTTCTTTAACCACATCCAGGTGATTAAGCTCGCTAAGAGCCTGCCGAAAACCTTTTTCTTGGGCGGGATAGGTCATGATAACGATTTCGGCTGTCTGGGTTAGCGCGTCGGATTCCTTCTGAATTGCTGAGGCAATGCTGATACTATTATCGCCCAGAACCTTAGCAATTTTAGCCAGCACCCCGGCACGGTCGGCGATGTTCATCCTAATGAAGTATCGGGTTACAATCTCCGGCATCGGCTTGATAGTCCTATCCAACCTAGGTTTGGGTACAACCCTGTAGCCAGCACCGAAGATAATGCCCCGCGCCACACGTACAACATCGGCGACAACAGCACTACTGGTGGGTAGGGCACCAGCGCCCTCACCCAGAAATGTTACCTTGCCCACAAGGTCGCCCTCAACCAGAACGGCATTATAGACACCATCCACCTTAGCCAGAAAATCGTCTTCAGGGAGACAAACCGGATGGACGCGCACCTCAACAGAATTATCACTCTGTTTGGCTATGGCTAACAGCTTGATGGCAAAGCCCAGCTCCTTAGCATATCGGAAATCACGGCTGGAAAGCCGTGTGATTCCTTCATAAAAGATGTCATCAGGTCGGATTCGGCACTGGAAGGCTAAAGAGGCCAGTATAGCCAGTTTGTAGGTTGAGTCTATCCCTTCTATATCGTTCTTGGGGTCAGCTTCAGCATAACCAAACCTCTGTGCCTGGCTGAGTGCCGAAGAGAAATCTATCCCCTCACGAGACATCTTGGTCAGGATATAATTGGTTGTCCCATTTATTATGGCATAGATACCCCTTATCTCATTAGCTATCAGGTCACGTTGAAACGGCGCAATCAGGGGGATGCCACCACCGACAGCCGCCTCATAGCTCAGGCTGACATTGCTTTCCTGGGCTAGAGCCGCCAGCTCTGTCCCGTACTTGGCAATAACCTCCTTATTAGCCGTAACTATATGCCTGCCACCTGAAAGCGCCCTTTTTATATACTTAAGTGCTGGTTCCTCACCACCGATTGCCTCAATGATTATATCCACCCCAGGAGTGGCAAAGAATTCATCGTCATCGGTAGTAAAAAGCCGGCAGTCCATCTCCTTTGCCTGTGGGCGGGATAAATCCTGTTTTAAGACCTTTATCTTACGCAGTATAATAGGGCAGCCAGCCTGCTCAGTCAGAGACTCTACCCTATCCAGTAAAACCCTGGCTACCTGCCCACCAACCACCCCCAATCCCATCAAACCAACACCAATGCTCTTTTTCCCCATATTTCGGTACCTCTAATCCAGTATTATCACTCAAGAACTTTGTCTATGGCAAATTGTCGCATTTCTTCATCCAGATAGCTAACTATATTGTTTTCCGGGTCATCCCATATTGACGCCAGCCAATCGCTTTCAACTTGAGCCATCAGCACATCCCTATCCTCTTCAGAAATCTCCCTAGTACCGCTTTCCAACACCTTGAATAGCCAGTAACCCCCCTTGGTAGTTTCCGACTCATCACGGATTGGTCTACTTGTTGTATTCAGCTCAGTATCAGGGCTAAAGGCAAAGTCATCAAAAGCCTGGCACATATCATCTGGGGCTATCCATCCCATGTCAGCTCCTTCTTCGCTTGACCACCATTGGGAAAACTCCTCAGCCAGTTGAATGAAGTCCTCACCCCCCTCCAGCCTGTCTAGAATATCCAGTGCCTCTTCTTCACTGGACAGCAACATTACCTGAACATGGGCTTCTTCCGGCTCCTCTGTCCTTTCCAGAACCTGAACAAGCCAGTAGCCGACACCCTTTGTCTTCCCCTCGTCATATAGATAATTGGTTACACCTATCGGATATTCAAAGATTTTCTCATCCAAATCCTGTATAGATGTATCCAGCAACCCACTTAAAGCACCTTCTGGTCTCCACCCCAGGTCTCCACCCCCCTCCTTGGTCAGGCTGTCTAGAGAAAGTTCACTGGCAATTTCGCCAAATTCTTCTTTTAATAATACTAATCTATTCCAAACCTCATCCGCCTGGCTCTGGCTTTCCAGGAAAATAGCCATTATATGTCTTTGCTCGGCAGAGAGCGGCACCTGCGGGTCAAAGTACTCCTCCTCAAGCTTGGTGATAAGTAGTTGCACTCTGTATATATCTCTAATAGCCGGGTTATCAAGCGGCAGGTCAAGGCTCTTCAGTTCTTCATCAACTTCCCCATCGCTGACACTAATACCCAGTGCCAGGGCTTTCTGCCTGATTAGCTCATTTTGCTGGATGTTTTCTAATACCGGGTCAAGAAAATACTGCACATACTGGATATATTGGTCTCCCACCTGAAATTTAAGAGCTTTAATATAATAGTCCATATTATACTTGGTACCATTTACTTCTATTACTGTTTCACTGAGCGGTTTGACCTTGGGCAGATACCACTGATAATAAATACCAGATGAAACGAGAGCCAGAGCGGCAATAACAACAGAGATGCCTATACCAACGATAAGTCTTTGTCTTCGCTTTTGCTTCTGCCAGCTGGAAAGCTGACGCTTGGTTAACTTGCCTTTGGGCCTTTCTATCTTCTTCTTTTTAGCCAAAGCAATTCCCTGCCAATGTTTTTGATATTAAAACCCTAGATTTATGTTTCAAGAGCACAACCCCATAAAATTTTATTAGAAAAAACCTGACTCTAAATACCAGTTAGAAACAAGGACAATACCCAATGGCTAAGATTAATAAGCTTGCAAGTAAGACCCAACTAGCCCTATTTAGGCTGCCTCCTCAAAAATATATCAATGTTTCTTATCTTATTAACGCCCTTCAGACTGGAGACCATATTTATCAAGACACTACTAATAATCTTCCTCGTGAAGCTACTCAAGATTATACTGTCACCATTGACATAAATTGCCAGCCTCTCTCTTTGTGGCTTTATAAAGCCTTCTTCTAAAAGGTCAGCCAAGCCATTAACATCCTTATGGGAGAACCGTCTGACTTTTGTCTTGATGGTTCCATCATTGACTATGGCGATTAGCTTCTTGATATTGCCTAACAATGACCCACCCCCATCACTATAAACAAATATTTTAGGGGCATCAGCCTGTTTAAAGCCTTCGGTAAGGATTATATCATAGTCATCACCCAGAATTCGGGCTATTTCATCAAGGGTGTCATCTGGTGTAATAGATTTAATCAGCCTGACCTTGTCCCTAGAAACCAAAGCCGTAGCTTCGCTCCCCGCCTGAAGATGACGCCAGCTATCCTTACCTGGTTCATCAAGGTTAATATCCTGGGCGGCATGCTTTATTGTCGCCACCCGGTAATCCCGAGACTTTAACTCTGCAATCAGCCCTTCTATAAGTGTCGTTTTTCCTGACTTTGATTGACCGATAACCGAAACTATAGGCGGCATTCCTCTTTGCTTGCCTCCCTTCAAAGTATTAATTTATTATAAGTCATAGCCTAACGCGATTTAATTATTATCACTTTCCAAAATAACCTAGATATTATATACTATATGCCCTTAGAAAGCACCCCCTTCATTACCAAGCAACTAATAACAAGGAAATCAATGAAAGCGGTTATTCTATCAGGCGGGCTGGGCACCAGACTCAGACCACTAACTATAAACACACCAAAAACCATGGTACCGTTGCTGAATATCCCGTTTCTGGAATATACTATCCAACGCTTTAACCGGCATAATATTGAAGAAGCTGTCTTAGCCCTAAGCTATCTGCCACAGCCTATTGAAGACTACTTTGGCAATGGTAGCCGATTCGGAATAAAGCTCAACTATATTCTAGAAAAAACCCCACTGGGGACAGCCGGGGCGATAAAGAATGCTGAAAAGTTTTTAGACGAGAGCTTTCTGGTTTTGAACGGTGATATTTTCACCGACCTTGACCTGACCGCCATGATGTATTCCCACAGCCAGAAAAAAGCAAGGGTAACTATTGCCCTCACCCCGGTGGACGACCCCACCAGCTACGGTTTGGTAGAGACTGATGCCCAGGGTAGGGTAACACAATTCCTGGAGAAGCCAAGCTGGAGTCAGGTAACTACCAATATGATAAATGCTGGCACTTATATACTGGAACCGGATGTGTTATCCGCTATTCCACCACAAACCAAGTTCAGCTTTGAACACGAGGTATTTCCACCCCTCCTGGAACGGGGCGAGCTAATCTATGCCTATCCCTCTTATTGCTACTGGATGGATATAGGCACCCCAGAGAAATATTTACAGCTAAACAAAGACCTGCTCAACGGCAAGAGCAACCAGTATCATTCAGCTGAAAAGGTTATCATAGGGGAACAGAATAATATTCACCAAACAGCTCAAATAACCGAACCGGCAGTGATAGGTAATAACTGCACTATAGAGCAGAAAGCAAAGCTAATCGGACCGGTGATTATCGGTTCTGATTGTAAGATATCACAAGGGGCTATCATTGAGGACTCTATTATCTGGGGTGGTGTTGACATAGGGGCTGGGGCTACAATAAGGCGTTCCATTATTGCTAATAACTGCCGTATTGGTGCCGGTAGCATCGTGGAGGATTCGGTTCTGGGTGATAATGTAACAATAGCCGAGGGCTATAAACTGGAAGCGGATAGCCGAATCTGGCCTGGGACCCGGGTAGGTTAAATATCATAACCCCAATTACCACACTTCTTCCCTGCTCTTGTATTGTTGCCTTCTTCCATTTTATTTCAAATCCACCATCATTGTTTGAGCACCTTCCAGGTATATGCTACAATTCTTGTAGGAGCAAACCAGAAATGCTAGAACAGTTACAAAAAATAGAGAAACGTTATCAGGAGATAGAACAGCAAATAGCCTTGCCTGAGGTGATGTCTGACCTGAAACAATTGCAAGCGCTGGCTCAGGAAAGAGCTAGTCTGGAGAACATAGTAATGAAATACAGGAAGTACAAAGCTAACGCTAAGTCCCTGGAGGAAGTCAAGGCAATGCATATTCAAGGACTGGACGAGGAGATGACAGTCCTAGTCAAAGAGGAGATAGCAAGCCTTGAATCACAACTAGAACGTCAACTCCAGGAGTTAAAGATTGCCCTGCTACCCAAGGATGCCAATGATGACAGGGATATCATTATGGAAATCAGGGCTGGCACTGGTGGCGAAGAGGCCGGGCTATTTGCCGCTGACCTTTTCCGTATGTACAGCCGCTATGCTCAAACCAAAGGCTGGGCAATAGATATCATAGATGTCAATGAGACAGGCATTGGCGGCATCAGGGAAATCATCTTTGAGATAAAGGGCAAGGGGGCTTTCAGCCGTTTCAAATATGAAAGGGGTGTCCATCGGGTACAGCGAGTGCCTACCACCGAATCATCAGGCAGAATTCACACTTCAACGGCTACGGTAGCCGTTCTCCCTGAAGCCAAAGAGGTAGAAGTGAATATAAATCCCAATGACCTAAGGATTGATATCTTTCACAGTGGCGGTGCCGGCGGCCAGAATGTAAACAAGGTAGCTACCGCAGTGCGTGTAACCCACCTGCCCACCGGTATTGTAGCCGTCTGTCAGGATGAACGCTCACAACTGAGGAACAAGACAAAAGCTATGTCGGTATTGCGAGCTCGGCTTTTAGATACTGAGCAACGCAAGCAAGAGGGTGAGATAACAGAGCAGCGTCGCTCCCAGGTAGGCACCGGCGAGCGTGCTGAGAAGATAAGAACCTATAACTTCCCACAGGACCGAGTTACCGACCATCGCATCGGTCTGACCCGGCACAACCTACCCAGAATCCTTCAGGGAGAGCTTGATGAGCTCATTGATGCCCTAGCGACAAGCGAACAGGTAAAGCAATTAGAGACACGAAAAGTATGACCCTGGAAGAGAGCCTAAACCAAGCCCGTCAGGTTCTACTCTCCAATGAGATTGAGTATTCTTCTCTGGAGAGCGAACTGCTGCTACGGCAAGCCCTGAAAATAAGCCGGGTTCAAATGTATTTAGACCTTGAGCATGAAATTAAACCGGAGCACGAAGAAGCCTTCTGGCAGATGGTCAGACGCCGCCTGAAGGGCGAGCCTACAGCCTATATTACCGGGCACCGTGAATTCTATGGCTATGATTTTTATGTCAACCAGAACGTTCTTATACCCAGACCGGATAGCGAACTTCTGGTAGAAAAACTCCTCAGTTTGGCTCAGGGCTATAGGTCGCCGATTATTGCCGACATAGGTACCGGCTGTGGTGCCATCGCCATCAGCCTGGCACTGAATCTGCCACAGGCTAAAAAAATATATGCCACTGACATTTCAGTCCCAGCCCTTGAAGTAGCCCTAAAAAACTGCCAGAAGCATGGTATCACCGATAAAATCTGCCTTCTCTGCGGTGATATGCTTGAGCCACTACCTGAGCCGGTTGACTTCATCGTCGCCAACATGCCCTATGTCAAGCAATCAGACATAGACCCGGGTAGTTTTGAGCCGGTATTGGCTCTCAACGGGGGTAGAGACGGTCTGGATAAAATAAGACATTTTTGCTATCAGGTAGCCAGCAAACTCTGCCCCGGGGGTTGCCTGATTATGGAGATGGGACAGGGGCAGGAAAAAACAATAACCACCCTGCTTTATCAACTCTATCCCTCAGCCAAAATAGAAATTACCCCTGATTTAAGCGGTATTGACCGCGTGGTGACAGTTATACTTTCGTGAAGGATTTAATTCTAGAGATAAGTATCGAAGAATGAAGATTATTGTCTGTGTCAAGCAGGTTATTGACCCTGAAGCACCGCCAGCCAGCTTTAAGGTTGATACTATCAGTAATAGTATAGTTCTGCCGGCAAATATCCCACCAGTCCTTGACCCTTATAGTGAGTACGCTGTGGAGGCAGCCCTGAGGCTCAAGGATGCTTATGGGGGTCAGGTAACAGCCATAAGCCTGGGCACAGCTCTTCTCAGGGAGGTAATAAAGAAGCCGCTATCTATGGGGGCTGACGAGCTTATCCTGCTGGAGGATGATGCCTTTGCTAATGGTGATAGCTGGTCAATAGCCTATGCCCTTTCCATGGCGATTAGAAAGATTGGCAACTATGACCTGATACTATGCGGACGCCAGTCGGCTGACTGGGATGCGGGGCAGGTGGGCTCTGGCATTGCTGAGATGCTAGGCTTACCGAGTATAACCGTGGCACGAAAAATAGACATCTCTGATGGCAAAGTAAGGGTGGAACGTGTAACCGGCGATGGCTACGAAGTTATTGAAACAACGCTGCCGGCACTGATTACTGTCAGCAATGAGATTGGCAAACCCCGCTATTCGACGATAAGGGGTATTATGGCGGCCAAAAAGAAGGAGCCGACTATCTGGAAGCCGGCTGATATCGGGGTTGAACCGTCCCGGGTTGGCACCGCCGGCAGACGCAGTCAGCTGGTCAGACTTTTTCAGCCAGTCCGTGATGGCAGATGCGAGATGATAGAAGGAGAAACCCCGGAGGAAGCGGCGGTTAATTTAACTATAAAACTTCGTGAAGCCAAGCTCTTATAAGGTAATTAACAAAGTGACTGAATATAAAGGCATTCTAGTTTTCGTTGAGGCTACTAAGGGCAAGCTATCTCCAATAGCTAACGAACTGCTGGGCTGTGGTAGGAAGCTGGCTGACACCCTTAAGGAGGAGCTGGGTGCTGTGATATTGGGCGATGGCGTAAATAGCTTAGCCCGGGAAGCCATTACCTTCGGTGCCGATAGGGTATACATAGCTGACTCACCAATTCTCAAAGACTACCAGACCGAACCCTATGTAACGGTTATGAAAAGAGTGATGGAGCAGGCGAAGCCCCGTTTTTTACTTCTGGGGCAGACATCAATCGGTCGTGACCTGGCGCCCAGGCTGGCTTTCAGGCTAGGCGCCGTGGCGACTACTGATTGTGTCGAGCTATCAATTGACACTGACTCCAAAAAGCTTCTGCAGACCAAGCCTGTCTATGGAGGGAATTTAATGGCTACCTTCACCTCAAACTCTTACCCACAGATAGCTACCGTCAGGGCTAAAGTATTTTCACCACCGGAGCCGGATACCTCAATTCAGGGGAAGGTGGTTGCTATTGACGCTGGATTAGAGCCGTCAGCGGTAAGGACTAAAGTCCTTAATAAGGTATCTGAGACAGCTAAAGGGGTAAGGCTAGAGGATGCCGCGGTGATAGTCGCCGGAGGCAGGGGTATCGGCAGTGCTGAGGGTTTTAAGGAGCTAGGAGAGTTAGCCAGCTTACTCAACGGAGCAGTTGGCGCCACCAGACCCCCCTGTGATAACGGCTGGGTTCAGGACTCAGCCCAGATAGGGCTTACCGGTAAGATTGTTGCCCCCGACCTCTATATGGCGATAGCCCTTTCCGGCTCCAGCCAGCATTTAAGCGGTTGCAGTGGAGCTAAGAATATTATCGCCATAAATAAAGACCCCGAGGCGAATATCTTCAGCGTCGCCCGCTTCGGTATAGTCGGCGACTGGAAGAAAGTGGTGCCGGCCCTTACTGAGAAAATAAGGGAGCTATTGAACAAATAACTAAGCCCATTTGACGACTACAAACCCGATTCTGCCCTAATCCCTCTCCGCCTGACGCTCAGCCTCTCTTTCGGCAATTATCTTTTTGCTGATGTTAGGCGGTACTTCCTCATAATGGCTGAATTCCATGGTAAAAGTGCCTTTGCCCTGGGTTATTGATTTTAAGTCTATGGCGTAACGTAGCACCTCAGCCAGGGGCACCTGGGCATCAATAACATTGCTGCCATTTTCAGGATTCATGCCCTGAACCCGAGCCCGCTTGGTATTCAGGTCGCTAATGATATCTCCGGTGAAGTCACTGGGAACCGTCACCTTGATATTCATTATCGGCTCCAGGATTATAGGCTTCCCATCAGAAAGACCCTTCCTCAACGCCCCCGCCCCGGCTATCTTAAAACATATCTCCGAAGAGTCCACCGGGTGGAAACTGCCGTCATATACTTTTGCCCTTATATCTACCACCGGGTAACCAGCCAGCACCCCTTCTTTTACCGCCTCATTGACCCCCTTCTCCACCGCCGGTATATAGTTCTTGGGTATAGTCCCACCTACTGTTTTATTGGCGAACTCATTAGCGCTACCGCGAGGCAAGGGCTCCAGCTCAAGCATAACATGCCCGTATTGGCCGTGCCCTCCAGTCTGTTTCTTATGCTTGTATTCTGCCTTGGCTGGCTGGGTGATAGTCTCCTTGTAGGGCACCCTAGGCATTTTTAGGTCAACACCAACACCAAATTTACGCAGCATCTTCTCAGCGACAACATCAAGCTGAGTATCGCCAAGACCAGATAAAATAGTTTCGCCAGTATCGGCATCACGATGAACATGAAGGGTCGGGTCCTCTTCGGTAAGGCGGGTTAATGCCGTCCCCAGCTTATCCAGGTCAGCCTTGGTCTTGGGATGCACCGCCACACTGAAAACCGGTTTCGGGAAGGTCGCCGGCGCCATTTTTATTGGTTTGCTCTGACTACCCAGGGTGTCACCGGTGTTAGTTATGCTTAACTTAGCCACGGCACCTATATCTCCAGTCCCAATTTTAGGCACTGGTTCTTGGGTTTTGCCCATAGGAACAAAAAGCTGACCGATACGCTCTGTGTTACCCTGGTTTACATTCCACACCTGAGAATTACTTTCAATATTACCAGAAAAAACCCGGAAGTAGGTCAGCTTGCCAACATAAGGGTCAGCGCTAGTCTTGAACACCATAGCCACCAATGGCGCTTCGGAGCTTGCTTCAATGACTGACTTGGCATCCGCGGCAACTACCTCCCGTTGCTTCGGCGATGGCAGATAACGGCATACAGCATCCAGCAGCTGGGTAATACCTATATTTTGTAGTGCTGAACCGACTAATATAGGGAAAATCTTGCCACTTATTACCGCCTGCTTTAGACCGTTCATTAATTCTTCTAGGCTGAGTTCTTGGCCTCCCAGATACTTTTCAATAAGGGTATCATCAACCTCAGCTATCGTTTCTATCATTTTATCCCGAAAAGAATTAGCCTGCTCCTTGAGCGATGACGGTATCTCGCTCTCTTCTGCTTTAGAACCAACGTAGCTTCTCATTTCAAGCAGGTCAACTATCCCCTTAAAATCATTATGGGCACCGATAGGGAGCTGTAGAGGCAGGCATTTAATACTGAACCTTGATTGAAGCTCATCAACTACCTTATAGAAGTTGGCATTTTCGCGGTCCATTTTATTAATAAAGATAAGTCTTGCCAGCTTGGCTTTTTCGCTGTATTCCCATGCCTGCTCGGTACCAACCTCAATTCCGGCGGTAGCAGAAACTGTTATTATGGAACCTTCGCTGACCCCGACAGCCGTTCTTACTTCGCCGGCAAAGTCAGAATAACCAGGGGTATCAATAAGGTTAATCTTGGTATCCTGCCACTGGCAGGGAAGCAGGGTCAGGTTGATGCTGATTTTGCGCTTTATTTCATCAGGCTCATAATCCGAGGTGGTGTTGCCAGCGTCAACCTTGCCTAATCTGGTAATTGCCCCAGCATTGAACAAAATTGCCTCTGATATTGACGTCTTACCGGCACCGCCGTGGGCAAGCAAGACAACATTACGAATATTCTCTGGCTGAAATTGTTTCATCTAATCACCTACACTTCCTCTTGTTTAACCTATTATAAATAATAGCCGACAAACTCAGCAAGTAAGCATAGCTTAGAGGTTTTGTTACCTGTCACTTAACTTAATAATAGAGGGATTACATAGGTTTCACAATAGTAGACTTCACCTATTCCTCTGCCCAGGCATCTTCGCCAATAAGGGAGACGAAGCGACAGCCACCCAGATTTTGGACTATGTTCTTATCCTTCTTTTTGGTGATTTTATACAGGTCCTGCTCATAATGGGAGCCAACCGGAATCACCATACGCCCACCAAGCGCCAGCTGGGATAATAGGCTATCTGGTACCTTGGGAGCCCCGGCGGTAACCAGTATGGCATCATAGGGGGCATCAATCTGCCAGCCAAGTGTCGGTTCGGAAAGGTAGACCCTGACATTCTTATAGCCCAGGCTATCCAGCGTCTGCTTGGC
>CAYGXW010000029.1:0-16323 GCA_964354125.1 uncultured Dehalococcoidales bacterium
ATCCCCCTCTCCTTGTAAGGAGAGGGGGAAGATAAGAAAGAGGGGCTGGTGCCCCTCTTAAACTCCCCTTTTATTTTTAGGAGTCATTACCCTTCCTTAAATGCCCCTTTAGATAAACGTCTTTTGTTAACATTAGTAGCTTTATCCCTCTTAACCCCCTCTTTTAGCAATCGTCTGTAAAGATATATAAATAATAGCCCTTCTTGAAAATATACCCCCTTACCTTTACCAATCCCAAAGGGAGGGGTAGCTGTCATCAATAAAAGAGACGCCGCAAGGGTGGGTTTGGGCGGGAAACATAAGTATTTGTATGTTATGCTGGGGTGTAGGGCGGATGGGAAATATAAAATGGGGTGGTGGATAAGAGGCGGGGAGAAAACAAAAAGGAGAGGCTTGACCCTTCTTAAGTACCACTAAAAGTGTAGGCTTATTGTTCAGGATGAAGTAAGGTAATACCTTTTATCAGCCAGCTGATTTTATGCTATACTCTAGCTTGAGCCAGCGTAGCTCAGTTGGTAGAGCAGCGCTTTCGTAAAGCGCGGGTCGCGGGTTCGAATCCCTCCGCTGGCTCCATAGTTGAACTTAGATATTGGAGAGATAATGAGTCGCTTTATAGATGTATTGAAGCAGGCTTCGCAGGCTGAGCACCCACCGATGGGATTTAGGGTGGCAAAAACCGTTTTCAAGCCGAGGCTGCTTATAGTTGCTATGCTGAGACAGACTGATTTTGATAACCCGGCTAAGCTTGTAGCTGGGGCTGATGCCGGGCTGTTATCCGTTGCTAGACCGGATTCAGGGATTAAGTTGTTGGAAAAAATAGTTCAGGCGGTGCCTGACATCCCCTGGGGAGGCTGGTTTGATAGCATCAGCCAAAGTGAAGTAGAACAGATTGGGAAGGCTGGCTTTGATTTTTTGTTTTTTCCGGCGGCTAAAATGTCATTGGCACCACTGAAGGTAAAAAAGATAGGTAAGATTCTGGCAGTAGAGACTTCGCTGGACGGAGGTTTGATAAGGGCAATCAATGAATTGCCGGTAGATGCGGTATTTATTGCCAGCCAGCAGGATGAGAATAATCCTTTAACCTGGCGGCAGCTTATGCTTTTCCAGTACTTTGCCACCTTATTGACCAAACCTTTGCTTGTCCCCGTGCCTTTAAATGTAGCTGCTGGTGAACTCCAGGTTTTGTGGGAGCTTGGTGTGGATGGGGTGGTGGTTGAAGCTGTCTCCGAGCAACCCGCTGGTGGATTAAAAAAACTGCGCCAGATGGTTGATAGCCTGACCCCACCCTCAAAACGCAAGCGGATAAAGGCAAAGGCTATAGTACCTACGCTAAAAGAAGAAGCCAGACCAATAATTGAAGAGGAAGAGGAAGAAGAAGAGGAAGAGGAAGAATAGTTTATACTATTTGGGAGACTTATTTTCTGGCTAGCTTTGGCGTGAAAGCTGCCAGGATTTCCCCTCAGTAGTAATGGCTGGGGCGATTACCATTTCAACCTGGTGCATCTCTTTGATGGTGTTTGCTCCGCAGACACCCATTGCCGTGCGTAGAGAACCAACCAGGTTTTGACTGCCATCGGTGACCGATGTTGGCCCAAAAAGGATTTGCTCTAGAGTACCGGTAGTGCCTACCTTTATTCTGGTGCCCCGGGGGAGTGCTGGATGCGGGTGGGACATACCCCAGTGATAACCTAGCCCAGGGGCTTCTTTAGCCTGGGCAAAAACGGAACCCAGCATAGCAGCATCAGCGCCGGCGGCGAAGGCTTTACATAACTCTCCACCTTTACGGAAACCACCGTCGGTAATTATAGACACATATCTACCGGACTCTTTGAGATATTCATCTCTGGCGGCGGCGCAATCCATGGTAGCTGTTATTTGTGGCACACCAACTCCCAGAACCTCTCTGGTAGTACAGGCGGCACCCGGCCCAACTCCTACCAGAATGGCTGAAATGCCGGTTCTCATTAGCTCAAGGCAGGCACCGAAGCTAACGCAGTTACCTACAACCACCGGCATGGACACCGACTGACACAGTTCGCTGAAGATTAATCCGCGGTAGCTTTTTGATATGTGGCGGGCGGTGGTAACTGTAGACTGGACGGCCAGAATATCAGCCTGGGCCTCTGAGATTATTGGTGCCAGGCGCTTGGCATTGGCCGGGGTTACTGAAACGGCACAGGTCGCCCCGGACTTCTTGATAGCCTGTATTCGCTGGCTAACAAGATTTTCCTTAATCGGCTGGGAGTATATCTTCTGCAGTAGGGAGGTAACCCTGTTGTCGGGTGCCTGGGCAATTTCGGCTAGTATTTCATTAGGATTGTCGTAGCGGGTTTGTATTCCTTCCAGGTTGAGCACCGCCAGTCCACCTAGTTTGCTCATGGCAATGGCGAAATTGACATCGGTCACCGCATCCATAGCGGCGGCTAAGATAGGGATAGTAAAGGCGATGTTATCTATCTGAAGGTCAATATTTGTCTGGTCCGGATTTACCGTTATGTCCCCGGGCACTATGGCTACTTCATCAAATCCATAGGCGCGACGCAACTGCTTGAACTGGGGTTTAATCATCCCTGTCTCTCCTTAAAAGGAGACTATATCAGAAGGTGCAGTTTCAAGTCAAGGAGGCTTGTTATAGTGCTGGTCTATAATCTGGCTATACTCCATATATGGACGAATGGCTAATATATAGGTTATAATAGCCTAATTGGGGAAGATTAAGGGCGATGCCTACCCTTTATGTTGTAGCTACTCCTATTGGCAATTTAGAGGATATTTCCCTGCGGGCTCTTAGAACATTGCGTGAGGTAAAGCTTATTGCCGCCGAAGATACACGTAAGACCAAGCGTCTGCTTAGTGCTTATGATATCAGGACCCCTGTAACCAGCTATCATGAGCAGAATAAGCGGACTAAATTGGGCTATATTCTGGGACAGCTTGAGGGGGGTGATGTGGCTCTTGTTTCTGAAGCCGGTACACCGGGTATTTCCGACCCGGGCTATGAGATGATTGTCGCCGCCAGCCAGCAGGGCATACCAGTAGTGCCAGTCCCAGGCCCTTCGGCTATAGTCACGGCGCTGGTTGTTTCCGGACTGCCTACCAACAGATTTACCTACATCGGTTTTTTACCTAGAAAGTCTGGCGAGCGGCGGCGTCTTCTAGAATCGGTTGCTGATGAAACGGGCACTATTGTAGCTCTGGAAACACCGCATCGCTTAAAGGATGCGCTCGGTGATATACTGCTTGTTCTCGGGGATAGAAGGGCTGCCATCTGCCGCCAGTTGACCAAATTACATGAAGAAATCTTTCGGGGAACGATAAAGCAAGCCCTTGAGCATTTCACCGAGCCGAGAGGTGAATTCACTATAGTTATTGAAGGTAAAAAGGATAAGGTTAAGCCGCAGTTAACCAAGGATATTATACAACAACTAGAGGTTCTGCAGGCGTCCGGGGCGACAGCCAAGGAAGCAGTCGCCAGGGTGGCTCAGGAGACTGGTCTAACAAGGAAAGAGCTTTACCAAGCTTGGCTCAAGCTATCATAAGATCGGGAAAGGAGTTAAAAATGCGTCGTGGTTGTATCTCTTTAGGTGAGGTTAAATGTGATATCTGCCAGCGCAAAATACCATACCCCGAACGTTACCTGACAATTGTTGAAAAAAATGGGGTAGAAGTAGAGAAAGGGGACACGGTTCGCTATTGCATTCAGTGTGCCCTTAAAAAGGGTTATGCTCGCTACAAAGAAATGAAGGGTGAAATGGTATTGACCTTTTTCCCGGAACCCGATGTCAGCCAGGGCTAGGTTATCATGAGCGAGAGGATTTTTATTGGTGTCGCCTGGCCCTACGCTAATGGTTCGTTACATATCGGGCAGATTGCTGGAGCCTACCTACCGGCGGACATATTTGTCCGCTACCACCGCCTCAAAGGGGACGAGGTGGTGATGGTTTCGGGGTCGGACAGGCACGGCACGCCGACCACCATCAAGGCGGAACAGGAGGGGAAGACCCCGGAAGAGATAGCCAAGCACTACCAGCGAGAGTTTATGGACTGCTGGAAGAAATTCGGCATCTCCTTTGACCTGTACACTACCACCGGCACCAAGAACCACGCCGAGGTGGCGCAGGACATTTTCCTGAAGCTCCTTGAGAAAGGCTACCTGCATAAAGAGAGCGTTTCCCAGGCTTACTGTCCAAGTTGCCAGCGCTTCCTGCCTGACCGTTATATTGAGGGCACCTGCCCTCACTGCCAATCACCCAGAGCTCGCGGTGACCAGTGTGAAGCCTGCGGCAAGCTACTGGACGCCCCTGACCTCATTAATGCCCATTGCCGTATCTGCGACACAGCTCCCGTCTATAAAGATTCGGAGCAATTCTTCTTCAGATTACCAGCCTTCAGGGATAGGCTACTTGCTTGGGTGAACCAGCAGGGTCACTGGCGGCAGAATGTCCTGAACTTTACCACCAGGTTTCTGGAAGAGGGGCTGATTGACCGGGCAATCACCCGCGATATAGACTGGGGAGTACCGGTGCCGGTCGCGGGCTTTCCCGACAAGCGTATCTATGTCTGGTTTGAGGCGGTCATCGGCTACCTCTCAGCTACCAGGGAGTGGGCTAAGCTCCAGGGGAAACCGGAGAAGTGGCGCGACTTCTGGCAGGATGACAAAGCCAAGAGCTACTATTTCATCGGCAAGGACAATATAGTTTTTCATACCATTATCTGGCCAGCGATGCTGATGGGTTACGGCGACTTTAACCTCCCCTACGATGTACCCGCCAACGAGTTCCTGACCATTGAGGGCAGGAAGCTCTCCACCAGCCAGAACTGGGCGGTGTGGCTGCCTGATTACCTATCCCGCTATGACCCCGACCCACTGCGTTATCTGCTATCGGTGAATATGCCTGAGACCGGGGACACCGATTTTTCCTGGCACGAGTTTGTCCGACGCAATAATGATGAACTGGTGGCTACATATGGCAACCTGGTACAGCGGGTGCTTACCTTTGTCTACCGTAGATTTGATGGTTCGGTGCCTGCCCCGGGAGAGATCGATAGCCTTAGCCAGTGTTTGCTTGGAAAGGCTGAGGAGACACTCAGTATAATGGACGGGCTTCTCTACCGTTGCCGTTTTAAAGAAGCGATAAAATCAGCTATGTCCCTGGCGCAGGAGGTAAACCGCTATCTGGAGGACAAGTCCCCCTGGAGGGTGGTAAAACAGGACAGGCAAGCGGCGGCTACCGCTTTATATATCGCTCTTTGTGTCATCTCCTATCTAAAGACGATGCTCTATCCCTTCTTACCTTTCAGCTCCCAGAAGCTACATCGGATGCTTGGTTTTGATGGCAACATAGAAGATTACGGCTGGCAGCTGATGACACCCAAACCAGGGCAAAAACTACTGCCGCCTGAGCCTTTATTTGTCAAGCTGGACGAAGGCTTGGTGGCTGAGGAAACAGCTCGTTTGGGTCACTGAGAATATTAGCCCATTTCATTGAGAGAGAAGAAATTGAAGATACAAGAAATTTATGCGCCGGTTCAGGAAGACTTGGTCAAGGTAGATGAGCAGTTCCGGTTGCTTATTGACGGCCAGCGAGATGTATTTCCTGAACTGCACAAAATGCTAAGCCAAATTCTGGTTGGCGGCAAGATAATCAGGCCAACGCTTACCCTGTTAGCCGGTAAGTTCTATAAATATGACTTGAAGAATCTGCTGCCAATGGCTACTGCCTGCGAGCTTCTACACATTGCCACCTTGGTTCACGATGATGCTATTGATAAAGCCAGTGTTCGCCGTGGGCAGCCGACTATTAACCAGGTTTGGGGGGTTGAGAGGGCTGTAATACTGGGCGACTACCTTTTTGCTTGGGCTGGGGAGTTTGCCGCCGCTACCGGAAATATACGAGTCGTCAGGCTCTTTGCCCAGACCCTGGAAAGCATTTCCCGAGGGGAGCTAAGACAGGGTTTTAGCGCCTTCAATCTGGAGCAGAGCTATGACCAATATATTGAGCGCATTGCTGGCAAGACAGCTTCCTTGTTCGCTATGGCTACTGAGTCGGGGGCTGTTTTAAGCCAGGCTCCAGAAGAAGCAATCCAGAGATTAAAAGATTACGGCTATAATCTGGGCATCGCCTTTCAGATAGTAGATGATATTCTGGACTTTATTAGCACTGAGGCAGAAATGGGCAAGCCCGTTGGTTCAGATTTGGTTCAGGGCACTATCACACTGCCGTCACTTCTAATTTTGGAGCATTATCCTGAAGATAATCCAGTAAAGAGGCTCTTTAATAACCAGGGTAATGGGCAGAAGAATGTTATAGAGGCATTGGAACTGGTTCGTAGCTCATCAATCATTGATGAATGCTACCAGATTGCCTCTGATTATAGCACCAAGGCTTGCCGTGGTCTCAAGCTGTTTCCGGATAACCCAAGCCGCCAGGCACTCTTTGCCCTGGTAGATTATGTGGTAAAAAGAAGGAAATAAGGTTTATTCTAAAACCAGGTGCTTCCATCCTGATATGTTTCCTTTTTCTTGGTGGGTAATTTTTCCTTGAACTGGTCAATGGCATACTGGCAGGCGGCAAAACCTTCCTTGCGGTGAGCAGAGGCGACGGCAACTACCACATTGTTATCACCCACCTTGAGTTTGCCTATACGGTGAACAAAAGCCATGTCGTTTATTGGCCATTTCGCCTTAGCGTTGTTGACTATCTCCTGCAATCCGGCTTTGGCTGTTCCATCGGCGTCTGTATATTCCACCGAAGATACCAGTTTGCCTCTGGAATTATTGCGGATTAGTCCAACATAGGCAATGACACCACCACTGTTGCTGCTTCTTACACTGTTTATTACATTTTCAATAGAAATAGGATCTTCGGTAATCTTGACCATCTAATAACCCTCATAATAACCTTTAGAAAGCTAATTATTAATCCCGGGTGTCTACTCTAGGGTGTTGCCGGGGATTGTCTTGGTTGCCTGGCTATGCCTGGAGCCTTTCTGGGTGAAGGTTTAATTTTATTCTTAGCCTTTACCGGTTCCGGGGTGGGCTTCGTTATCGCCTCTGGCTGTGGGGTGGACACAGGTTCATTAAATATCGCCTCAAGCTCTTCACCCTCAAGCGTCTCTTTGATAATGAGCCTTTCCGCAATATAGGTTAATCTCTGCTTGTTTTCGACCAGAATATCCCTGGCTGTTTCATAAGCCTGGGCAATAATTTTATAAACCTCTTCGTCAATCAGGTTGGCTATTTTATCCCCGTAGTCCCGTTGCTCAGCGATTTCACGGCCGAGAAAAACCATCTCTTGTTTGTTACCGAAGGTTCTGGGTCCCAGCTTATCACTCATTCCATATTCTGTTACCATCTTGTGGGCGTAATCGGTGGCTACCTTGATATCATGGGCGGCGCCAGTGGACATCTCGTTAAAGACCAATTCTTCGGTGACGCGACCTCCCATCAGGGTAGCCAGCATATCCTTGTATCGGGAGTAGGTTTCCAGATAGTGGTCCTCGGTGGGCAATTGTCGGGTATGACCCAGACTCATGCCGCGAGCCACTATGGATATTTTATGTACCGGGTCGGCATTGGGCAACATTTTAGCCACCAGGGCATGCCCGGCTTCGTGATAGGCAGTAATCTCCTTTTCCTTGGGGCTTATCTTGCGGCTTTTTCTTTCCGGTCCGGCTATTACCCGGTCTATAGACTCCTCAAGCTCCTCCATGTCAATGGCCTTCTTATTACGTCTGGCAGCCAGGATGGCGGCTTCGTTGACCAGGTTGGCTAGGTCGGCACCGCTAAAACCAACCGTCTGTTTGGCTAGCGATTCCAGATTAACCGACTCAGCTAGTGGCTTACCCTTGGCGTGTATCTTGAGTATGGCAGTTCGGCCGGTGATATCCGGTTGGTCAAGCATTATCCGTCGGTCAAAGCGCCCTGGGCGGAGTAGGGCGGTATCAAGTATATCCGGTCGGTTGGTAGCGGCAATGACTATAACACTGGTATTGGTGTCAAAACCGTCCATCTCCACCAGAATCTGATTCAGGGTTTGCTCTCTCTCATCATGACCACCGCCCAGCCCGGCACCGCGGTGCCGACCGACGGCGTCAATTTCATCTATGAAGACAATGCAGGGAGCATTCCGTTTAGCCTGGTCAAAGAGGTCACGTACCCTTGAAGCACCAACACCAACGAACATCTCCACAAATTCGCTACCACTGATAGAGAAGAAGGGCACTCCAGCTTCACCGGCTATGGCTCGTGCCATCAATGTTTTACCTGTGCCTGGTGGTCCTATTAACAGCATGCCCTTGGGGATGCGTGCCCCCAGTGCCTGGAACTTCTCACGTGACTTGAGGAAGTCGACTACCTCCTGCAACTCCTGTTTGGCTTCATCAACTCCAGCCACATCATCAAAGGTTACTGTCGGTGTATTACCTGAGAACATGCGGGCTTTAGAGCGTCCAAAGCTTATTGCCTGGCTATTGGCACCTCGTGCCTGGCTGAATATGAAGAATATCAGGGCACCAAGAAATAGAAACGGCAGGATGTTAATAAAAATTGCCCCCCAGTCAATACCCCCGCCCCCCTTTATCTCAACCTCCACTCCTACAAGGTTCAGCCCCTCAATCTCGTATATACTGGCATTTACCTCTTTGTAGGCAACATACTCGATGCCATCATTGTCTGTAATATTCAAGGTATCGCCATCAACCACAATCTTCTCAATCTGCCCACTTTGCGACTTAGCTATAGCATCGCTGAGTGCAATTTCCTTCGGTTTCTGCCCAGATGGCAAAATAACAGTGAAGAGAACTATGGCGGCAACAATAATTACCATATAAAAGATGACGCTACGCTTCCAGTTTATTTTCATTATTACCTCAATAGAGTCTCTGGCTCTTATTTTGTCCTGCTTATATTATACCAGAAACAGGTATAAATATAAAAAATAGTTGCCAGCTTGTATAGGACTTTAGTGTTAGTTATTTGGGGGCAGAGCGTTAAAGCACTCCTTGAGCAGAAGTGCATCCTCTTCCAGATTAGGGCTTTCACAGATAACCGTTCCCCTGACCTTGTAGTCTTTTAATGCCTGCAACAATTCATTATATCGCAGGTCTGACTCTTTAAGCGTCAGGTGACTTCTTTCTCCCTTTGCTCCGTAGGCTATGCCGGAGGTGTGTATGTGCATGCTTTCTAGGGCGGCGATACCCAGCTTTTCCTTGACCTGTTCCAGAACTGAGGCGAACTCTGGGTATGAATTAAAACCCCCGGTTCGGGCGTGCCAGTGAGCAAAGTCAATGCAGGGGGCTATTCCTTCCAGCTCGGTGCAAAGCTCAATTATTTCTTCTACAGTGCCAAACTGACTGCCTTTGCCACTGACCTCAGGCCTGAGCCACAACTGGATGTCCTCCTCTTTTAGCTTGTCAATTACTTCCGCCAGGTATTCCTTTACCGTATGGTAGACCTTTTCCGGTGGGTCGCCAAGGTAAAAGCCGGCGTGGAAAACCACACTCTGGGCACAACATATTGAGGCGATGCGGGCGGTTTTTAATAGAATCCCTTGGCTAGCCTTGAGCTTCCTTGGCTCATGGGCATTAAAGTTAAGGAAGTAGGGGGCATGGGCTGATAGTTTAACCCCGGCATTCCGGGCTGTCTCAGCCACTAGGTGGGCTTCTGCCTCATTTAGATACACCCCTTGGACGAATTCTATCTCCATACAGCCCAGCCCAAGCTGGGCAACACGCTTGATGCCGTCTATTGTTGTCTGTGGCCAGGTGCTGATAGGGATGCCAGCAGTACCAAAAAGTAGCTCTGCCATTTAACTATAGTATAGCACGCTCAACTCTTTATAGTTATGGTATAATAATGGGTGAGTTTGCTGGTATGGAGGTTTAAAGTCTGGAAGCAATAGAGGCGGCGCGCCGGGTAGTTGAAATAGCCAGTGATAAGCAGGCAGTGGATATTTTACTGCTTGATATTCAGGGTATTTGTAGCTTTGCCGATTACTTTGTTATGTGTAGTGGTGAATCCAGCCGGCAGATTAATGCCATTTACGATGAAATTGTGCATTCGCTGAAAAAGGAAGATATGTTGCCCCGCCATCGTGAGGGAACGGTTGATTCGGGGTGGCTACTTCTTGATTACGGTGATGTTATCATCCATATCTTTGCCCCCACCGAGCGCGATTACTACCAGCTAGACAAGCTGTGGAGCCAGGCAAAACCGGTGGTCAGGATTCAGTAGAATGACTGCCAGATTCCCGGTTATAGTTAAAAATTTCGTCCTCGGGAAAAAATAGCCGTATTTCCTTTTCAGCAGTCTCCACCGAATCGGAGCCATGAATGGTATTATGCTCTATGTCCAAGCCAAAATCACCCCTGATTGTTCCAGCCTCAGCCTTGGTCGGGTCGGTGGCGCCCATCGCTTTTCTGACCCTTTCCACAGCCCCTTTCCCCTCAAAGACGACAGCCACTATCGGCGCTGAACTGATATAAGCCACTAGGTTGTTAAAGAAGGGTTTGTCGTTGTGAATGGCATAGTGTTTCTCGGCTAAAGGTTTATCCATGTGAAGCATCTTAAGTGCCACCAGCTTTAGCCCCAACTTCTCCAGGCGGCTGATGATAGTGCCGGCTAATCCTCTCTGCATGGCATCAGGTTTGATAAGAACCAGTGTTTTTTCCATTTCATTCCTTTCTTTATTGCTTGGCTTTTATTATAAGGGTACTGTGTTTTGGCTGGGTGATTGGCGGTCGTCTCAGGTATATCGGCTGTAGTGTCGCTGGGTTGTCATAATCACCGTCTTTTAGTCGCTTCATTCCCAGTTCAGCCAGGAAGGCAGCCCGCCGTAGCCTTGAGGCTAGGGGTGGTATTATAGCTTTTTGCCCCAGTTTCTCTTTAATCTGCTCTAAAACAGCCGGCGCCGCTTCGCCACAGAAGATTGTCTTTTTGGTTATCTGTGAGCACAGGCTATACACTGTAGTTATGTGTTCCGCAATAATCTGGCGCCACTGGTTACCATTTTTCTGGTAAATGGCGGTGGCAATCTCACCCCTACCGGCATTAAATACGGGGCAAACAGGAAACCCGATTTCGGCATACTGATAGGCGGCTGCTTCTAGGGTGCTGATGCCAGCCAGCGGCACTCCCAGGCTAAAGGCTAAGCCCTTGGCGGTGCTGACACCGACCCGTAGTCCGTTAAAGCTCCCTGGTCCCCTGGCGACGATGACGCCGCTTAAGGATTTCAGGCTCAAACTGGCCTGCTCCAGCAGTCGGTTTATACTAGGCATAAGCTCCACGGAGTGGTTCTGCCGGCAGTACCAGGTCAGTTCAGCCAACACAGAATCCCCCTGGACGATAGCCAGACTGGCAGTCTCCGTTGAGGTATCTATTGCCAGGTACATTAGCTACTTCCACCCTTCAGTTCATTTACTATTTTAAGGTAGTGCTGGCCGCATGGCTTGAATTGAAAGCGTCGCTCGGTATCACCGAGATAGTCTATCTTAATCATCAGATATTCTGGTGGCATCAGGCTTAAGCCCTTTTCCGCCCATTCTATGACACAGACGCCTTCGCCGTAAAGGTAATCGTCCAGTCCCAGGTCGGCAATCTCTTCTATGTGGTCAAGTCGGTACAGGTCTATATGATACATGGGCAACCGCCCGTAAAACTCACGAATCAAGACGAAGGAAGGGCTGGGTGTGTATTCTTTGATGCCCAGCCCCCGGGCAATCCCCTGGGCAAGGCAGGTCTTTCCTGTTCCCAGTCTACCTACCAGAAGGAAGATGTCACCGGATAGTGCCAGCTTACCGATGCGTATTCCAAGCCGATGGGTCTCGGTTGGGTTGCGGCTGGTTAGTTCAAGGCGTTCCATTTTTTTATCTTAGGCACTGGATGATTCAGCTTTTGGTGGTGAAATGCTGCCATCCTGTCCTGTCTGGCTTATAGGGCTTACCCTGTTTATTGACCAGTATTACCCTGCCCATAGCATCGGCTACAACCTCACCAATAACTGTTATCGGGCAGGTGACTATTTTTTTTACCCGGTTAATGGTCTCGGTACTTGCAGTGAAAAGCAGTTCATAGTCCTCGCCGCCGGAAAGAGCCATTTCAAGGGACTTATCTTTAAAATTATCTTTAACTGCTGGATGAACCGGTACTAGGTCAACCTGTATTCGGGCACCGACCTTGCTTGCCTGGCATATATGGCTCAGGTCTGAAATCATCCCATCGCTGATATCTATGGCTGCTTTTACCCCCTGCTCCACCAGTATCTGTCCTTCAGCCACCCGGGGATTCGGCTTCAGGAATGCTTGCCTTAAAGATGTACTGTCTTGCTGGTTGAGCTTCATTTTCTTGGTAAGTACCTCTAATCCAGCGGCGGCTCCACCCAGGTAACCGGTAACTGTTATTTTATCATCGGCTCTGGCTGCTGAGCGGGTGAGGATTTTTTGAGACTGCCCTAGGGTACTGCCTAGGACGGTGGTATTAAGGATAACCAGTGGCGCACTGCTGGTATCACCTCCTACTATAGCTACGCCAAACTGCTGACCCAGTGCCACCATCCCTCTGTATAGGTCAATAACATCCTCAACCTCTGTGTGCCCGGGCAAGCCAAGAGAGACCAGTGCGTATTTGGGTATGCCCCCCATAGCGGCAATATCGCTTAAACCAATGGCAAGTGCCTTCCAGCCCAGTTCATTCCAGGTAGTTGTATCCAGAGTAAAGTGAATATCTTGAATCAGGCTATCGGTAGTAGCCAGCTCTATTGAGGCATCGTTTTGCCAGGCGGCGGCATCATCGCCGATACCAATTAGGAGCTTTCGCCAAGAGGTAGCCTGTCTGTCTTGGACTCCGTAGGCTACTTTAGCCAGGAGTTCAACAAGACCGAACTCCCCCAGCTCTGAGAGCTTCATAGCTAGGATTATAACACGCACCTATTTGGCTCACAACCTGGTTTTATTAAGTAACAGGGCTTGACTTCAATGGTAAAATAATATAAAGGGGGAATAACTCTAGGATGGATGTAGGCGGACTTGGGTATCAGTAGCATTGTTCTTGCTGGTGGCAAGGGCTTGCGCCTTGGGCACTATAAAGCGTTGGTTGAACTTGATGGTGAGAATCTAGTACAGCGGGTAGTATCCAAGCTTAGCTTTTTAAATAGCGATATTATTATAGTTCTTGCGGAAGGGCAGCAGCCCCCTCAGGTTACTGGCTATCCAAAGCTGAGAATTGTAACTGACGCTTACCCCGGTAAAGGCCCTTTGGTTGGCATCTATAGTGGGCTACTCAGTTCAGAATCCTATTATAACCTTGTTGTTGCCTGTGATATGCCTTTTTTAAACCAGCGTTTACTCGGTTATATGTTGCAGATATCGGCTGGTTATGATGTCACTATTCCTCGGCTGGGGAATATGGTTGAACCGCTTCACGCTGTTTACTCAAAGAAATGCCTTGAAGTCATAGAAAAAATGATTGGTGAAGATAGCTTTAAAATTGACCGGCTTCTCGGTCTGGTTAGGGTAAGGTATGTAGAAACTGATAAGATAGATAGCTTTGACCCGGAGCACCTAAGCTTTTTCAATATTAATACCGAAGACGATTTGAAGATAGCTGAGGGATTAATAAATAGAGTTAAGTGCATCGGTTCTCGGTGCTCTGTATCTTATAGAAGCTGTGATAAGGAGTAAGACTTGATATTTAATGCTTCGGAGTTTTACTTTAAGGCGCCATCGGTGATATCCAGGGCGCGGCGTGTGCTTATCAAACCGAACGCCTGCTACCCGGTACCCTATCCGGTGACTACCAGCCAGGAAATGCTATCGCTGATAATAAAGGGTATCAGGCAGATTAGTGACGCTGATATCCTTCTGCTTGATGGCACTCCAACGGGAGAGCCTATATATCCCATGTATCAGGCTCTGGGCTATGATTTTCCCAGGGTGTTGACACTGGATGTTAAGGATTGTATCTGGGTTGAGGTGGATAATCCACTGTCCAAGCCGTTGGCAGTACCAACCTTCTGGGTGCCCAATGTTATCTTATCCAGTGATTACTTAATAACCGTGACCCCATTAAAGGTTATAGGTGGTATGGGAAGCTTGAGTATAATGAATCTTCTTACCCTACTGCCGAGCAGTAAGTATGGCGATGGCTCCCGTGGTGGCTGGGAGGAACTATATAGTCTGGGGATAGAAAAGGTGTTGGCTGACCTCTATTTCACCCTGCCCTTTGACCTGGGTATTGTAGAAGGCAGACAGAAGTTTACCAGCCGGCGGGAGCCTACCGAGGGTGAAGTTGAGGATTGCGGCAAGATATTCGTCGGTGAGCCTTATCAGGTTGACCTTGAGGTTTCACAGACGTTGGGTATTAAGGCGGATTATCTTGATTTAATTAAGGAAGCCGAGATAGACCTGGAAATTTGAAGTATGCAGATTGGTATTATGGCTAATGCTTTTTGGGGATATGGTTTGAGATATAAAATTACTAAGCAGAACTAGTATCTTATACTAAAATGGGAGTAATTACCGGTGTAATCTGACCAGCTAGCATCCACCTTCTCTACCTTGGCTCTGGGTGGCCCTATCTTGAGGCAGGTAATTAATTCTTCCAGCTTTTCTCTTTCTCCCTCAGCCCTGATTTCCACTGTAGTACCGCCGGGAAGGTTACGCACATAACCAGTTATGCCCAGCTCTCTGGCTCGCCGGGAGGTAAAATCGCGAAAAAAGACACCCTGCACAAAGCCATATACCTTCACCTGAACTGAGACCAAGTCAGACATCCCGGGTTCCTGTAATGAAGCCTAGAATTCCTCTTCCGACTCCTGCTTCTTCTTCTTTTTAACCACCTCTACAGTTACCGGTGGCGGCAGAATGTCGGTTATACTCGTTTTTTTGGTGCTCTTTTTTGGTTTCCTGGCTTCGTGCTTTCGGTAATCTCGCCTTCCCATATGGTGCCTCTTTTTGGATTTGGTTAATTAAATTCTAACAGAGGAGGTCTATTGTGTAAAGTCATTTAAGCTGTTCCAGCGCTGAGCGGGCGGCTTCAGTCTCGGCTAATTTTTTGCTTTTACCGCAACCTCTTCCCAGCACATTATTTTCGACCTTTACCTCGACGGTAAACATCCGGTCGTGGGCTGGTCCGGTGGCTTCTATTATTTTATAGACGGGTGTCTCCTGCTGCCTGGATTGGACAAGGTGCTGGAGTTGTGATTTATAATCAACCCCTATTCCTTGGCTGGTTAGCTTCTCTAGTTCTGTATCAAATAACCGTAGAATGAAATCTCTGGTTGTCTCCCAACCCTGGTCAAGAAAGATGGCGGCTATTACCGCCTCCAGGGCTCCGGCTAGATTGGTCGGTTTTTGCCGACCACCGCTTGCTTCCTCACCCTTACCCAGATAGAGGTAGTCGCTGAGTCCGATAGTCTTGGCTATGTTGCTCAGGGTATTACGGCGGACTAGGGCCGACCTGAGCTTGGTCATCTCACCCTCGGTGGCGTTGGGAAAATAATAATATAGTCTTTGGGTAAATATCATACCCAAAATGGCGTCACCTAAAAATTCAAGCCTTTCATTGGATTTTAGGACAGCGCCAGGGTTCTCATTAATGTATGAGCTGTGAACCAGTGCCTGCTCCAATAAAGAAGGGTCTTTAAAATGGACGCCCAGAACTTGTTGCAATGTAACCAAATTAGCCAAGACAGCAACTCACTTTTTGAATAACCATATACGGTTGGGCGAATGGTGTCAAATTATGCTCTAGTTGCCTGCTTCGTCGCCCCTCTGGTGATAGGTGGGGGTGGGAATAAATATAAGTAAGCTTACTTAGCTACCAACCCGTTTGAGTGTGGGATATAAAATAGCCTGATAGGTGTAATGTTGGCAGGAATTTTTTAGTGGGAAATCAGTAAAAGTGCATGCGGCAAGGACTATACTGATCGATGGTATCAGGGAAAAACAAGGAGTAGATTAGACTACAAGCATTCTGCTAATGCCGGCATATTTCCCTTATTGAGTCAGTCCTTTGCCATAGGTAGGCATACCTTATACTCGGAGACCAAGCCATCCACCTCAGCCGAAACAGGATATTTCTTACGGAACTAACCGTCTTCATTTCCAGCCCTCGTTTAAATGTTGTCAAGCTAATTGTAACTTATTCATATTGAATGTAAATAGTCAAATAGTAACAAATAGGATAGTAGACTAGTAATATCCAGGAAGTGCTTGAGCCTGGGACTTAGCTTACCATTGCCTCAGCTTAAGCTGAATGCTATAATTCAAGCGTGCTGGGGAATCGTCTAGTGGTAGGACAGCGGACTCTGGATCCGTAAGGGAAGG
>CAYGXW010000030.1:0-15502 GCA_964354125.1 uncultured Dehalococcoidales bacterium
GCGCGGCGCATTCGTCTAGCGGCCTAGGACACCTCCCTCTCAAGGAGGAGACCACCGGTTCGAATCCGGTATGCGCTACCAAATCCTTTTTGCCAATATATTGAAGCTAAACCTATGTTAGAGTAGTTGATAAATTTTCAAACATAGACTATTGATGTAGTAGAAGGTGAAGATGATAGGGAAGAATATGCAACAGAATTACGAGATAAATTTGTTACATGGCAGCCGCAACAAATCATTAGCCTACCACCCTTTAAACCAAGCGAGAAAGATAGTAAAATAATTACTCATAATCATGTCTGGTTATTTGACGGTATCAGGTGGGAATGGGAATTAAATATAACAGAATCACTTCACAACTATTATAAAGAACTAAAGCGACCCTCTACTCATAACTATTCAAGTTGTATTACCAACACTGCGGATGATATCTATCTTAACAATCTAGTGTCTGAGTTAAACAAAGCCGCAAGTGAGAACGGGTTTAATACATTTGAGACAATTCAATTTGTAGCCGCCTTTGTCCAGAGTCTTCCTTATACTTCAGATATTGAAACGACAGGCCATAAAGACTATGTAAGATATCCAATTGAAACACTGGCGGATTTTGGAGGAGATTGCGAAGATACTGCAATCCTGCTAGCAGCGCTGCTGGATAGAATGGGGCAGGATGTTATACTTGTATATTACCCTAACCACTATGGTATCGGTGTTTTGGGAGACAAGGAGACATACGGCATGTACTGGGAGTATAATGATAAGGAGTATTTCTATCTGGAAACGTCCATTGGAGGATGGAAGATAGGAGAAATTCCCGAACACCTAATAAATGTTCCCGCAGTTATTTATACGCTGAATTGAAATTAAATTGCTATATATTGTTAAATATTGGAGCTTAAGGTATTGACAAAAGAAGTTTCACCCTCTTAATATAGTTATATTAAACATAATACTACAAAAAGGAGGTAGTGTATGAAACAAAAGGTACTACATGAAATCTTACTACTGGTGGTGGTAATACTCACTGCGTCTCTGATATTACCAGCTTGTGGAGGAGCGGGGGGAGAGATCAAAAATCCCGATACCTTCATTATGGCTACTATCGGGGATATTGACTCTCTAGACCCAGCCTACGCCTATGATACCGCCAGTGGTGAGGCACAGCAGCTCATCTACGAGACGCTCATTTTCTATGATGGTGAAAGTACCACCGAGTTTGTGCCCATGCTGGCAACGGAGTGGACTGTCTCACCAGATGGCAAGACCTACCGCTTAAAGATTCGGGAAGGTGTGAAATTCCACAATGGTAATGACCTAACCCCTGAGGATGTGGAGTATACCTTTGAGAGGGGCATGGTTCAGGACTATGGTGCTGGTCCGCAGTGGATGTTCTTTGAGCCATTATTTGGCGGTTATAGCTCACGTGATGTAGAACCACGTATGCCATTATCGGAAATAACCAGCGCTGTTGAGGTGGACGGCCAGTGGGTACAGTTCAACCTGGCCGCACCCTATGAACCATTCCTGCAGATTCTCTGCGGTTCCTGGGGAGGCATTGTTGATAAGGAGTGGTGTATTGAAAACGGCGATTGGGATGGCACAGAGGCATCCTATGCCGCACTCAACAACCCGGCTTCTGGTGGTTCGCCACTGCAGTCAATAACCAACGGCACTGGCCCCTTCAAGATGGAAAGGTGGGAGCCAGGGGTGGAATTTTCCGCGGTGATTAACGACGACTACTGGCGTGAGCCCGCCAACTTTGAAAGGGTACTCATCAAGGTTGTTGATGAGTGGACAACCAGGAAGTTGATGCTGGAAGCCGGTGACGCTGATTATGTCTATGTCCCCAGGGCTTACATCGGTGAGCTTGAGGGTGTGGAAGGTCTAACAGTCTACAAAGACCTGCCCCAGATAACTATAGACTCCTTCTTCTTCCAGTTCTCTATCAACCCTGAGAGCACCTTTGTCGGTAGTGGACAACTGGATGGTAATGGTATCCCGCTGGACTTCTTTAGTGACCTTGACGTTAGGCTTGGCTTTACCTATGCCTTTGACTGGGATACCTACATCCAAGATGCGATTTTGGGTGAGGCTATACAAGCTAATTCGCCGGTGATTAAGGGGCTTTCCTACTACAACCCCGATAATCCAAAGCATTCCATGGATTTAACACTAGCGGAAGAGCATCTTAAGGCGGCCTGGGATGGCCAGGTATGGGAGAAGGGCTTTACCCTTACCCTGTGCTACAACGCCGGTAACCTGCCGCGGAGAACCGCTTGTCAAATCATGCAGGAGAACCTGTTATCTATTAATCCGAAGTTTGTGGTCAATGTACAGGCTATGCAGTGGCCATCACTCTTGAGGGGCATGTATACAGCACTATTACCCATGTTCCAGATTGGCTGGCTGCCGGACTTTACTGATGCCCACAACTTTGTTGTTCCGTTCCTGCACAGCCAGGGCACCTTCTCCGGGTGGCAGAACTACAATAACCCCGAGGCGGATGCACTGATTACTCAGGGTATTGCCTCAACAGACCCGGCGGAGAGACAAGAAATCTATAACCAGCTGGCTCAAATATACTATGAGGACGCACCGGGCATCCTGCTGGCTCAACCCTTGGGCAGGCGTTATATGCGTGACTGGGTACAGGGGTTCTACTTTAACCCGGCTCTGCCAAGCGAAATGGGCTATATGTACAATTTGAGTAAATCTTATTAAAATAATAAAATAGAAATAAAAATAGTTAGACTGAGACAGCATAATAGAGGCTGGGGAAGCAAGGAAAGGCTCCTCACCCCTTAAAAGGAGCCTTTCCTTGCTTTAAGGAGTTTATATTGGAATTTCGAGCTTATATCATTAGAAGGTTATTGCTCGTCATTCCAGTATTATTTGGTGTAACTCTACTGATATTTGCTGTATTGCAGATGTTTTCCCCCATAGAAAGGGCTTCCCTCTACGTTACCAACCCCAACCAGTTCGCTAACCTACCTGATATTATTGAGCGGTATGGTTTAAACGAGCCAGTGTGGGTACAATATGGCAACTGGATTAATCAGGTATTACATGGCAATTTGGGTTGGTCCAAGGTTGTCTCTCAACCGGTTACCAGTGCTATACGGAGCTTTCTACCGGCTACTCTTGAATTGGCTTTATTCGCTGCGCCTCTTATCATTCTGGGGGGTATCTTTTTAGGTAGTAAGGCGGCGGCTCATAAGGATAAGCCTATTGACCATGCTACCCGGTTTGGGGCTATTATAGGCTGGTCACTGCCTACCTTCTGGCTAGGCCTCATGCTCTTAATGATATTCTACGGTTACTTCTCCGGATTGTTTCCGCCTGAACGACTCAGTGTAACATCAAGTATTATAGTGAATTCTGCAGACTTCACTCGCTATACTGGCCTTAATACTATTGACGCCATTCTGAATGGTAATGGTCAGGTTTTAGGCGATGCCCTGAGGCACCTGGTTCTGCCAGTTATAACCCTGACTGTAGTTGACATCGCTTTTGTTATGCGCCTGATGCGCTCCAGCATGCTTGAGTCACTGGGCAAGGGCTATATCCTAACAGCCCGGGCAAAAGGCTTGGATGAAAACACGGTGGTCAACAGACACGCCAGAAGGAATGCCCTGATTCCGGTTCTCACAGTCTCCGGCTATATCTTCGCCTCTATTATAAATGGTGTGGTTATCACCGAGACCATTTTTAACTACAAGGGGCTTGGCTGGTGGACCTGGCAATCAGCCGTCCGTCTGGATGTACCTTCTATCCTGGGCTTTGCCTTGTTTAACGGGGTTCTCTTTGTCGTTACCAATCTCGTGGTTGACCTGCTCTACGCCCGTCTAGACCCCAGGGTGA
This sequence comes from uncultured Dehalococcoidales bacterium, assembly GCA_964354125.1. Taxonomy (GTDB): domain Bacteria; phylum Chloroflexota; class Dehalococcoidia; order Dehalococcoidales; genus CAYGXW01. Next base: position 3,862 of record CAYGXW010000030.1, read on the forward strand.
GATTGGGAGGGCGGGTGCAATGACAGAGCTAAAATTCTGGCTATACCAGATGCGCCGGAACCAGCTTTCCACTATTGGAGCTTTTTTATCGATCTCTATTACCCTCGGATTAATCCTAGGGTTGGATTGGGGTGAGGGATTCGATTTATGGTCGGTCGTCGGCCTTGCCTTGTTCAATGTAGCATTTTTATTCGTCCTTATCAAAAGGAAACAGCTTAGTTTTTGGTTCCACCAGCTGCGCAAGAATCCGCTATCTCTTGCCGGTATGACAATTATCCTTATCTTCTTCTTTATTGCTATTTTTGCTCCTATTATAGCCCCAACCCCAGAAGGTCATATCGACCCCTATCAAATCCCCAGAGAAGGATATTCTCCCGTACCTCAACAACCCGGTACCGAGCACATATTTGGCACTACTGAAGGGCAATACGATATCTTTTATGGTGTTATCTGGGGGACGCGTACCGCCTTCCTGGTGGGTTTAATCGTAGTTGGAGCGGTATTGCTGATCGGCATCGTACTAGGCAGTATTGCCGGGTACTTTGGTGGCCTAATTGATGAGTTTATCATGCGGGTAACCGATATATTTTTAGCCTTCCCTCCTTTGATACTGGCCATGGCCATAGTTGTTGCTCTTAGACCCAGCATAAACAGTGTAATGCTGGCACTCACAATAGTCTCTTGGCCAGTATATGCCCGCCTCATCAGGGGGGATATTTTAGCCACTAGAGAAGAGGACTATGTAGAAGCAGCCAGGGGTATAGGTGCCTCAAACTTTAGAATAATAGTCAGACACGTGCTACCTAATTCTATATACCCGGCATTGGTCATGGCTTCTCTGGATATTGGTGCTGTTGTGCTATCGGCGGCGGCACTGAGTTTTTTAGGGCTGGGGGCACCGGAAGGTTATGCTGACTGGGGACAGCTGATAAGTTTTGCCAGGAACTGGATTGTAGGTCCTACTGGTAACCCCCTGGCTTACTGGTATACAGTAACCATTCCTGGTCTGTTTATCCTTTTCTTTGTTCTGGGATGGAATTTATTGGGTGATGCCTTCCGAGACATCCTTGACCCCAAGCTGGCCAAGAGGTAGTCATGAATGAACTATTGAAAATAAAGGGTCTGACGGTAGAATTTTATACCTATGATGGTGTTGTAAAAGCCCTGGAAAATGTAAACCTTGATATTAACCGAAGGGAAACCTTTGGGTTAGTTGGGGAGACAGGTTGTGGTAAAACAGTAACAGCACTATCTATTCTACGGCTGGTGCCTCTTCCAGGCAAAATAGAATGTGGCAACATCTATTTCAATGCCGACGGCAAGGATGAACCAATAGACCTTTTGACTATAAGCGAGAGAGAAATCAGGAAAATAAGGGGCAGTAAGATATCAATGGTATTTCAAGAACCCAGTGCGGCACTAAATCCGGTCTATACCATTGGTGACCAGATTTCGGAAGTGCTACTTCTCCACCGACGTCAGACGTTGGTGGAGCAGGCTCTGCAAACGGTGGATATGCAGCTGAGTAAAACGGATGGCTTAATTAATACATTATTAAGACCCACACGGTTGGCTGAAAAGAACCTCTACCAGAAGATGATGCAAAACCCGCGGTCATTATTGCCGCGGGTTGTCAACCGTATTCCTATATTGAGAAGATTTTTGTGGCGGCTCAATAGCGAGGCTAATAGGATGGTTATCGGGCTGCTAAAAGAGGTAGAGATACCAGACCCTGAGAGAGTGGCTCGGCAATATCCCCATCAATTGAGCGGTGGCATGAAGCAACGTTCTATGATGGCTATGGCTCTAGCCTGCACGCCGAAGTTCCTCATAGCTGACGAACCAACAACCGCTCTTGATGTCACCATTCAGGCTCAAATACTGGAATTACTGCGCCGGCTAAAAGAAGAACTGGAATCATCTGTACTCTATATCACACACGACCTGGCAGTGGCCGCCGAGATATGTGACCGGGTTGGAGTAATGTATGCCGGCAGTCTCTGCGAATTAGCCAAAGTGGATGACCTGTTTGCCAATCCATTGCACCCTTATACCAGGGCATTAATGGCGGCTGTTCCCAAGCCTGGTGAAGAGCCGCATGCTATAGGCGGGACTGTGCCTGACCCTCTGAATCTACCGCCAGGATGCCGATTCCACCCCCGGTGTAAAATTGCTATCAAGATATGCGGTGAGCAAACCCCCCGTATGCGTGAAATAACACCGGGCCATTTTGTCGCCTGTCATGTCTGCCAGGGAGGTAACAGTGGAGACCTTGGTTGAGACTAGAAACCTTAAAACGCACTTTCCCATCTTGAAAGGTGTTTTAAGAAGACCAGCCGGTGCCGTTAAAGCGGTCGATGGTGTAAATTTAGCAATTAATAATGGCCAGTGGGTGGGGCTAGTGGGGGAATCCGGCTGTGGCAAAACAACCCTGGGTAAGACTATAATACGCCTTTTAAAGCCAACATCGGGGCATATATTCCTCAATGTACCTTATGAGGCCAGAAGCGAGATAGAGTTACTGGAAAACTCCCAGCCTCATTCCAAGAGGTTACAAACAATGATACAAAAATATGACCTGGCTGCATTTTCCGCTGCCAGTGTTAAAACTATCAGAAAGAAAATGCAACTGGTACACCAGGACCCTTATACCTCACTGAATCCACGGATGAAAATTAAGGATATTGTTGCCGAACCCTTAGTAGTATCTAGGCTTATGCGGGGGCATCAGACGAGGGATAGAGTGGTTGAGATATTGGACAAGGTCGGGATTAGTGATAAGCAGTTAAATAGATACCCTCACCAGTTCAGCGGTGGCCAGAGGCAAAGGGTAGCTATTGCTCGAGCGCTAGCAACCAATCCCGGCTTTATCGTATTTGATGAACCCACCTCAGCCCTGGATGTTTCAGTACAAGCGCAGATACTTGACCTGTTAGGGCAGTTGAAGAAAGCTCAAGGGCTGACATACCTGTATATAACTCACAACCTGAGCGTTGCCGAAAGTGTCTGCGATATTATTGCCGTGATGTATCTCGGTAAGATAGTAGAGGTGGGCAATCCTACCGAGATATTCCATTCGCCAAGGCATCCCTATTCCAGGGCTCTGGTTTTATCAACACCCATACCCGACCCTAAAAGGAAACGAGGCCGGATTATCCTGCCCGGTGAGGTGCCTAGTCCAGCCAATCCACCATCTGGTTGTAGATTTCACCCCAGGTGTGACCGAGCGACCAATGAGTGCCGGCATACAGAACCTGTATTGCAAGCAGAGATAGGGGCACGTATGGTTGCCTGCTGGCGCCCTTTGAATTAAAAAGCTTATATGCTCTCCCTGATATTAAGCACTTTCTTTGTTTTCTCTTTTATTTTATTATTTCTGGTTTCGGCTTATACAGCATCACTAAAAATATACCGCCGAGAGTTATTAAGCCGCCTATTATCTCGGCAACAGTTATTCCCTCTCCCAGTATTATGTAACCCCATATTATGGCAATTATTGGCTCACCAAGAATGCCTACTGAAACAAGCGTAACCGGCATAAGGCGAACCGCCATATTTAGCGATGAATGACCAATCAATTGCGGTATGAGCGCCAGCAAGAAAAACATTAGAAATGTATTGCCGGAATAATCAAATAACGAGTAACCGGAAAACAGTGTTGTCGCTAGCAAGATAACTGCCGCACCGGTATAGATTATGGACAGGTAAGGCATCAGGTTTATCCTATCTTTTAGCTGGCGACCGATTATAAGGTAAATACCCATAGATATGGCTGCCAGCAAAGCCAACAGGTCTCCAAAGATTGCTCTTGAGCTTAATACAAGGCCGCCACAGTTGATTAAAGCTACGCCACCAAGGGCAATTATTATGCCGAGTATTGTTTTTTTATTTAGCCTTTCATTCCATAAAAAATAGGATATTACGGCTACAAATAGAGGATGTGAAGTTACTATCACCACCGAACTGGCGATTGATGTATAGCTTAGAGAAGTTATCCAGAGTGCAAAATGGAGGGCTATGAATATACTGGATAGTATAATCAGGGTTATATCAGCCCGGGATAACCTCTTAGGCAGTCCTCTTGAGCGTATAAAGTAAAAAGGGGCGATTGCGGCAGAGGCAATAGCCAGTCTGTATGTTGCAATAACCAAAGGTGGTGCCTCAGCTAGCCGAATTAAAACAGCGGCAAAGGAGACTGAAATAACACCCAGAATTAAGGTAAGGTATGGTTTTGCACTCATAGTAACAAAATTTACTTGCGTAAGGTTATACTCATGACCATTATATCATCTCGCTTGCACCAACCCATTTGTTAATAGAAGTGTTCAACCTCAGCATTTCTATTTTCAATAAGGAGATGCAGTTTTACTAGACCATATCTCTTGAACCTTTCTATCAAAGCTTCCAGAATCTGTTTCCCGTATCCTTTCTTTTGGTACTCGGGTGCTATTGCCATATGGTGGACAAAACCTCGGCGACCATCAGAGCCGCCTAGGCATACAGCAATGATTCTTTGGCTATGCTCGTCACGACCAATAAGACAGGTATCCGGGTTTCTATCTAAGAATTTGGCAACTTCATCATAAGAATCTGACAATCCTAGTGATATTTCAGCCTCTTGCCATAGTTTGTAGATTTCTTGATAGTCTTCCAATTTGAATTCTTCAATTCTCATTATAGCTCCTTAAATAATTGGTTATAGAGTGCGAGGTGGCGTTATTTATTATATAATACACTATTTACTGAATATCATTCCTAACCAGATAATAACGCTTATACAACCAATTTCAGAGTTTACTAGTACGTATCTGGCTCCCTCAAATATGACCAAGACTGAGCCATAGAAAAGGACTTAATATTATGCCAATATCTGGGGAGTATATTTCAGCTTCAATAAAAGGCTACCGTAAGAATTTATTAGAGCGATACAAACCCGGGATATGGATTATTTCCCTAGCATCCCTTGTGGCTGCTGCCGGTTTCTCTATAACAATTCCATTCCTCTCACTGTATCTCTTTCAGGATCGCGGTCTTCCAATGACTATCGTTGGCATAATAATGATGGTTGCTGGGCTTTGTTCGGCCATTGCTCATGTGGTCGGTGGTGAACTTTCAGACAGGATAGGGCGCCGTCAGGTTATTCTATTAGCCTTAGGGGTGAGGGTATTAATGTATTCAGGAATGGCGTTTCTGATATGGATTTCAGCACCGGTATGGTCTATAGTCGTCTGTTACTTTATTGGACAGGCTGTGGGAATGATGGAGCGGCCGGCTTCCTCGGCAATTGTAACTGACCTAGCTCCAAAGAAGCGCCTTACAGAAACCTACGGCTTATTGCGTGTCGGAATAAATCTGGGCTGGGCGGCTGGGCCGGCAATAGGAGGGTATCTAGCTACTTTCTTGGCTTATAGTTGGCTTTTCGGAGTAGCCTCCCTGCTCACTACTCTTGCCTTCTTACTCATTTTGTTTTTTCTGAAAGAGTCCCATGCTAAAACGAAAGAGGGGCTGGGAACTCATAGCCTGAAATCTGTCGTGAAAGACAGGGCTTTTCTAACATTGACTATCATAAGTTTTTTAGCCTTTTTGCTTATGGGACAGATGATGAGCACCCTGTCAATATTCACCGTTGATTTTATGGGGCTATCAACAGCACAATATGGTCTTCTGCTAACAACTAACGGTCTGATAGTCGTCTTATTCCAGTATCCTGTGGCTTATAAGCTGGGTAAAGCTGTTAATAAGTCTAGGGTATTGGTTATCGGCAGTTTGTTATATGCATTTGGCTACCTCATTTTTGGCTGGGCTGAAGGTTTTGTACTGACCATTATAGCCATGGTGGTTATAACTATAGGTGAAATCATTCATGCTCCAATATCTTTGGCAATAGTTGGTGAACTTGCCCCGGCTAAATATAGCGGTAGATATATGGGCGTTTTTGGCCTCACCCAGATTCTGGGGATAGCTATTGGTCCATTACTAGGTGGAATACTGCTTGATGCTTTCCCCACCGAACCCTTCGCAATATGGGGTATTATCGCCATGTTTGGAGCTTTAGCGGCTTCCGGTTATTATCTATGGGGTAAAAGGTATAAAACAAACTAATTACCTATAAATATTTGTGTTATACTGTATTTTCATAAATATTCCGTGCTAATTTAATAATACTTGAGGATAAAAGTGATGGAAGACATAATAATACGCAATTTCCAGCCCAAAGATTTGAAACAGGTAGCCGGGATTATGGCTAATTCATTCAGGGATGATTTACTAAAACTGGTCAATCTTCCGGAAGACAGAATGGTTGAATTTCTTATAGAAACCGGCGAAGTTTCCCCCTGCCCTTACGATGGATATATAGTTGCAGAGAAAGATGGAAAAATTTTAGGGATAATCCAGCTTAGCTGGTTAAAGCAGGGTAAACAAAGGGTTAAGCTGCAAATATCAAAGATACTACACTATGGTTTTTATACTACAGTTAAGCTCCTTGTTATGCGGTATCTATTTCCAGAAAAACCCAAAAGAGGTGTCTGCCACGTGTCAGAGATAGCTGTGTTAAAACAAGCAAGAAAAAAGGGTATCGCCATAAAATTACTGCTGTTTGGGGAAAAGTTAGCTCAAACCAAAGGGTTATACAAATATACTCTGCACGTAGATGCTCGTAATAATGCAGCCCTTAACCTTTATAAGAAATTGGGATTTGTAATTGAAAAAAGGCAACGGAATCTTATAGCAAGATGGTTATTCGGGGTAAAGGAGTGGTACTTTATGAGTCAGCTTATTGATTTGCCAGAACAAAGGGAGAAAAGAGGATAAAAAGAGGATAAGAGGATAATTGGAAACATATCATCTATTTGTATCCTCCAAGATAGCTTACCATTACCAATAACACTGAATTCCTTACTTAGACTCACACGATTGTTTATTTATCCAATCAATAAACTCTATCATTATCTTTCCCATCCTTATTATTACAGGTCGAATCACGCTGGCTCGGCTATTTTAACCGACCTGGCTCCCAAAAAGCGACTTACAGAAGCTTTTGGCCTACTGCGTGTCGGAATAAATCTTGGCTGGGCGGTTGGGCCGGCAATAGGGGGGTTATCTGGCTATTCTATTACCATATAGCTGGCTCTTTGGAGTAGCCGCCTTGCTCACTGCTCTTGCACTTTTAATCGTTTTGTTGTGTGTCGTCTACTACCTGCATCTATGGTATAATATCTTTGCCGGGGTGGCGGAGTACCAGCCCAAGTACCGGGTTGGAGATTGAAAAAGCCTGGGGCATCAGGGCATGGCCTTAGTGACTCAATAATCCCGTTCACGGGAGCGCCAATCTCCTTATGCCATATCCACCCCAGCTTTGCTCGCTCTAAAGTGCCACTATGATATGCTTGACCCCTCAATATACCAAGGAGAAAGTCTTAACAAAAGTTATACCTTTCATACCTCTTGGCCAAAGGAGAGGGGGACAAAGGGGGTGAGGTGGATTAAAACCTAGATAAGCCTCATATTTTTCTTGGCTTCTTTTAATGTCTTCTGGGCGATGACTCGGGCACGCTCGGCACCATCAGCTAATACATCAGTAATATGTTTTGGGTCAGCCTCAAGTTCAGCCCGCCTTTCCCTGATTGGCTTAAGCGTAGTATTTATTGCTTCTGCTAGCAGAATCTTGCAATCAACACAGCCAATCTCAGCTTTGCGGCATCTCTCAGCTACTCCGCTCGTTTTTGAAGCGTCAAAGTATCCCAAGAGCTTATATACATTACATACCTCCGGGTGTCCCGGGTTGGAACGGTAGCGACGGGCTGGGTCGGTATAGGCGGTCATTATCCTTTCTTTTGTCTCCTCAGCAGAAAGGGCTAGCTTAATATCGTTGTCCGCCTGCTTGCTCATCTTCTCCTTGCCATCCAGCCCCAACACTAACGGATAGTTGGTTAGCTTGGCTTCAGGCTCGGGAAAGGTATTGCCATACAGGCTGTTGAAGCGGCGGGCAATCTCACGGGCAAGCTCCAGATGGGGCAGCTGGTCTTCACCAACGGGTACCACCTCAGCTTTATAGAGCACGATATCAGCCGTCATCAGTACCGGATAGCCCACCAGCCCATAGTTTACATTTTGCGGCTGTAGCTTTACCTTTTCCTTGAAGGTAGGTACCCTGAGCAACCAGCTTAACGGGGTTATCATGCTGAGCAGGGTATGCAGCTCCATCACCTCAGGAACATGAGACTGGACAAAAAGGATGCACTTTTGTGGGTCAAGCCCAACCGCCAGCCAGTCAAGTAACATTTCATTGATGTTGTTCTGTAGCTGGCTGGTGTCTTCCATTGAGGTCAGGGCATGAATATCAACAATACAATAGACGCAGTCATACTCATCTTGGAGCCTTACCCAGTTCTGCAAGGCTCCCAGATAATTTCCTATATGCTGCCTGCCCGTGGGGCGGGCTCCGGAAAAGATACGACGCTTGCTCATAGTCCCTTAAAGAGAAAGTTTAGCATAAATATGAAGGTGACAACAACATTGGAGCTATCTAGACTCAAGCCAGAGACTCAAGCTTCTTGACCACTTCGTCTATAGTCTGCTCATCAGTAGAAGCCCCCGAGGTTATGCCGATACGGCACTTGTCCTGAAGCCATGAAGGCTGGATTTCATCGGCGGTTTCAATGAGGTATGCCTTCGTAACTTTGGAACACAATTCAAGAAGATGCTTGCTATTAGCACTGTTATAACCACCGACAACCAGCACCAGCTCTGATTCCTCAGCCAAGCTAAGGGTGTCTGCCTGGCGTCGCCTGATATCGTGGCATATGGTATCAATAATACGCAGTTCGGAGTCCTTCACCAGAGCACAATCAATAAGCTCCTTGGCAAACCGGGCAAAGGAAGCCGGTATCTGCGTTGTCTGGGAAAGCAAACCCAGGTGGCGAGGTAGATTATCAATGTTGCTAAAAGCCTTGGCATCCTGTGTCGCCATCCCCTTACCACCAGCCCAGCCAAGTATGCCCTTGACCTCAGGGTGGTCAACATCACCGAAAACAATGGTGAAAAAGCCAGACTCAGCCAGTCTTCGGGCGGCAACCTGAGCTCGCTTGACAAAGGGACAGGTAGTATCAATTACTTCTATATTCCGAGCTCGAATCTCTTTCTCTACCTGCGGGCCTACTCCATGAGAGCTGATAACTATAAGGTTACCCTGTAAATCGTCAATACTATTGACTATACTGACTCCAATTTCAGAAAGTCTGCGTAGTACCTGTTGGTTGTGCACCACTGCCCCCAATGTTTCCACGCCACCACGCTCATTAGCGACTTGCTCTAGGATATCAATGGCTCGCCTGACACCCATACAGAAACCTATCCCAGCCGCCTTCTTAACCTTCAACGACATTTAAACTCCTATACCGGAAGTATCCACGATATTTCATAGGGAGCATCTCAGCAATATGCCCCATGATAACATCCGTTAGCCTTGAAAGCTCAATCTTGGTCAACCGGCCATCAATCTTCGGCAGGGTAAAAGCCCGACCAATATTAATCGTTATTTCCGGTCGTCGCCATAACCAGGCTATACCCCGTATCTCCTCCGTGCCGGTAATGCCTATCGGAATAATGGGGGCACCACTGCGTGAAGCTATCAGGGCGGCTCCAGGGAAGGCGAGCTTAAGTTTACGGCTCTGGCTTCTCATTCCCTCGGGGTAGATGATTAAAGCCTGACCGTCAGCCAGCACCTGCATCGCTCTGAGCAACGCCTTCCTGTCCTGCCTCCCTTTCCTAACCGGGAAGGCGCCAAAACTGCTCATAAAGTAGGCAATTATTCTGGAGCTAAACATCTCCTCCTTAGCCATAAAGTAAGTTCTACGGTTAAGGCTAATCCAGAGCAGGGGTGAATCCACCAGTTCAATGTGATTGCTGACAAATATTAACGGTCCCTTGCTGGGAATATTCTCCCTACCCTTAACCCTTCGCTGAGTAAGTAGCAGGAAGAGAAGCCTTAATATTAACCGCACAGTATGATAGAGCAAGCCTTAAATGCTCCTAAAAGTTAACCAGTTAATTATACTTTGTGGTCAGGCATAAGACAAATAATTAACGGTTAGGATAGGGGATATCTGTTAGCATTCAAATGGGGTAAGTCTGATACTATTTATAGTTAAATAAAAGCTAATTTCGGTTATTTGTCTGGGAAATACCTTTTAATACTGAAAGAATACCGATGATAGCCCGCTGTACCTCGGGTGGCTCCTGAGACAACAGCCGTGATACATAAGGGTCTAATTGGCCCCCTTTGTAGTTTGATTGTGCCTCAGATATATTATCAGGCTGTGGTGGTAGATAACCCGCCAGAGTAAACAACTCATTTATATCAATATTTAACGGTTTGGCGATTTTCTGTAAAACACTTGCTGAGGGGAAGCGCTCACCCCTCTCCATACGACCCAGGTGAGATGGTGATACACCTGACCGTACAGCAAGCTGTTGCAATGTCAGCGGTATCATCACCCTTTGCTGTCTGATTAGCCGACCAAAATCTTTACTCTTTGCTCCATTGTTCATCCTACTGCCTACTGAGCAAGCCACTGGTCAAAATTTTCGGCTTCAACGGGTTGTTCAAAGTTTTTAGCTTCAGCAGGTTGCTTTAACTCTATTCCCTCTTCTTCCGTAACGAACTCGGTTTCCTGATTAGTATCATCTATTTCCTCACCGGCTGTATCTAAGTCTTCCTTTAGGGCACGGTTTGCAGGGCTTTCACCACCACCCAGCCCAACGGCTATCCTGGATATTGCCTGTCCCGCTTCCTTCTCAGCCGCTTCTTGCATCTTCTTGGTAAGTTCCCCAGCCTTGTTGCTTAATTCAGATACCACACCAGCTACTGCCTTGGCTGAGGCTTTCTCAATGCCTAACATAACTGCCTCACTCAGTCTGTTGGCCATTTCCGCAGTCTTGGATTTTGTTTTCTCCCTGACTTTTAGAATAATCTGCCTGGTCTTTTGCTCGTATTCTTGAAGAACTTTCTCAAGCTCCTGCTCTGCCTCCCGACCAGCCGCCTCACCCGCCTCTGTAATAATCTGCTCTGCTTCCTGTACCAATTTCGTCATCACATTAAGCGAATCATTCTCAACCTTCCTGTTCTTCTCCTTAGCCGCCTTTGAGTTCTCCATTTTTCCCTCCACCTATTTGCTCTTATTTTTAACTATCTCAAGTTATTTGTAACTATCTTATTCTTGATGACAGACGGCTGGATTACAATCACCTAATAGTAACTTGATAATAGTAAAATAGTACCGGGCTGTTAGGATAATTCTATCGCCTTGCCAACGGCGGGCAGTATGACACCAATATCAGTGCCGCTTAAGGGGACAATAATATAGAGGTTAGGCTTTTCGCTATAGATAGGGATAAGAATTTCAGGTTTTATATCAAGGGCAATCTTTAGCAGGTCATTGCCTTCAGTCTGGGCGCAGAGAAAGTAGCCTGATAAGAGACTCAATAGTTCGGTTGATGTGATTTTTTGACGAAGCAAGTACTCTTTTGACAGATTTTGCGTGGAATCTTGAGAAGCAATCCAGCTACGATTTGTATCTGTGGTGGAGCGGGTGATGGGATTCGAACCCACGGCTCCTTGCTTGGGAAGCAAGCACTCTAC
>CAYGXW010000031.1:0-14682 GCA_964354125.1 uncultured Dehalococcoidales bacterium
ATTTCCGGCCAAATTAGAATCGCCGGGACGATTGCTATTTGGTGCTCTTCTATTATCTCTGGTGGTAGATCAACAGTCTCTTCGGTGACGATACCTATTCTGTCCATAAACACCCCCGGATGCCGACAACTTGTAGAATAACCACATGGCAATACGAGATTATAATACAGGTAAAGACATTCTGCAACCCTGGTATTCCGGCTTTGAACACACTATCCGCCCTCTTGTTATATAATAGCTAAGAATATTAAATATACGATTACACAATTTATCTTATTGTTCATTAATCTTAGGTCAGATTTTTTAATAGCACCGGTAATGATAAATAACCGCTTCATGCTCCTTACAAAGTGAGTAGTTTTACGCTATGATTACGTAAAGATACAAAGTTATTTCATCTATATTGCTATGAGCAAGCTTAACTATAAACTGGTGACAAGTGATAAGGAGCTAAAAGGGGCCCTTGAAGTGAGGAGGCAAGTATTTGTTGCTGAACAAAGCATCCCAGAGGGTCTAGAGTTGGATGGTTGTGATAGAGAAGCGCTGCATATGGTAGTCAAGGATGGAGAAAGGGTTATCGGGACTGCCAGGGTTCTATTCTTGGCTAATGGTCAAGCAAAGATAGAAAGAATGGCTATCCTGAAACCTTTCCGTGGCAGAGGAATTGGAAAGAAAATTATTTCTTTTTTGAATGAAGAATTAAAGAACAGGCAAGTAGAGGAAGTAGTTCTCCATGCCCAGTATTCGGTTGTTGCTTTCTATAAGTCGTGTGGTTTTAAGGCATCAGGGCCAACTTTTTGGGAAGCTGGCATCAGACATTTAAAGATGCAGAAACAACTTTAACTCAGTTTATTGAGAGTCACTAGCAATAAACTCAACTATAAAGGAGACAGGTAAGTTTGGAATCAACTATCAATGGTCAGACCTTCTATAAGCGGCCTGTGGAATTATTACAAAAACTGATCTGCTTCAATACCACCAATCCCCCAGGCAACGAAGCACAGTGTGTTACTTACATCAATAGTTTGTTGACTGAGGCTGGATTTGAAACTACTGTCCTGGCTAAAGATCAGGAACGCCCAAATTTGATAGCCCGTTTGAAGGGACGAGGCACAACATCACCGCTGCTGCTCTATGGTCATGTGGACGTGGTTACCACAGCCAATCAGAAATGGACGCATCCACCATTTGAGGGTAGGGTGATAGACGGCTACATCTGGGGGCGAGGTGCCTTGGACATGAAAAGTGGTGTAGCCATGATGCTGGCTGCTTTTCTTCATGCTAAGGTTGAAGGTCTAACCCCTTCTGGTGATATTGTTCTGGCTATCTTGAGTGACGAGGAAGCTGGTGGTGATTATGGAGCTAAATTCCTGGTAGAGAACCATGCTGAGCAGTTTGAGGGCATCCGTCATGCCATCGGAGAATTTGGTGGCTTTCCGCTATACATCAGCCAGAAAAAGTTCTATCCCATTCAGGTTGCCGAAAAGCAGTTCTGCTGGATGCAAGCAATTTTACGCGGTCCAGGTGGACACGGCTCCCTTCCTATGCGTGGTAGTACCATGGCCAAGCTCGCTAAGTTACTACAAAGCCTAGATCAACACCAATTGCCGGTACATATTACACCTGTGGCACACCAGATGATTGAAGCAATGGCTTCAGCTCTGCCGTTCCCTTTACGCCTAGTTCTAAGCCAGCTCCTAAATCCCAGACTGACCAATCTGATATTGAAACTGCTCGGTGCTAAGGGACGACTCTTTGCGCCTATCTTCCACAACACAGTCAACGCTACTGTTGTCCAGGGTGGCGATAAAATAAATGTGATCCCCAGCGAAATTGTCCTTAAACTGGATGGACGCCTGCTGCCAGGCTATACCCCTGAAAATATGATAGCTGAATTACGACCGATCATCGGAGATGACGTAGAGCTTGAACTGATCAGGTATGACACTGGCCCTGCTCAGCCAGAAATGGGGTTGTTCAACACCTTGGCAGGCATTCTACGCGAAGCCGACCCGAATGGCATTCCTATACCTCTTTTGATAAGCGCGACTACAGATGCACGCTTCTTCTCTCGGTTAGGCATTCAAACATATGGCTTTATACCCATGAGCCTACCTGAAAATTTTGCCTTTTTTGAGACCATCCATAGTGCTGATGAACGAATCCCGGTGGCGGCAGTAGAATTTGGAGCCAATGCCTTGTACCAGGTCCTGCAACGATATTGAGGGTGAGTGCTAGCCTATCCAACCTGTAACAAATTTGACCTACAGGATTGATGATTAGATGGCATTAATTGAACATTAGGCTATTTATGCGGAACTAATATCAAGGCAATGGTATGTATAGTGCCCACAATAAGACTGTAATAACAACCCTAAAAAAGTTTGTCCTGCCCCCATATATTTGTTGTGGCGTAATTCATTGGAGTCATTTTACGTTCAACCCTAAGCCAAAATTTTGCTAACATTTTGCTAACCAACTCAGCGACACGGGTTAACACTAGATGGTATTTTAGCTTCAAAATGGGTTTTGGGCAACTAATGCAAAAACACTGTTCTGAACGTAAAACCGCTGTTTGGGACACCCAAAGACAATCCGAAGACCGATGCTCTGTCCGCTGAGCTATAGGCGCTTAAATACTGGGGTGAGTGGAGGGATTTGAACCCTCGATCTCCAGGGCCACAACCTGGCGCCTTAAACCGCTGGGCTACACTCACCATAATATATAGCTATTATAGCTAAAGAAGGCTTGCCTTTCAATAAATGTGAAACTAGCGTGGCACCAGCTCAACTATAGTAACCCCAGCCCCTCCCTCTCCATACTTACCGGGGCGGTATGATTTAACCAACGGATGATTTAAAAGATAGTCTTGGATTGCCTGACGCAGGGTCCCAGTTCCCTTGCCATGTATTACACTGATTCTATACAGGCCAGCCATAAAGGCATCATCTAGGTATTTGTCCAGCCTTAGCAGGGCTTCGTCTACAGTTAGCTGACGGAGGTGTATCTCATTTGTTATGATTGGTTTGTCTTCACTGCTCATCGGGGTTTCGCTTCAGGTTGATTTTAACATTATGGTTCGGGACGGGACAAATTATCAACCTTTTGCTATTATAGGTATAGGAATTGTAATATATAAATTAGGGGGTGTTAATATGATGTGGGATTTTGGTAACGGATGGTGGTGGCCTTTTGGTGGGGTGTTTATGATTCTGCTTTGGGTTGGACTTATATTTCTTATTGTCTGGTTAGTTATGAAGATTAGTAAAGGCGGTGAAACCAGCTCAAAAAAGGATGCTTTGGATATAGCCAAAGAACGCTACGCCAAGGGCGAGATATCCAAGAAAGAGTTTGAGCAAATCAAGAAAGATTTATCCTAGCCTGAAGGCGAGTGGGTTCAACAATGAGCAAGCTCAAAAGGGTTACCCTTCAAATAGCCGGGATGACCTGCTCCAATTGTGCAGTTACCCTTGAGAAGCGACTGGCTGAGCTACCCGGGGTGGAGAAGGCGAGGGTCAATTTCGCCTCAGAAAAGGCATCTTTGGAGTATGACCCCGAAAGGGTAAGCCTAACTAAAATTCAGGATACAATTTCCAAGCTGGGTTATAGAGCTGTTACCAAGAAATCTGTCTTACCTGTAAGAGGTATGCACTGTGCTTCTTGTGTCGCCCAGGTTGAGCAGGCTCTTAAGGGTGCTCCTGGGGTGATTTCAGCCAGTGTCAATCTTGCCTCAGAGCGGGCGACTGTAGAGTACATTGAGGATACTGAACTAGCCGAGCTTAAGAAAGCGGTTAAAGATGCTGGCTTTGAACTGGGCTCGGAAACAGAGGCTCTGGAGGATGTCACCATTGCCGCTAAACTTGAGGTCAGGGCTTTAAGAAACAGGTTTATTCTGGCGGCTAGCTTCGGTGTCATAATAATGGCTCTTAGCTTTGCCCCTTCATTCCCAGACAAACCCTATCTACTCTGGGCTTTGGCTACCCCGGTTCAGTTCTGGGCAGGATTGAGATTCTACCGCGGCGCCTGGGTTGCCTTACGGCATAGGACTGCCGATATGAATACCCTGATTGCTGTTGGCACCTCGGCAGCCTATTTCTATAGCCTGGTAGCCGTTCTATTCCCTGGTGTTTTCATCAGTGGCGTCATTGAGCCCAACCTTTACTTTGATACCTCAGCCATGATTATTGCCCTGATTCTCCTGGGTCGTTTTCTGGAAGCCAGGGCTAAAGGGCAGACCTCGGAGGCGATAAAGAAACTGATTAGCTTGAGGTCGAAGATGGCACTGGTTATACGGGATGGTAGGGAAAGAGAGCTCCCGGTTGATGACGTACTGGTTGGCGATATTATTCTGGTGCGACCCGGTGAGCGGGTGCCGGTGGATGGCATAATAAGTCAGGGGTATTCCACCATTGACGAGTCCATGATTACCGGTGAGAGTATTCCGGTGGAGAAAAAAATAGGCGATGAGGTTATCGGAGCTTCAATCAATAAGACGGGTAGCTTTCGCTTTGAGGCGACCAGAGTGGGTAAAGATACCACCCTGGCTCGGATTATCCGGCTGGTGGAGGAGGCACAGGGGTCAAAGGCGCCTATCCAACGCCTGGCTGATATCGTCGCCAGCTACTTCGTGCCTGTAGTAATTGGTATTGCCATTATCACCTTTGTAATCTGGTACTTTGTCGGGCCACCCCCGGCTCTCACCTTTGCACTGCTTAATTTTGTTGCCGTACTCATTATCGCCTGTCCCTGTGCCCTTGGACTGGCAACGCCGACGGCTATTATAGTAGGCACCGGGAAGGGTGCCGAGTATGGCATCCTAATCAGGAGCGCTGAGACACTGGAAAAGGTTCACCGGATAAGCACCATCCTGCTGGATAAAACAGGAACGCTGACCTTGGGTAAACCCAAAGTGACAAACATAATAGCCATTGCCCCTGCTTCAAGGGAGGAGGTTCTTCAGCTAGCCGCCTCAGCTGAGCGGGGCTCAGAACACCCACTCGGTGAGGCAATCGTCAGGGCAGCTTCGGAGAAAAAGATAGAGCTATCTGAGGCTACCGAATTCAATGCTATCCCGGGGCGAGGGATTGAAGCCAGGGTTAATGGTAAGAGACTCCTACTGGGCAACTTGGGGCTGGTAAAGGATAGAGGTTTTTTACTGAATGGTCTGGAGAAGGAGGCAGGCCGCCTGTGGGCGCGGGGTAAGACGGTGATGTTCCTCGGGCTGGATGCTCAGGTAGTGGGCATCATTGCTCTGGCTGATACCCTGAAACCAGGGGCTAAAGAGGCGCTGAAAAGGCTGCATAATATGGGCATTGAGCTGGTTATGCTCACTGGTGATAACCGGCGTACTGCTGAGGCGATTGCCCGGCAGGTGGGTATTGACCGGGTGCTGTCGGAGGTTTTACCGGAACATAAGGCTCAAGAGGTGAAGAAGCTACAGGAGGGGGGCAGGGTGGTGGCTATGGTGGGTGATGGTATAAATGATGCCCCGGCTCTGGCTCAGGCCGATATTGGCATTGCCATTGGTACTGGCACCGATGTTGCCGTAGAGACCGGGGATATTACCCTTATAAGCGGTGATTTAATAGGGATAGCCACTGCCATATCCCTGAGCAAGCGCACCCTTAGAACTATCAAGCAAAACCTTTTCTGGGCTTTTGCCTATAATACTGCCCTTATTCCAGTGGCGGCCGGGATTCTTTACCTTGTCTTCGGGCAGAGCGGCGTCCCTTCAGGGCTTCATTTTGTTCTTGGCGATTACGGTTTTTTGAATCCCATTCTAGCCGCGGCGGCTATGGCGGCAAGCTCTCTCACCGTGGTATTTAATTCTCTACGATTGAGAAGGTTTGAGCCAGCAAAGCTGGCTGATTAGCAAAGAGAAATATGTGGCAGGAGGAAAGGTATAGTTCCTATTAAACCGGCTATTTTATCACCCGTTGCAGATAGCGATGAGCCTGGAGGGCGGCTTTAGCCCCTTCGCCGGCGGCAACGATTATCTGTTTCTCGGGTACATCGGTGACATCCCCGGCGGCGTAAAGACCAGGCAGCTCGGTCTCACTGGAGCGATTAACCGGTACCTCACCCCACTTATTGAGCTTAATAAGTTCTTTCAAGGGCTCGGAGTTGGGCACCATGCCAATCTCAATGAAGATACCGCTTACATTCAGCCGCTTTCTTTTTTGGCTTTTGAGCTCCTTTATTACTATAGCGGTAACAAAATTATTACCTTCTATTTTCTCCGTCTGGTACTCAAGATAGATATCAAGGTTCTTGGTACCCTTCAACTGGTTAATGAGAATCGCATCTCCGGTTAGCTGTGTCAGTGACACCATATCTACATGCTCGGCAATTTTTATCAAATCCAATACCGCTTCAAGGGTTGAATTACCGCCACCGACTACAGCTACCCTTTGCCCACTAAAAACAGGAGCATCGCAGATGGCGCAGTAGCTCACCCCTTTTCCGGTGAACTTTATCTCTCCGGGCACGTTTAATTTCTTGGACTTCTTGCCGGCGGTATAGATAACTACTCTTGAATTATACCTTTCACCATTATCAGTAATTACCTGAAATCCGCCTTTAGTTTTATTGATTTTAGAAACCTTAGCCCCGATTTTCTGTTCTATAGGATATTTATTAAGCTGAGTATTAAAGTTGTCTATTAACTCAGGCCCTTCAATAAACTGAAAACCCAGGTAGTTTTCAATGCCCAGGGTGTTGTTTATCTGCCCACCAATATCAGCGCTGATGAGCAGTGTTTTAAGTTGCTTTCTAGCGGCATATACACTGGCTGACAGACCGGCGGGACCACCACCTACTATAATTATGTCATACATTGTTTTACCTCCCTAGAAAGGTTATCGGTGATAATAGTCATATTCAATATAAGTAGAGCTTTATTATATAATAATATTACAGGGAAGTGGGGAACATATAATTAACTAAAGGAGGTGAATTATGGCTTATATGGCGGTTGATTATAGCGGACTAATAGGGATGAAGGGCTTTAGTGAGACATTGCTGAACAACCACCTTGCTCTCTATCAGGGCTATGTGACCAATTGTAATAAGCTCATAGACTCACTGGCTACAATGCTGAAAGAGGGGAAGGTGGGTACCCCAGAATACGCTGAGCTTAAGAGGCGCATGGGCTTTGAGTTTAATGGTATGCGGCTACATGAGTACTACTTTAGTAACCTTGGCGGCAAGCAAGCCCTGGACAGGTCGGGCAGGCTGGCTAAGAAACTAACGGAGGAATTTGATAGCTATGAAGACTGGGAAAGGGATTTTAAGGCTACGGGAATGATGCGCGGCATCGGCTGGGCTATTTTATACCAAGATAATGTATCCCAAAGACTTTTTAACCAGTGGATAAATGAACATGAAATAGGTCATTTTGCCGGTGGCATACCTATTTTGATAATGGATGTCTTTGAGCATGCCTTTATAACTGATTATGGGCTGAAAAGGGATAGCTATATAGAGGCTTTTTTCAAGAATATCAACTGGAGTGTGGTGGAAGGGCGATTAAAATAAGAGATTTAAGCGTAAAAATTGCCTGTTAGCTATTGACATTGCTCAAGGAATAGTTTATCCTTCCTAGCAAAAAGGAGGTAGCCTGATGCAAGGGTATTGTGTAAAGTGTCGTGCCAAGAGGGAAATGAGGAACGCCAGAGCAATAACCATGAAGAATGGTAGGCCAGCAACACAGGGGGTTTGCCCTGTATGCGGCACCAAGATGTTCAAGATAGGTAAGAGTTAAGATTTTATTAGAAATATAAGATTATTAAGTAGGCTGGATTTACCCCAGCTAAGCAATAAGTTTTCTATTTTGTAGTCACTTGACATAAGAGTGATACTATAGATGGGTTGGATGCAGTTTTGTATTTAACCTATTATAATTTTGATATTCCTTCATAATGGCTTCTTGTGATGGGTCTTTTCATATTAATAGTTTAATAGTGCTATCGGAAGACCAGAATATTAACTTTTTTGTTTCTGCTTTGCCCAGTTCTTGAGACAAGAGACGTGTTATTGAAAAGCAGGCTTTGTTTTAATCGCTCAATCTTGAGTGATGAGTGATGACCACATGATGAGTGATGACCACATATTATATTAGTTAGCTAATTTTCAGGCGGCGAGAATGGTAAAGCCAGCGGGAACTACCAGGATTATCAGTAGGCTTGAGGTAGAGTATCCTGATGCTAAGATAGCACTCAACTACTCCAATCCCTTGGAGCTTCTAGTAGCCACCATCCTTTCTGCTCAATGCACGGATGAAATGGTAAACAGGGTGACTGCTAACCTATTCCCTAAATACACCACTACTGGTGATTATGCCAATGCTAATCTGGAGCTATTTGAACAGGAAATAAGACCAACCGGGTTCTATCACAGTAAGGCAAGAAATATCATTAAGGCTACCAGGTTGATTTTGGTCAATTTCGGCGGCAGTTTTCCCAAGACTATGGCTGAGTTGATTACCCTGCCCGGCGTAGCCCGTAAGACGGCTAATATAGTGCTCTACAATGCCTATGGCATTGTAGAAGGCATAGCCGTAGATACCCATGTCAAACGAGTTTCAGGGCGACTTGGGCTTACGCAAAACACCGACCCGGATAAGATTGAAAAGGACCTGATGCAGAAGGTACCCAGGGATAAGTGGGGCAAATTCCCTTATCTTCTTATTGAACACGGCCGTGCCGTATGCACCGCACGAAAACCAAAACCCGAGATATGCATCTTGAATGATATCTGCCCCTCGGCTTTTAAGGAATAGCCGATAGGGAGTGAGCTAATCAACAGCTGTTATGCGATTGGCTCTTTTGGTGTTACTGCTTCTGGGGGCGTTTCTTCTGGTTTCGCTTCTTTTGGAGGTTCTCGTTTCTCTCTACCTTTCTCCAAAAACCCCAGGGTTGCTCCGACTGAAGCACCGCCGATAATTCCTACCCACATCCAGGACAAACCGCGCCACCCCATTAATATTAAAGAATCAAGAACATTGTCATAGTAATGATGCCCGATAATATACGCACCGAGTCCAAATCCCAGGGCTCCAGCCAGGGCTAAGACCAGTATTTTCCTCCAATTTAGCGAGTCCCCCCATATGCCAAACCCCAACACACACGCTAAGACTATTGATGTCACGCCGAACCAAGCAATCCAACCCACCTCCTCAGGTGGTTTAGCACCATGAACAACCAGATACCCTATGTACCCACCAGCCAGAAGCCCATTGGCGCCCAGCAATGATAAAGCTATGACTCTACCCCAATCCCAAAAAGCCAATCCAAGCACCAATCCTGCAATTGCTCCCCAGACAGGAACCGTAATGAATACGACAAATGTGCTAAACATTTCCCATGGTGAACTAATCGCTTGCTGGATACCCCCGGCGACAGCTCCACCGACACCAAACCCAACCGCTCCAAATAAGGCAAACTTGGCAATTCTCTTAATTTCCTGTGCTTTTATCATTTCTGGTTTCGCTTCCTTTTTCCAGATATCCTAGTGCTGCCCCCAGGAAAGCACCACCGATGATACCAAATACTGTGAATCCAACCACATCGGGACCCCATGTAGAAAGTCCAACGATGCTATCATACCATAGGAAGATTATTAACTGACTTATGCCAAAGGCAAAAACCCCCGCAAAGATAAGTCCGATTATCTTTTTCCATTGACTTCGCCCCCATATGATTAGACCAAACAGTGCTCCCGCTGCTACTGACATGGTGATGAGGGCAACAATGTAGATTAACCAGATGGAAATGTCAGAGGTAGTCATTATAAATATAAAGAGGGCCACCATCATTATTCCAAATATGGGCGCAACACAACCAAGCCCAGATAGGACAGCGGTTCTATTGCTTTGTAGTGCTAATCCAAGTGACGCTGCTCCAAGCCCTCCCCATATTGGCATTATAAAAACTGAAACGGAGACAAATTCATCTTCCCCTCCTAATGAATGAAAAGCTCCGGCAATAAGCCCCCCAATCCCAAACCCAACCGCCCCGAAGAGGGCAAACCTGGCAATCCTTTTTATTTCCTGTGCCTTCATTTCTGGTTTTTCACGCTACCTTTTTCTAGAATTCCCATAGCTGCTCCCAAGAAAGCACCAACAATGATTCCTAAAGGGACATATGCGCAGAACCAACCGAGAACCCCATTTCGTAATGGGAAGTATGTGATGAACGTCTCGATTCTTAATGGGAAATGTCTGATGAAAGTATTCAGAATAATGTTAGTTATGATGAACCCCAAGAATCCGGCTAGGGCTAAACCTACAATCTTCTGCCACCCCTTTAAGGCTAGTCCTAAGCCGGCTCCTCCGATTGCTGCTAGGGCCAGCATTGAGGGATCAAAATCCGGAATCCAACCCCATTCAGAACCGAATATAACGGCAAACCAGATACACCCCCCGATGCCAAACCCGATAGCGCCCCACAGTGCTAAACGAAGAGTTTTCCTGCGGTTCCTTAATGCCCACCCAAGGCCTGCACCTCCGATTGCTCCCATGGCGGCAGATCCGAATACCAGGGCAACACAGGCGATGGCTGCTACTGTGACCGGAGACCAACCTGCTTCGATTGCCCAGACAATGATAGATACGCCTAAATATCCCGCTCCAAGCATAAGCGACCCGATTCCAAACCCAACTGCCCCAAAGAGGGCAAACCTGGCAATTCTCTTTATTTCCTGTGTCTTCATTTTTGGCACTCCTCTCAGAGTTTGAACAGTCAGAGCATTTATATAAAAATATCCGATTAGATTATATACCTTAAGTCAACCGGGAAAAGGCTTTTTATCAGGGGTGTCTAAGAGGGGCTTTGCCCCTCTTTATTTGTTTCCCCCTCTCCTTGAAAGGAGAGGGGGATTAAGGGGGTGAGGTAGTAATAAACAAATCCCAACTAAAAGCCAAGCATGCTGGTGGCTGTTTCGGTAAGCTTAATCATAAGGGTCGGGGCGATGCCCAGAACTAAAATGCCGAGGCAGGAGATAGCCAGTGCCAGCCTCGTGGCTGCTGAGGAGGGTACTTTTTCCTCGCTGGCGGGTTTATCAAGCCACATCACCTTCACTACCCTGAGGTAGTAGTAGGCTGATATTACACTGGCGATAACAGCAATAATAACCAGCCATAGTAAACCGTTATCTACTGCTCCAGTAAAGATATAGAACTTGGCTATAAAGCCGGCTGTTGGCGGCAGACCGATAAGAGAAATAAGACTAAGGGTCAGGGCTGAAGCTAACAGCGGTGACTGCCTGCCCATCCCGGCATAGTCCTCTATAAGGTCACTGTTGAGTTTATTGGAGATGATGATGACGGCAGTAAAGGCTGCCAAATCAGCCAGGGTAAAGGCAACCACGTAAAAGAGAAGGTTACTCTGGCCTTGAATGAGTGTCGCCGGGGCAAATCCAACGGTTGCCAGACCTATCATTATATAGCCGGAGTGGGCGATGCTGGAGTAGGCTAGCATACGCTTGATATTTGTCTGTTGTATGGCGAGTATGTTACCTAAAAGCATACCGATAGCACTGAGAATGGCAAATATCACCCCCCAATCAAGGCTCAGCGTCTCCGGTGAGCCGAAAGCGGAGTAAAAGACCCTTAAGATAACGGCAAAGCCAGCAGCCTTGCTACCGACTGAAAGGTATTGTGTTATCGGCGTCGGCGCTCCTTCATAGACATCGGGTGCCCACATCTGGAAGGGGACGGCGGCAATCTTGAAGCCGAAGCCGGCTATCAGCATTACCATACCTAGCATAAGACCAGGGCTGTCCAGCAGGTTTTGTGGTGACATCCCCTGTATTATCTGGGCGATTTCTGTCAGTTGAGTTTTACCGGTAAAACCGAAGGTGAGTGCCATGCCGTAGAGCAATACTGCTGAGGAAATTCCGCCCAGCAGAACGAATTTTAGGGAGGCTTCGGTTGATTTCTGGTCTTTCAGGAAACCGACCAGAATATAGCAGGATATGGCAACCAGCTCCAGGGCAACGAAGATAGAGATTAAATCAATGGCGGAGGACATAAGCATCATGCCCAGTGTAGCCATAAGTAGCAGGGCGTGGTATTCGCTATGAAAACGGGAAAACCTGGATACATAATCTACTGAGGCTAGAATAACCAGCGCCGCGATGCCCAGGAATACAAGTTTGAAAAACAGGGCATAGTTATCCAGTGCAAGTGTGTTATAAAAGATAGCCTGGGGCTTGCTAGCCCACATGGCTATGGTAAAACCAAATGCCGTAGCCAGACCAGCCAGGCTGACTAATGTAATCAACGCCTTGCGCTTGATGAAAAGGTCAAGCAGGATTACCAGCACGGCGGTGCCGGCTAGGCATAACTCTGGCGATAACAATTCAAAGTTCAAAATATACTCCTATCCACTAAAAAAGGCGGCTATGGGTGTAATTCCGGTTTTAATAACATCGGTCAGTATTATAGGATAGATTCCGACCAGAAATATTATAATAATAAAGACGGTGCAATATATCCTTTCCAGCCTATTGGCGTCCATAACGCCATTAAATTTATCAAGTACCGGGCCGAAGAAGACCCTCTGCAATAGCCACAGTATATAGGCGGCAGCCAGGACAGTGGCTGAGAGGCAGATAATGGTGTAGATGTGTACTCCGCTAACTGCGTTGCTGGAGAAGGCGCCCAGAAAGATAGAAACCTCGGCGGCAAAACCACTTGTGGTGGGTACTGCCATAGCACCCAAGCCACCGATGACAAATATAGCGGCTATTACCGGTGTCTGTCGCGCCAGACCACCGAGCTTGCTTATGGTGCGTTCGCCGGTGTTGTGAATCACTATGCCGGCTATGGCAAACAGCAGTCCGGTGATGATGCCGTGGCTAAACATCTGAAGGCTGGCACCAACCAGACTTAATTTGCCTAGGGCAAAGATACCCAGTAAAACAAAACCCATATGGCTGATACTGCTATAAGCAATCAGCCTTTTTATATCGGTCTGTCTTAGTGTTATTGCTGCTCCATAAACCACACTAATGGTAGCTAGGGCTAAGAGCAGAGGGGCATAGTTCTGGGCGACCTGTGGAAAGATACTCAGGCAGATGCGAATCATGCCGTAACCGCCCATTTTAGCCAATGCTCCGGCCAGTACCACGCTGGCGGCGGTTGGGGCATCAGTATAGGCGTCAGGCAGCCATGTGTGCAGAGGGAAGACGGGTAGTTTAACGGCAAAACCAGTCAGAAGCAGGAAGAAGATTGGGCTAGCCGGCATAATGGACTGAATCATAGCCAGCCCACTCTGCGACAGCTCTATCATATTGAGACTGCCGGTAGCAAAGTACAGGCTAAGAATACCGGCCAGCATCAGGGCGCTACCAAAGAGGGTATATATAACATACTTTATGGCGGAGTATTCTTTTCTGCCACTACCCCAGATGGAGATAAGGAAATACATAGGGATGACCTCTATCTCCCAGAAAATGAAGAATAACAACAGGTCAAGGGAGCAGAAAACGCCCAGGATGCTGGTCTCAAGAAGAAGTAGCCAGGCAAAATACTGGCGCACCCTCAAGTCAACCTTCCAGGAGATGAGAACTACCAGAAAACCGAGAAGTGTGGTCAGTAGCACCAGTGGCAGGCTGATGCCGTCAACACCCAGATGGTAGTTGGCGTTGATGGCTGGAATCCATGAAGTAAGCTCTTCAAATTGCATCTCTCCAGCCATAGACGCCGACCTGTCAAAGGTGGCAAACAGAAATATAGCGATGGTTAAAGGAACCAGGGTGAAAACGGCGGCGATGTACCTGGTTGTTCTCGCCGAAAGACCTGGCACCAGGGCAATGATGACTGCCCCAACTAGCGGCAGGAAGATAATGGTTGATAGATAACTAAAGTCCAATTATCAAACCTTCCTTTAACCAGATAGATACAGGGCGAGTATGATGGCGACTATACCCAGGATAATAAACATACCGTAGAGTTGAAGCTGACCTGTCTGTGCCTTCCTGATAGCCCTGCCGGTAACCCCTATCGTATTGGCTACCCCGTTGACCACTCCGTCAACCCCGCGGCTATCAAAGAACTTAAAGCCGGCGAAGAGACCGTTAAGAAGTAGCTTTCTGACGACAATATTCTCATACAGCTCGTCGAGCCAATACTTACTGGAGAATATGATATAAATTGGACGGAACAGCCGGGTAATCCGCTCGGCGGAAAGCCATTTGGCGCTATAAATAGCGTAAGCCAGCAGGACGCCAGCACCGGCCATTATTAGTGATACCCAGGTTAACGGGTAAGAGAAGATACTAAAGAAACCATCAATGAAGCTATGGCTTTCACCATGGCCTAGAAACTGGCTGAAACCGCCGCTAACATTAAAAAGACCAGATATAATTGCCAGGATAGCCAGAACCACCATAGGTATTGTCATTACCTTCGGCGATTCGTGGGGTTCAGTATCACCACGATATTTACCGCCGAAGGTGAGAAATACGACGCGGAACATATAAAAGGCGGTCATAAAGACGGTTATCATAGCCAGATAGAACAGGATGGGCTGGCTGTCAAGGGCGCTGGCTAATATCTCATCCTTACTCCAGAAGCCGGCTAGAGGCCAGATGCCTATAATACTCAGCGAAGCAATAAGAAAGGTGGCATACGTCCAGGGCATAAGTTTACGCAGTCCACCCATTTGTCTTATATCAAA
>CAYGXW010000032.1:0-14592 GCA_964354125.1 uncultured Dehalococcoidales bacterium
TCTCTAAAACTCTCTTTTATTCACCTCTTCTCTTTTCAGGGAAAGGTCTATAGAGAGGGGCAATGCCCCTCTCTCACTCCTAACCCCCTTCCCTTAATTAAGGGAAGGGGGTTAGGGGGATAGGTTGCTATACGACATTAGTATAATACAAATTTAAAAAATTCTTTAACAATTGCTTCCCCTGCTCGGTCATAAAGGACTCCGGGTGGAACTGGACTCCTTCCGCCGGGTATTGGCGGTGCCTTAGCCCCATAATAGTGCCATTCTCCGTCCAGGCGGTTACCTCAAGGCATTCCGGCAGCCCTTCACGCTTCACCTCCAGCGAGTGGTAGCGGATGGCGGAGAAGGGATTGGCTAGCCCGGCGAAGACTCCCTGGCTGTTATGATATATCTGAGATGACTTGCCATGCATGATTTCTTTAGCCTGCCCGATTTGCCCTCCATAGCTGTAACCAATGCACTGATGCCCCAGGCAGACGCCGAGTATCGGTAATCTGGAACCGAAGTGTTTTATAACCTCATTGGAGATACCGGCATGCAGTGGTGTTGATGGGCCTGGTGAAATGACTATCCGCTGAGGCTTACTCTCCTCAATCTCAATAATTGTTATTTTATCATTGCGCAACACCATTACCTCCTCACCCAGCTCGCTCAGGTACTGAAAGAGGTTATAGGTGAAGCTATCATAGTTATCAATCAGTAACAGCATAATTACTCACACCCAAATATTTACCAACCTTACCCCCTAAGTCCCCTTCTCCATCTCACTGGCTTTCTGCCATCTCAATGGCTTTGAGTAGTGCCCGGGCTTTGTTCATTGTTTCATCATATTCGTGCTCCGGGATACTGTCATAGACGACGCCACACCCCGCCTGGGTATAGGCAATACCCTTTTTGACCACCATCGTCCTTATGGCGATAGCCATATCCATATTGCCTGAGAAGGAGAAGTAGCCGACAGCTCCGGCATAAGCTCCCCTCTTCTCCGGCTCAAGTTCAGCAATTATCTCCATAGCCCGAATCTTGGGTGCCCCGGCTACCGTACCGGCAGGGAAACAGGCTCTAAGGGCATCAAAGGCGTTCATATCACTGCGCAGCCTGCCCTGGACATGGGTAACCAGGTGCATAACATGGGAATAACGTTCAACATCCATAAGCTCACTGACCTCAACCGTGCCCGGCTGGCTGACGCGTCCGATGTCATTGCGACCCAGGTCAACCAGCATAATGTGCTCAGCACGTTCTTTCTCATCACTTTTAAGCTCCTGTTCCAGTCTATTGTCCTCATCTGGGGTTTTACCTCTCGGTCTGGTCCCAGCCAGCGGGCGGGTCATTACCATACCATCCTCCACCCTGACCAGAATCTCAGGGGAAGCCCCGATAATATGAAATTCTTTGAAATCAAGAAAGAACATATATGGAGAGGGATTGATAGTGCGTAGTGCCCGATATATTTCAAAGGGAGCTACCGCAGTGGGTTTTGCCAACCGCTGGGATAGCACCACCTGAATAGCTTCACCACCAGTTATATACTGCTTGATTTTAAGAACGCTTTGCTCAAACCCATCCCTGGAGAAGTTTGAAGACAGCATATAGCTGTTTGCATGCTGATGGGTAGCTTTATTGCTCTGGCTTGGACTGAGTGGTTGGCGTAACCTGTCCACCAAATCATCAATCCTGTCCACCGCCTTTTGATAGGCTGCCTCTATATCCCCGTCAAGGCGGGCATGGCTCAAAACCTTTATTTTGTGGGTGGCGTGGTCAAAGATAAGCATGGTATCCACCAACATAAAAAGTGACTCGGGTAGCCCCAGCGGGTCAGCATCAGGGGAGGGCAAATCCTCAAAGCGGGTCACTGTTTCATAAGACAGGTAGCCCACGGCACCACCAATGAAGCGGGGCAGTCCACTAACCGTCACTACCCTGTACTTATTCAGCTCCTGAGCGATTTGCGGCAGTGGGTCTATCCTATCCTCTCTCTTGGTGGTCATCACCCGGTATGGCTCGGTGCCGATGAAACTGTAACGCGCCAGTCGCTCACCCCCCTCAACACTCTCCAGAAGGAAGGAATAGCCGCCACGATTGACCTTCAGGAAGGCAGACACCGGGGTTTCCAGATCGGCAACCAGCTCACGATAAATGGGCACCAGATTACCCTCCGGCTTAAGTTTTTTAACCTCTTCCAGTGTCGGGTGATACATATAACCTCCGATAAAAAAACCCCTCGCCATAGGGGCGAGAGGTTACTCATCCGCGGTGCCACCCTACTTGATTGTCATAATAAAGCAATCATCTCTTTCAGGTACGGCTTCACTGTTTAAGGCGATACCCTAGGCTCTGATAACGGTTCCCTTTCCGACAAAACCTACTCAGTTTAACCCTTTCAGTTTGCAGCTCCCGAGCCCATTCAACCCCTGCGCCAGCACCGGTTCACACCTTATCCGGCTCTCTGAGCCTCGCTGGGGGCATACTAGTCTCGTTCCCAGCCTTTACTTCTTCTTAATAGCCAGTATAGCTGGAGAGGTAGTTTTTGTCAAGTTAAACGAAGTGTATCTTTATCCAACCACCTAACACCAATAATAACTTTTCGTGACCAAGGTCATAGAATACGGTATAATTCCATTCTATGATAATTACTGGAAGTAGTGCCAAGAACAAATAGGTAGGTGATATTATGTATAGTAAGTGTCCCGGTCAGGACAGTAGAAATCTAAGGGTAGCTCTCTATAAATGCCCCGATTGTGGTGCTGATGTTGAGCTATTTTCCGATGAGCTCAAGATTAAATGTCGTAAGTGTGGGCAGTATATCTATAGGGAGAAGACGCCATCCTGTATTGAGTGGTGTGCTTCGGCACGCCAGTGCCTGGGTGAAGAACGGTGGCGGCAGTTAAGGGGTGGTGATTAACACTAGACTTTTCAGGTTATTAAATACCAACTTAAATCTTTCTTAATAGATACAAGGAGAGATATCTATGGCTAAAGTTAAGATTGGTCCCAGCACCTTTGTCTGCCCCCAGCCAGTATTTCTGGTTGGGGCTAAGGTTGATGACAAGCCGAATTTCATGGCTGTATCTTGGGGTGGCATTGCCAGTGAGCGGCCACCAATGATCTCTGTTGCCATACGGCATAATCGATACACTTATAGAGGCATCAAACAAACCGGGCATTTTCAGTGAATATTCCCTCCAAAGATATCGTAAGTGAAGCTGATTATTGCGGTATTGTCTCCGGGTCTAAAGCTAATAAAGTTGAGGTCTGCCGGTTTAAGGTGTTCTATGGCGAGCTGAACGATACGCCAATGATTGAACAGTGCCCGGTAAACTTGGAGTGCAAGGTGGCACACATATTGGACCTAGGCAGTCATGTGCTGGTAATCGGCAGAATTGAAGAAATCTACATTACCGAGTCCTGTCTCACCAATGGCAAACCCGATGTTGCCAAAATAGAGCCCCTTATCTATTCTGAAGGCGTGACTGTCCAATACCAAGCTTTCGGTAATTTTATTGCTGATGCTTATTGTGTTGGTCAGAAGTTGAAGGAACGAGAATAGAAATGCCTATTTATGTCAATTGAAAACGTCCTCTGTGATTAAACTTTCGTTATTTCTTTGCTCCTGAATAGTCACTTTATCATAGCAATTGAATGAAATCGGGAGAATGAGGGTAAAGAAGCTAGTTATTAGATGTAAAACCTCTCTCTATTTGCTCTAAAACGGGTTTGACACCTGGCGAAGACCATTCCTTTATAATAGGGGTGGTATGTTAGAGGGTATATGTCCCAATTGTGATACTCGCCGTTACGGTTGGGCGTTACTTAATCCAAGGTATCAAACCTGCCCTAAATGTGGCGCCGGGCTTGAAATTCTGGAAGACGGGCGCAAGATTGCCAAAGGTTTCTCACCTTTCACTGCAGAAAGGCTTGATGTTAAAAAGCATACCGATACCCCTACCCCCCACAGCAAGAATAAAAAAGAAAATAAATAGAAATAAAAGCGCCTACTATCCTCGATATTTTATCGGCTATTGGTGTCTTCTAGTAGTTATTAACCCAAACTAACTCCTCGTATGATTAATTTAAAGGCAAAAATCCTATAAGATTGGTAAATACCTCTTGAGTTCATAATCAGTTACCTGAACACGGTAACTATCCCACTCTATCTTTCTATTCTTAATAAAAGCATTAAAAACATGGTCGCCTAGGGCTTTGCGCACCAGCTCACTTTTTTCAGTCAGTTGGATTGCCTCCCATAGGCTTCCCGGCAGGATACCTATACCCCTTCTTGCCCTTTCCTGCTCGCTCATATTATACACATTTTCTTCTACAGGCTCGGGTAGTTCATACTGCTTCTCAATTCCTTCCAGACCAGCGGCTAACATTACACTGAAGGCAAGGTAGGGGTTACAGGCAGGGTCTGGAGAGCGAAATTCTATCCTTGTTGCATTTTCCCTGCCTGGCTTATACTCTGGAATCCTGATAAGGTCAGCCCGATTCCTCCGCGCCCATGAAATATATACCGGCGCCTCATAACCGGGAACCAACCGTTTATATGAGTTAACCCACTGATTGTTAACCGCAGTAATTTCCGGTGCATGCTTCAGAAGCCCGGCAATATACCACTTGGCTTCCTGTGACAGGTGGTATTTATCATTTTTATCAAAAAAGGCATTCCTATCGCCCCGAAACAGCGACTGGTGAGTATGCATACCACTGCCATTGATGCCATAAACCGGCTTGGGCATGAAAGTAGCATAGACATCGTGTTGTATAGCCACTTCTTTGACCACCAGGCGGTAGGTCATTACGTTGTCCGCCATGGTCAGGGCATCGGTGTACCTCATGTCTATTTCGTGCTGGCTGGCAGCAACCTCATGGTGAGAATACTCAACCCCTATGCCCATCTCCTCTAAAGCGAGTACAGTCTCCCTTCTTAAGTCCATAGCTGCATCCGGCGGTGTTAAATCAAAATAGCCTCCCTGGTCTAGTGGCTCGGTCCCCTTAGAATCTTTGAAGTAGAAATACTCCAGCTCCGGTCCTACATAGAAGGTATAGCCCATATCAGCTGCCCGCTTCAGGTTTTCTTTCAATACATACTTAGGGTCACCTTCAAAGGGCTTACCTCCAGGCTTCAAGATATCACAAAACATTCGGGCAACAGCCCGGTGGTCTTGTTGTCTCCAGGGGAGTAGCTGAAGAGTATCCGGGTCAGGCAGGGCTACCATATCACTCTCATCAATCCGGGCATACCCTTCAATAGAAGAGCCATCAAAACCCATCCCATCCTCCAGAGCCCCCTCAAGCTCACTTATGGTGATGGAAAAACTCTTGAGCATGCCTAATATATCGGTAAACCACATATTTATGAATTTAATGTCACGTTCCCTGGTCATCTTGAGAACATATTCTTTACCCTCTTCTCTGCTTCTGTTTTTTGCCATTCTTGCCCCCTTTATTTAATTATATTATATATTCTTTTCATTGGTCCTGATGTGTAAAGCATGCTCAACAGGCAGGACAAATATCTTGCCATCAACTATTTTACCAGTTTTATAATCTAGCGTATAGTCAATAAGACTTTAAAAAAATTAACCTATATGATATAAAGGTTGTTAGGGGGAAGGCATATAAACTATAAAGGCAGGGAGAATTGAAGAGATATAAGCTCATAGAGCATACTGCCGATATCGGCTTGATTGCCTATGGCCAAACTCTGGCTGAGGCGTTCGGCAATGCTGCCTATGGTATGTTCTCCATAATCGCCGAGCTTGAAAAAGTGAGAGAAACTGAATCCCGCCAGCTGGAGGTTAGTGATAATGATTTAGAAGGCTTACTTTTTGAGTGGCTTAACAGTTTAATATACTTTTTTGATGTTGAGATGCTACTATTTAAAAGGTTTGAGATAAGTAATCTTACTGAAAATCGGCTAAAGGCGTTATGCTACGGTGAGAAGTACAACCCATTACGACATCAACTGAAGATAGGGGTCAAGTCAGCCACCTATCATATGCTCAAGGTGGATAGAGAAAAAAACGAAGTACAGGTCATATTTGATATTTAGGGGGTGAGGTATGGCAAAATGGAGTGGAAATCTAGAAAAGCTTGATGAATATCGCTGGCGGATACCCAAGAGCTATAAACCAGGCATGCGGGTGCCAGGGCTAATCTATGCCGACCAGGACATGCTGGAGCATATTTTATTAGAGCAAACACTGGAACAGGTGGCTAATGTAGCCTATCTACCTGGAATCGTAAATTACTCCCTGGCTATGCCCGATATACATTGGGGCTATGGCTTCCCGATAGGCGGTGTGGCGGCTATGAGGGTAACAGACGGTGTTATCTCACCGGGTGGCGTCGGCTTTGACATCAACTGTGGGGTTCGCATAATGCGTACCAACCTGACCCAAAAAGAGGTTTCCCCCAAGATAAAGGAGTTTGTTGACGCCCTTTACAATAATGTTCCCTCAGGTCTGGGCTCAAAGGGTAAGATAAGGCTGCGTTCCGGGGAAATTGATGATGTATTAATCAAGGGCTCCCGCTGGGCTATTGAACATGGCTATGGCTGGCCAGAAGACCTGGAATCTACCGAAGAAAGAGGCGAAATGGCTGGTGCCGACCCGGCTCGCGTTAGCTCCA
The DNA here is from genome assembly GCA_964354125.1 of uncultured Dehalococcoidales bacterium. GTDB lineage: Bacteria > Chloroflexota > Dehalococcoidia > Dehalococcoidales > CAYGXW01. The sequence continues at coordinate 6,634 of CAYGXW010000032.1, forward strand.
GAGCCAAAGAGCGCGGTATACCTCAACTAGGTACTCTAGGTTCGGGAAATCACTTCCTTGAGGTAGCGGTAGTAGACCATATATATGAGCCGGAAATTGCAAATGCCATGGGCATCAACCAGCTGGGGCAGGTAATGCTTCTTGTCCATTGCGGCTCCCGCGGGCTGGGACACCAGACAGCAGACGATTATATCAAGGAAATGGTGGTCGCCATGAAGAAATACGGCATTGAGTTACCCGACCGCCAGCTTGCCTGCAGCCCTATAGACTCCCCGGAAGGTAAAGCCTATCTTTCGGCTATGAGGTGTGCCGCCAACTACGCCTGGGCTAACCGACAGTGCATCACCCACTGGGTAAGGGAAGCCTTCTGCCAGGTAATGGGAAGGAAAGGGGAGGACGCTGGACTGGAGCTTATCTATGATGTCACCCATAACATCGCCAAGATAGAGGAACATTCCGTTAATGGCAAGAAACAGAAGCTCTGTGTCCACCGCAAGGGTGCTACCAGAGCCTTCCCCGCTGGTCATCCCGATATTCCAGATAAATACTCAAAGATAGGTCAGCCGGTTCTAATCCCTGGGGACATGGGGCGGGTCTCCTATGTCCTGGTGGGCACGGAACAGGCCATGAAAGAGACCTTTGGCTCTACCTGCCATGGTGCCGGCAGGGTGCAGAGCCGAGCCGCTGCCAAACGGCACCTCAGTGGCCGGGAGGTGCTTGAAGCGCTGGCAGCCCGTGGCATAATAGTACGAACAGATAGCCTGTCCGGGCTGGCTGAAGAAGCCTCAGAAGCCTATAAAGATGTAACCTCCGTAGTAGGTGTCGCCCAAGGCGCCGGCATCTCCAAGATAGTAGCCAGAACAAAGCCCATTGGCGTTATAAAGGGGTAAGGAAACTTTTTTCCCCAGCTTTCACCTATTAAGTGGCGTTTTATTGTTATTTTATGCTAAATTATTGGAATAAATTACCCGTAATTAAAAGCTTAGAAACAAAAGCTTAAACAAGGGATACTTATGGATTATATAAGCGCCAAAAAACAAGGGCAAACTGGTAAGATATCAAGGAGAGAATTCATTAGGAATGCTGGTTTGCTCCTTGTTTTTATATTTGGCTCAATTGCTTTCGCCAGCAATCTCTTAAAACGCCTCTCAAAGTTTGAAGAGAGCCGCTCCCTGATGGGCACCTTTGCCACCATCACCGTTTACGCACCGGATGAGGAAACAGGTAAAGGTGCCATAAATGCCGCCTTTGCCAGAATTGAGGATATAGAAAGCAAGGCTTCAATATTTGATGATACAGCCGAGGCATACCAGCTTAACCGTGACGGGTATCTGGACAATCCATCCAACGAGCTGTTCCAGCTAATAACAATGTCCCGGGACTATAGCCAGGTAACGAATAGGTATTTTGATATAACCGTGCAGCCACTGCTAGACCTTTGGGGGGCGGGAGAACTGTGGCAGGAGAGTGAAGAGGTTCAGCAAAGTAGAATAAACGAAACGACGGGACTTGTCGACTCGGATAATATAAACATTGAAAATAACGGGATAAGCTTTAAGTTGGAAGGAATGAAAATCACCCTAGGCGGTATTGCCAAGGGTTATGCCACTGATGAAGCAATACAGGTTCTCAGGGATAGGGGTATTAAGCATGCCTTAGTGAATATCGGTGGCGATATGAGTGCCCTGGGCTCAAAACCAGACGATGAACCGTGGCATATTGCCCTGGTCAACCCGGATGATACCAGCCAGTCCCTGATTAACTTTGATTTTGCCGGTAAATCTATAACTACATCCGGAAACTACCAACGATACTTTAGTCCAGATAAGAAAGTCCACCATATAATAAATCCAAAGACAAACTATTCGGCAAACGGGTGCATCAGCGTCACTGTAATAGCTGAAAATGGCACCCTGGCTGATATTCTGGCAACATCGGTTTTTGTTATGGGACCGGAAGACGGCTTGGAGCTGGTTGAGTCAATAGATGGTGTGGAATGCTTCATTGTAGATGCCAATAGGGTTATACACCAGTCTTCTGGATTATCTAGCTTTTTGGGTGAAGTATAGTAATATGGATATAAGTCTTGGAATAAAGGGTATATGCTATGGAGTTTGTTTGCCCAATTATAGCCCTACCTCCAGAAGCCCGATTGAGCCGGTACCACTTCCAGAAAAGGTAGTAATACCCCTCTTCCAAAATATTAAGATGCCCTGCAATCCCCTGGTCAAAAGGGGAGATAGGGTTCTTGCGGGACAAAAGATAGGTGACTCAGATAAATTTGCCAACACCCCCGTCCACGCCACGGTATCGGGTGAAATATACGGTAATATAAAGATTATGGATCCGGCTAGTGGCTGCCCGGGAGACGCTTTAATCATAACCTCTGATGGCCAGGATGAGTGGATAGAAATTAAAACCCCCGTAAATCCAGGGGCGCTTCCGGCGAAGGAGGTTGTGGACAGGGTAAGGGAAGCGGGCATAGTAGGGAGTGGAGGGGATACCCTCCCGTCCCATGTTAAGCTTTCACCCCCTGAGGGCAAGAGGATAGACACTGTTATTCTAAACGGCTGTCAGGGTGAGCCATCTTTAACCGCAAACCAGAGGCTAATGCTTGAAAAGGGAGAGGAGATACTTTCCGGGCTAAGTATTATAAAGCAGATACTATCCCCTAATGCTATCTATATTGCTATAGGGAATAACAATAAAGACATTATAGCTCACATAGAAAAACTGAAAGCGACATCAGGTCTTATGGATTTTAAAATTGTGACATATAAATCAAAATATCCAGCTGGTGCTGAAAAACCCCTGATAAACTTTATCCTTGGCAGAGAAGTCCCCATTAGTGGAACGCCTGCAGATATTGGTGTCGTCGTCGTTGATGCCAGTATGACAAAGGCAATCCACGATGCCATAATCCTTGGTAAGCCCTTTGTTGAGCAAGTAGTAACCGTTACCCATCGTGTTAAGAATCCCAAGAATCTTATGGTGAGGTTGGGCACACCAATAAAACACTTAATTGATTACTGTGGCGGTATAAAGGGGGAGGCTGATGAGGTAATTATTGGTGGACCTATGATGGGCGTCTCACAGTATAACCTTGATTTTCCAGTTACCAAGGGGATGAGCGGCTTATTTGTAGAAAAACATATTTCGGTAAGGGAGTATGAATGTATAAGGTGCGGCTGGTGCTTAGAGATTTGTCCTGTCCGTTTGGTACCTTCTCTACTGGCCAAGTACGCCAAGTCTGGCAGGTATAATGAGTGCCAAGAGGCATATATAGATAACTGCTTTGAGTGCGGTGCTTGCGCTTATATATGCCCGGCAAACATACCCCTGGTCCAGTATATTAAGTTAGCCAAGGCAGAACTGGTTAAAAGGTTAAATAAGGTATGATAAAAGAAGAAGCCAGCCAAAAAACAGTCTTAGAGAAGGGATTCGTGGTCTCACCGGGACCCCATCTCCGCTATGGGCTTTCGGTGGGCAAGATAATGTCTATCACAACGCTGGCTCTTATGCTACCCGCCGCCGCCGCTATCTATCTCTTTGGCCACTACGCACTTTCGGTAATAGCCGTCAGCGTCAGCACCGCATTAGTTACCGAGTACCTGGTTAAAAAACTAAGAGGCCAGGCATTTACTATTGACGGAAGTGCCGTCATCATTGGCCTGTTACTGGCACTAATACTGCCACCGACGATACCCCTGTGGATGGTGGTGGTAGGCGCTGTAATCGCCATTGCCATTGTCAAGGAAGCATTTGGCGGTCTGGGACACTATATATTCAGCCCCGCTCTGGGTGGCTGGGCTTTTATGTATGCCTGCTTCCCGGTAGAGATGACGACATGGGTAGAACCGATGGGTTTCAGCTCCAATGTGGTAACCACGGTAAGCCCATTAAGCGAAGCCTTCGCCGAGAATGCCGATAAGCTTTCACTATTTTTAGGTAATACCAGTGGCGGTCTGGGTGAGACATCAGAACTCTTTATCCTGCTTGGTGGTATCATACTAATTGCCGTTCGCATTATAGACTGGCGGATTCCGATGGCTTATATCGGGTCGGCGGCTCTCTTCAGCTTTGCCCTGGGGGCCGACCCCGTTTTTCATCTCCTCACCGGCAGTCTGATGCTGGGGGCTTTCTTCCTGGCAACAGACTCGGTAACCACCCCGCTCACCCATAGGGGGAGGATAATCTTTGGCATTGGTGCCGGTATATTATTAGTGCTGATAAGACTCTTTAGTGATGTGCCGGAAGGGGTTGCTTACTCTATATTGCTTATGAATGCCATCACCCCGCTTATTGACCGGTTTATCAAGCCTAAGCCCTATGGGGTTAAAAGGATGGTCAAAAGTGAGGGCTAATATTTTGCGAAAACTATCACCGATAATGTTCGTCACCCTGGTGGTCTTAATATCGGTAACCCTGCTTTACATTACCGAAGGTTTCACCAGTGCCCAACTGCACCGTCAGGTAGCAGAGAAGATTGAGAGTATGTTCCCTGAAATGACCGACTACGACTTTGAAGACGATATATATACTCTATATACCGATGGGAACAAGATTGGCTATGCCTTTCTGGCCACAGGTGCCGGCTATAGCGGAGAAATTAGTATCCTGGTCGGGCTTGAAAACTCGGAAGCAGTAAAGGGTATAATAATACTTTCAAACCAGGAAACACCAGGCATAGGCTCAAGAATAACCGAAAGCGATTTTACTGATAAGTTTATCGGCTTGAATATTGATGATATTGCCCTAAGGCAGGAAGGCGGCCAGATAGACGGCTTAACCGGGGCAACAATAAGCTCAAAAGCGGTGGTTGATGCTGTTAGAGAGACAGCTGTGGAAAAGGTCAAGCTTATAGAACAAGGGGCTAATTAAAAGGGGGTATGCAGGGTTGGCTAGCTTCTTAAAAGAGTTTACCAAGGGGATAGTAATCTCTAACCCCATTTTTATTATAGCTCTTGGCTTATGTTCATCGCTGGCGGTAAGTAACACTATAGAAAATGTACTTGGCATGAGTGTGGCGGTTACCTTTGTCCTTCTGGGGTCAAACATAATTGTGTCTGCCATAAGGAATTTTGTGCCCAATATAATGAGGATACCAATCTTTATCGTCATCATCGCCACCTTTGTTACTATGGTCAATCTGGTATTTCAGGCTTATGTTCCAGCCTTGCACGAGTCTCTGGGCATATACCTGCCGCTGGTTGTTGTCAACTGCATAATACTGGGCCGAGCCGAGGCTTTTGCCTCCAAAAATACTGTGATTCACTCTATCGCCGATGCCCTGGGAATGAGTATTGGCTATACTCTGGCTCTACTATTAATCTCGTTCTTTAGGGAAATACTGGGCACCGGCAGTCTTACGTTTGCCGGCAACAGTCTATTCACACTGCCCGTTCTGGGGGAGCACCCCCTAGCTATATTTATTCTGCCGCCGGGAGCATTCTTGGTCATCGGACTGTTGCTGGCACTATTCAAGCGAACAGGGGTGGTTAAATGACTGAACTACTTTCAATATTCATTGGTATAGCTCTTATTAACAACTTCGTCCTGGTGAAATTTCTGGGTCTGTGCCCTTTTTTTGGCGTATCCAAGAAACTGGGCAACGCTGTCAGCATGGGGGTAGCAGTAATCTTTGTTATGGTGCTCGCCTCAGCCGCTACCTGGCTCATCACCAACTACATCCTTATTCCATTTAATGTTGAGTATATGAATATCATTATGTATATACTGGTTATAGCATCACTGGTACAGATAATAGAGCTGTTCATAATGAGAACCAATTATGCCCTTTATAACGCCTTCGGCATATATCTGCCACTTATTACCGTCAACTGCACCGTGCTTGGTATCACCCTGATAAACGCTAATGAGGCCTACTCTCTCCTTGAGAGCTTGGTTTCTGCTTTGGGTGCTGGGCTCGGTTTCACCCTGGTTTTGGCTATTATGTCGGGTATAAGGGAGAGCCTTGAGCTGGCTGATTGTCCCAAGGCAATGAAGGGTTTGCCGATAGCACTAATCACGGCAACACTTTTGGGGCTGGCCTTCTCTGGATTCGGAGGGATTATCTAAGATGGACCTGGTAGTTATCCTTATACTGACAGCAATAGGCTTAGGTTGCGGATTGTTAATATACATCGTGTATATTAAGGTGCCGCATAAAGTAAAAGGTATTGAAAAAATAGAGGAGATAAACAAGGTTCTTCCTGGAATGAACTGTGGCGCCTGTGGTTATGCCGGTTGCTTCGCCTATGCCCAAGAACTAGCCAAGAATGCCAACCTGGTCACCAAGACGCCCTGCGCTGTTGTCCTGCAGGACCCTGAGGCGTTGAGCTGCCTTGGGAAGGCGCTTAATATAAGTCTGGACGCCCAAGCCCTGAGCAAGAAGGCATTAATCCATTGTGGCGGCAGGTCTGAAATCATATATAACTACTCTGGCATTGGCTCGTGCAAGGCGGCGGCACAACTCTGGGGAGGATATAAGAAGTGCCCTTATGCTTGCCTTGGGCTTGGAGACTGCCTTAAGGTATGCCCTCAGGATGCCATATCTATAGATAAAGAGAAGGGTATCGCCGTTATAGACCGTGAGAAATGCACCGGCTGTGGTCTTTGTGTTACCGAATGCCCGCAGAACCTGATTGAGCTGGTTCCAGCAGGGACAAGGATTGCCTTCCGCTGTAATTATGAGCCGCTAAGGGATATACCAGGCCGGGAGAAATGCCAGTATGGCTGTATACACTGCCGCAAGTGCTTCAAAGCCTGTGAAGAGGAGGCAATAATCTGGGACAAAGAAAAGGCTGTGCCTGAATTTAACATTAATAAGTGTACCCTGTGCCGAAAGTGCCTTGAAGCCTGCGAGCAGGGTACCCTTGAAGACTTCACCGAGGTAAAAACAGGGGTAATGGCTGGCTCTGGGTAACAACGATTGCCCATCTATCAACCCGTTAGTATTTCTCCAACTAAACCGCCAGCATAATCGGCTATAGCCGGAGCGGCGGTCAAGCCTTCAGTGGTCGCTATAGATATAGAATATTCATATTACTTTTTTGGTCGCGCTTTTACCGAAGAAGGCTCGGGCTCAGGATGGATTATCGATGAAAGCGGGATTATCGTCAATAACTATCATGTTGTTGAAGGGGCGGATATTATTAGCATAACGCTGGATGATGGTAGAACCTTTGAAGTAGACCCCAATACGGTGGTTGCTGACCCGGTAAACGATTTAGCCGTCCTCAAGATTGATGCCAGTAACCTGACGGCAGCCAAGGTCATATCCCAAAAAGGAACTTGCGAAGCTGGGCATAGGGTTGGCGATGAATTCATCATCGGGCAAAAGACTCCGCCTGGCATTTGTTCATGGGCATTCTACACGCTTTTTCCTTTCGCTGAAGTACTCCAATTTGGAGGTTCATTCCCTTGGGAAAAGGACCCAAACAAGGCTATCATTGCCTGACCCGACCCGATAAATCCAGTGATATTTGAATTGAGGCGTGGACCGCTTTAAATAACGCGAGGAATCAAGCGAAGTCACATTAAGCTATTTTGTGTAGTTGGTCACAATTGAAACAATGGTTTGAATTAGATATTAATCAAAAGAGCCTCCCTAAATAAGGGGGCTCTTTTTAGAAAACTAAAGTAAATCTAGCTAATATAACTTCATATATGTAGGTTGACCACCACTTCTTCGCCTGTCTCCTATCTGGCCATAGGAGTAAAACTTTACTCATGCCTTGCCATAGAGAGCAAGGCCATCTTATGTAATAATACTGGTTCTAATGTAGGGAACTTTAACTTAACAAGTGGTAAAATAACTGTGGTTAGGTTACCTAATTAATATTAATATACGTCTTTATACCTGAGAAACGACATGAGAATGATGAAGTTACGAATATTTCCTGAAATCAGCCTGACACCGCGCATATCCATACTCTTAATATCTTTGTTCTTCAAGAT
>CAYGXW010000033.1:0-14217 GCA_964354125.1 uncultured Dehalococcoidales bacterium
GACGATGATATTGGGGGCGAACTGCTGGTGCACCTCCATAAAGTCGCCATCGTCAACTATACTGTGGATTAGTTCTTTCATATCGTAAGCCTTCTTGGAGTCATCCGGGATTAGCCCTCGCAGGCTGTCATCGGTTCGCTCCGGGTTGTCCCTGGGCTCTACTGTCAGCGGCGAAGATTTATTGCTTTGTGGCAGAAAGTCAAGCAGTCGGCGTACTGCCTTAAAGCACTCTTGTTCACTATCATCTATAAAATGGGCAACACCACTTTTACGGGCATGAATTTCAGCTCCCCCCAAGTCCTGGTGACTAATCTCTTCACGGGTAACCGCTTTGACCACATCGGGACCGGTGATATACATTTGGCTTATGCCCTTAACGACAAAGATGAAGTCGGTTATCGCCGGGCAGTAAACGGCACCGCCAGCACTGGGGCCGACAACTACCGAAAGCTGTGGAATGACACCGGAGCACAGTGTATTGTGAAGCAACATATCACCGACACCGCCAAGGCTTAAAACTCCCTCTTGAATACGCGCCCCGCCGGAGTCAAATATGGCAACTATTGGGGCACCGGTACTAAGAGCCATTTCCATTATCTGGCAGACCTTCTGGCCGACTACCTCGGATATTGAGCCACCGAGAACAGTAAAATCCTGGGAATAGACGAAAATCAGCCTGCCATTTACCTTACCGCTACCGGTAACAACGGCATCACCCAAATACTGCTGTTCAGCCAGCCCGAAGTCCGTAGCCCGATGGGTGATAAGAGTACCCAGCTCGTTAAAGCTACCGGGGTCAAGAAGAAGGTTAATCCTCTCCCTGGCGGTTAACTTGCCTCGTGCCTGTTGCTGTTCAATGCGCTCCTGGCCACCGCCACTTTCAGCCTGCCCTTTAAGGCTGACCAGCTTGTTTAACTTATCCTTGGTCGTCAATTAAACTAATCCAAAATAAGACTTGAAGTGCCAACTCATAATAATATCACACCACCTAGAACAGGGCAAATAACTTGAATTAACGGCGTGAAATAGACTATAATCTTAGAATTCCGATATTTCAGCGTCCATAAGATAATAACCCGCATAGGGAACTAATGGAGACCGATTTCAAGGAACAATCAAAAGATATCCTTTCGTCCTATAGTAAGAGCGGGGATAACCTGATTCCCATCCTACAGGAAGTTCAGCAAAGGTTTAGCTACCTCCCGGAGGAATCTATGCAGATAGTTGCGGACTTCCTGCATTTAGCCAACAGCACTGTCTATGCGGTTGCCACCTTCTATGCCCAGTTTAAGTTTACCCCTACCGGTAAAAAAATAGTTAAGGTGTGCCGCGGCACAGCCTGCCATGTCAGCGGCGGAGCCAGGATTCTGCGAGATGTGGAGAAACATTTAGGCATCAAGCCAGGCGAGACCACTGAGGACCAGGAATATACCCTGGAAACGGTGGCCTGCTTTGGCTCATGCGCCCTAGCCCCGGTTACGGTAGTTGACCGGGATGTCTACGGCAGAATGACAACTGCCAAAGTAGAGCAAATCCTGCCCGATAACAAATAGTGGTGCTGAGAGGTGCCATAGTGACCTTTGATGAAATAAAAAGCAGGGCAGTATCAGAGTGGGAAGCCCTAAAGCACAGCGATAAACCATGCATCCTTGTTGGTGCCGCTACCTGTGGTCAGGCGGCTGGCGCCCTCCCAGTGCTTAAGGCTATTAAATCTGAATTATTACAGCATAATATTCAGGCTACTATCATTCAGGTTGGTTGTATCGGAACCTGTTATGCCGAACCCCTGATTAATATTATTAAACCCGGCCGTCCCCATATTTACTATGGCAATCTCACACCCGAGGTCGCCGCCCAGCTTGTTGAGGATTATCTCGTTAAAGATGACCCTCGCCCCGATCTGGCTCTAGGCTCGGTAGGTGATAATAACATTGAGGGTATCCCCAAGTTCTTCGAGCTACCAATGCTTAAACCTCAAGTGCGTATAATCTTGCGTAACTGCGGGCTCTTTGACCCAGAAAACATCAATCTTTATATCGCCCAAGATGGTTATAGTGGTCTGGCTAAAGCATTAACTATGAAGCCAGAGGAAATAATTGAGGAGATTAAAAGGTCAGGCTTGCGTGGTCGTGGTGGCGCCGGCTTTCCAACAGGCTTAAAGTGGGAATTATGCCGTAATGCCCCGGGTAGCCAGAAGTATATAATCTGTAATGCCGATGAAGGCGACCCGGGCGCCTTTATGGACCGCATTATAATGGAAGGTGACCCCCATACTGTTATTGAGGGGCTGGCTATTGCCGCTTATGCCATAGGTGCCTCAAAGGGTTATATCTACATCAGGGCAGAATACCCTCTGGCAGTAAAAAGGGTGCGGCTTGCCATAAAGCAGGCCGAGGAAGGTGGTTTTCTCGGTGACAACATATTAGGCTCTGGTTTCAGTTTTCACATCCATGTTAAGGAAGGCGCCGGCGCCTTTGTCTGTGGCGAAGAGACAGCGCTGATGGCATCTATTGAGGGTAAGCGCGGCATGCCCCGCCCCCGCCCCCCATTCCCGGCCCAATACGGCTTATGGGGCAAACCAACCAATATCAATAACGTTAAGTCCCTGGCTACTGTGCCGGTTATCATCGCCAGGGGTGCCGATTGGTATTCCCGGATTGGCACCGAAAAAAATAAAGGGACGGCTGTCTTTGCCCTAACCGGTAAGATTGCTAATAGCGGGCTGGTTGAGGTGCCAATGGGCATCTCCCTTAAGGAAATCATCTATGACATCGGAGGCGGAATCCCTAACGGCAAACGCTTCAAGGCGGTACAGACCGGCGGTCCATCCGGTGGCTGTCTGCCAGCCAACCTGCTGAATCTTCCGGTTGACTACGAGTCACTGACTGAGGCTGGCTCTATTATGGGTTCCGGCGGGATGGTGGTAATGGATGAAGACACCTGTATGATTGATATCGCCCGCTATTTTCTCGCCTTCACCCAGTCAGAGTCATGCGGTAAGTGTATCCCCTGCCGTCTGGGAACAAAGCAGATGCTGGATATACTGGAAGGAGTATGTAGCGGCAACGGTAAGTTAGAAGATATTAACCTGCTTCTGGAATTAGCCAAATCAATAAAGGCCGGCTCACTATGTGGCTTGGGACAGACGGCACCCAACCCGGTCCTAACCACCATCCGCTACTTCCGGGATGAATACGAGGAACATATCAAAAAACATCACTGCCGGGCTGCTGTCTGCAAAGGGCTGGTAACAGCCCCCTGCAGTCATACCTGCCCCGCTGGAATAGATGTCCCCCGCTATATCCGCTTTATTGAGCAGGGCAAGCCGGCTGAGGCACTAGCTGTAATACGAGAAAAAATACCGTTCCCAGCAGTCTGTGGTCTGGTTTGTTTCCATCCCTGCGAAGCCAAGTGCCGAAGAGCCCAATTGGATGAGGCTATCGCCATCCGCGAGCTCAAGCGTTATGCCGCTGAGCACGGCGGCGACCTATGGAAGCAAAACCTAAAAATTGCCCCGGCTACCGGCAAGCGGGTAGCAATTGTCGGTTCAGGTCCCGCCGGGCTGACCGCCGCCTATTACCTGGCCAAGCTGGGGCACTCGGTAACCGTGTTTGAAGCCCTGCCCGAGCTAGGTGGTATGATGAGGATGGCTATCCCCGATTACCGACTACCCAAAGAAATACTAAAATCAGAGATTAAGGAGATAGAGAAGCTCGGTGTTGAGATAAGAACCAATACCGAAATCCACTTTGTTGAAAGCCTGTTTGAGCAGGATTATGACGCCATATTCCTAGCTATCGGGGCACATCAACCTATCAGTATGGGGATTGCCGGTGAGGAACACCCCAGGTTTATGGATAGCCTGTCCTTTTTAGAGGATGTCCACCTAGGCAGAAAGGTGGCACTGGGCGATAGGGTAGCCGTCATCGGAGGCGGTAGCGCCGCTATAGATGTCGCCCGGACGGCACTCCGTCTCGGAGCCAAGGAGGTAATTATTATCTATCGCCGCACCAAGTCCGATATGCCAGCCGGCTCCGAGGAGATTGATGAGGCATTAGCTGAGGGGGTTATACTAAATGAGTTGACGATACCAGCCAGAATAATCCATGAAAATCATTGTCTTACCCTGGAGTGCATCCATATGAAGCCTGGGGAGATAGATGCCAGCGGTCGGCGGCGCCCGGAGCCAATTGAAGGCAGTGAGTTCACCCTTAAATTTGATAACATCATAGCCGCCATCGGTCAGCGTCTGATGGTTTCCGACCAGTTTGATGTACCCACCGGAAAGAGGGATGTTATCCAGGTTGATCCTGATACACTGGCTACCCTTAGAAAGGGCGTCTTTGCCGGCGGTGACGCTGTTACCGGACCGGCTTCAGTCATTGAAGCTATTGCCCACGGCCGACAGGCTGCCACCTCCATAGACAGATGCTTGGGCGGCCAGGGGGACATAGATGAAATACTGGCGCCAACTGAAGGAGAGGTTGCTCCGCTTGAGGAAACAGGAGAGAGATGGCGACCGCAGGCACCCACCCTGCCCTTGAAACAGAGGCTGAGCGGTTTTGACCAAGTAGAGCTGGGTTATAGTGAAGAAATGGCGATTGAAGAAGCCGGGCGGTGCCTGAGATGTGACCTTGAAGATAGTGAATAACAAGGGGAAGTTGTGAACGAAATCAAACTAAATATAGACGGTCAATTGGTTAAGGCAAAGCCGGGGATGACGGTGCTGGAGGTAGCCCGGGAGGCTGGCATCTATATACCTACCCTCTGCTATGACCCTGACCTAGAGCCGCATGGTGGCTGCCGCCTATGTATTGTTGATATTAAGGGTATGCGCGGTCTGCCTACCGCTTGCACCACACCAGTTGCTGATGGCATGGTGGTTCAGACCTCAACACCGGAGGTAAACCAGATAAGACGTAATATAGTTGAGCTGATTTTAGCTGACCATCCTATTGATTGCCTCACCTGTGTTAAGAACCAGAGGTGTGAACTGCAGGAGGTAGCCGCCTATCTGGGCATTACCGAAAGGCGTTTACGCCGAACAGCCACCGAGCGCCCGGTTGATACCAGCAACCCCTTCTTCACCCTTGACCGCAACTACTGCATCCTATGCCAGAGGTGTACCCGCACCTGTGATGAAGTAACCACGGTTAATGCCATAGAGATTATTAACCGTAGCTATGACAGCAAGGTCAGCACCTTTAGCGATAAGCCGCTTATGGAATCAATCTGCCAGTCCTGCGGTGAATGCGTCGTCCGCTGCCCGGTGGCGGCACTGGTTCCCAAAAACAGTGTGATTCCAACCTCTGAGGTGGAGACCACCTGCCCCTATTGCGGCATCGGCTGCAGTATATATTTAGGTATCCGAGACGGGCACATCGTATCTGTGCGCGGCAACAAAGATGGTGCTTCAAACAACGGACGGCTGTGCGTCAAGGGACGCTATGGTATTCCAGACTTTGTTCACCACCCCCAGCGCCTTACCAGCCCCCTAATCAAGAGAAAGGGTCAGTTCGTCAAAGCCAGCTGGGATGAAGCCCTAAAGCTTATTGCCCAAAAGCTTTCCACCTACCCGAGTGAACGGATAGCCGTAATCTCATCCGCCAAGTGTACCAATGAGGAAAATTATATTATCCAGAAGTTTGCCCGGGCGGTACTGGGGACAAACAATATTGACCACTGCGCCCGTATATGACATTCGCCAACGGTGGCCGGTCTGGCCACAACATTTGGCAGCGGTGCTATGACAAATTCAAATAGTGATATCCTTAATGCCGCCTGTATTTTTGCCATCGGCACAAACACGACAGAGGCACACCCGGTAATCGGCTTTAATGTAAAGCAGGCGGTGCGCCGCGGCACCAAGTTGATTGTCGCCAACCCTCGTGAAATTAACCTTGTCCGCTACGCTGATATCTGGCTAAGGCTTAAACCCGGCACCAACGTAACACTGCTGATGGCAATGGCTAAGGTCATCGTGGATGAAGGGCTACACGATTCAACATTCATAGATAAACGCTGCCAGAACTTTGAAGCCTTCAAAGAGTCGCTGGAATCCTATGACCTGGCTACCGCCGAAAAGATTACCGGAGTGCCCCAGAGCCAGATAGCTGAAGCTGCCCGTATGTATGCCCGAAACAGCCCGGCGGCTATCCTCTACGCTATGGGCATTACCCATTACTCCTATGGCACGGATAACGTAATCGCCACCGCCAATCTGGCGATGCTTACCGGCAATATTGGCAAACCCGGTAGCGGTGTTAACCCGCTACGCGGGCAGAACAATGTACAGGGTGCCTGCGATATGGGGGCACTACCCGACGTATACACCGGCTATCAAAAGGTCGCCGAGCCAGCAATCAGGCAGAAGTTTGAGACTGTCTGGGGCGTTAAGCTACCCGAAAAACCGGGGCTTACCGTCATCGAGATGACCAATAGTATGCTTTTAGGAAAGATAAAGGCTGCCTATATCATCGGCGAAAACCCGATACTGAGTGACCCCGATGCCAACCATGTCAAAGAAGCACTCGCCGGGCTGGACTTCTTCGTCGTCCAGGATATTTTCCTTACCGAGACGGCTGAGCTGGCGGATGTTGTTCTCCCGGGGGCATCATTTGCCGAAAAGGAAGGTACCTTCACCAACACCGAGCGGCGGGTTCAGCGGGTGAGAAAAGCTATTGAGGCAATAGGAGACTCCATGGCTGACTGGCTGATTACCTGCCAGATTGCCCAGCGTATGGGTGCTGAAGGCTTTAACTTTGAGCATCCGTCGCAGATTATGGACGAGATTGCCCGCCTGACACCAAGCTATGGTGGCATTTCTTACAAACGCCTGGAGAAGGGCGGCCTGCAATGGCCCTGCCCCTGCGAAGGGCACCCGGGGACACCCATTCTACACTGCAATGAATTCGCCTGTGGCCGGGGCAGATTTGTACCTCTAGAGCCCAAGATACCAGCGGAGCTGCCCGATGATGACTACCCGCTGGTGCTGACCACCGGACGTAGCCTGTTTCAATACCACACCGGCACCATGACACGAAGGTCAAAGGGGCTTAATATGTTTAAGGGTGAAGAAGAAGTAGAGATAAACCCCGAAGACGCCAGGGCTCTGGGCATTGCCAACAGCGACCATGTTAAGGTAACATCAAGGCGCGGGGAGGTAATCGCCAGAGCCAAGGTAACAGAGGTCTCACCACCGGGTGTAGTCTTTATGACCTTCCACTTTGCCGAAAGCCCGACCAACGTGCTTACCAGCCCGGCTCTTGACCCGGTGGCAAAGGTGCCGGAGTTCAAATTCTGTGCCGTAAGGGTTGAGAAGGTATAATTAATAGAGTATCTTGTTATGCAGCATATAGGTATTGATATAGTGGAGATAGCCCGCATTAAAAAAGCGGTTGACCTCTGGGGGCAGAGCTTTCTTAAGAGGGTATATACTGAGCCGGAGCTAAGGCTGTATGGCAACCGTCCTTCATCTTTGGCGGCACGTTTTTCAGGTAAGGAGGCAGTGATAAAGGCGCTTAATACCAAGGGCATCGGCTTAAAAGAAATAGAGATACTATCCGACAATGATGGTAAACCCCGGATTAAGCTCCACGGCCGGGCTCAGAGTCAAGCCGAGCAACAAGGTTTCATTAACATTGCCATAAGCTTGTCTCACTGCAAAGACTACGCCGTCGCCTGCGCTATTGGCGAGACAAAAAGCTGATTTTTATTCAGCAATGATATACTCAATACCCTTCAATCTTCCCCCTTCACCTTATTCCGTATAAGTGATAAAATTAAAAGGGAACTTCCTTGTAAGGAGGGCTAAGATGTCAGGACATTCTAAGTGGTCTTCAATAAAACACCAGAAGGGGGTGACTGATGCCCGACGGGGAAAGATATTTACCAAGCTGGCCCGAGAGATTATTTTATCCGTGCGTCAGAATGGGAGTAATCCCGAGACAAACTACCACCTGCGGCTGGTGATACAGAAAGCCAAGGACAACAATATGCCCTCGGAGAATATTGAGCGGGCAATCAAGCGGGGTGAGGGCACACTGGAGGGAACGAGCCTTTCAGAACTGGTCCTTGAAGGCTACGGACCCGGTGGAGCGGCTATCCTGGTAGAGGCACTGAGTGATAACCGTAACCGCACCGTGCAGGATATAAGGAATATATTTTCACGCAGTGGGGGGAATCTGGGAGAGAGCGGTAGTGTCACCTGGCTCTTTGAGCCCAAGGGACTGATTATAGTGGAAACCAATAACCTGGATGCCGATGAGCTTGCCCTTCAGGCAATAGACGCCGGCGCCGAGGATGTCAATCCCCAGTCAGGGTATGTGGAGATTTATACCAAACCGGAAAAACTGGAGGCAGTCAGGAAAGCCTTAGAGAAAAATAACATAGCCATATATTCAGCGGAGCTAACCAAGATACCCAAGTCCACAGTTCAGCTTGATGAGCGCTCTGCAATTCAGGTTCTGAAGCTATTGGAAAAGCTGGAAGAAGTGGATGAGATGCAGAGCGTCTGTAGCAATGTTGATTTTCCCGACGATATTCTGGAGAAATACAAAGCACAAGAGTAATTTACTGAATAATGAGGATTTTAGGCATTGACCCGGGCACGGTGGTGATGGGTTACGGGGTAATAGATAGCCAGGAGGATGAAATGACTCTGGTTTGCTGTAATGCCCTGACCTATCCACAGCGCTCTCCAATCGGAGAGCGTTTAAGCTATTTCTATGACCAGCTTTGTGAGGTTATCTCAATCTACAAGCCGGATGTAGTAGCCGTAGAACAGCCATTTGTCGCTAAAAATGTCAGGTCAGCGCTAGCTATAGGCAAGGCACAGGCAATAGCCATTCTAGCCGCTAGTCAGAGGGGGATCCCAACCTATGAATATACCCCGGCACAGGTCAAGCGGGCTGTTACCAACTACGGCGCCAGCTCCAAGGAGCAGATTCAGGAGATGGTCAAGTTCCAGCTGGGGCTAGCCCAAGCTCCCCAGCCGAGCGATGCCGCCGATGCCCTGGCAGTAGCTATCTGCCACCTTCAGGAGACACATCTCAAGGAACTGCTGGCAAAGAAAGGGGAGGAAATATGATAGCCAGTCTTAAAGGGAAGCTGGAATCGCTGGGCAGTGACTGGGCGGTTATTAATGTTGGCGGTATAGGTTTCCAGGTATTTATGCCCACCCCCACCCTGAGTACGCTGGGTTCTGTCAGTGGAGAGGTAAAGCTATATACCCACCTGCACCTGCGAGAGGATAATGTTGCCATCTACGGCTTTGCCTCAACCGAGGAGCTGGGGCTTTTTAAAACCCTGATTAACGTCTCCGGTGTAGGGCCAAAGCTGGCGCTATCTATGCTTTCGGCGATGGACATTGAACAGCTTACCATGGCTATCGCCACCGGTAATGCCGAGCTACTGACTGAAATCCCGGGGATAGGCAAGAAGATAGCCAGCCGCCTAATTCTGGAGCTTAAGGACAAGATAGCCATCGGTCTGATAACAGCCCCGGCGGCAGTTCTAGCACAGGAAAATGCTGATGTCCTGGCCGCCCTGACCGCCCTGGGCTATTCCGCCTCCGAAGCCACCCGCGCTCTAGCCAGCCTGCCCCGGGACCAGGAGCTCAGCCTGGAGGCAAGGGTCAAGCTGGCACTGGCTTACTTCGGGTGGAGGTGATAAAAACTGAGAAATAGAAGGGGTAAAAATGAAGATAACGGAATATCTTTTCAGTGAATACCGAGATTTGACCAAGAATTATGTGACTGCCAGTCAGCACCTGAGAGAGTTGCTGCCCCGTTTTGCCAAAATATCCGAGGAAAGCAAAATACCAACTCAGAAGGTAACTAAAGAAATTTTGCATGAGCTTGATAGAACTGAGGAGGAGATAGAAGCCGCCCTGATTAGATTAAGGAACATCAAGCACAGGCTTATGGAATTAATATAAAAAATAGCCAGAATTAAGCTGGTGATGGGGGGATTTGGGGAGGGAAGGAGAATCAATATTGGGGAGTAAAAATGCAAAAAGAAATTATATGTAAACGAATCAATATTAAAGGTAAACTACCCCGAAATGAAATAGTGAAAAAAGTTGTAAACACCATTATTAAAGAGGAATATTCTAAAAAGGGGAAGGGAATAATATTCAGGTATCCTGTCGAGAGTTTGCCGGGTAAAAAACTACTTTACATTGTTAGACCAGGGCATAAAAAGAATTTTGATTTTAAAGTAGAAGTGACTAAAGAAATGATAATGGAGGAAGGTAAGCATGACCAAATAGCAATGGATTTAAGAGTAAAGAAGAAAAACAATGCAAAGGAATTTATTAACTTTTTAAAAGCCGTTAACGATATATATCAATGTAACGAAAATAATATTGACCACCTTTTAAGAAGATATCCTAGTTTGGAAACTGAGTTCAAAACAGGTGCTCAAAATGAAATCCTTTTAAAAGTATTAAAATGGATGTTCATTATGGAGGATATTGTTTATTGGGATGTTGAAGGTCGCGCATTTTTGTATAATTATTTACTGTATGTAGTTAATGAAACTGATGATGACAGACTTGGAGAATCTATAGACAAAATAAAAGACCCGAGCAGACTAAAAAGCTTTATGAAAAAAGCTAACGTGGAATGGGTACCGTATAAAGATTAAAATGGGAATAGATAGATTTTTAAATAAAGTATTTCTACAAGACGTATTTGACCTACTTAAGGAATTGCCAAGTGGAAGCGTTGACATGGTCTATGGCGACCCTGATTATAATGTTGGGGTTAAGTATGGTGATAAATCCTATACTAAAAATTTTTATGAATATATTGAGTGGTATATTCAGCTGGCGAGAGAATCTATTCGAGTTTTAAAAGACACAGGCAATATGTTTTTGGTTAACTACCCAAAGCAAAACGCTTATTTAAGGGTAAGATACTTGGATGAGGCATGCTATGACATTTCCGATTACGTTTGGGTGTATAACACAAACGTAGGTCATACTCCTAAACGCTTTACTACTGCCCATAGAAGTATCTTGCATTGCCGAAAGACAAAAAACAATAAATTTTACAAAGATAATGTAGCGGCTCCTTACTTGAATCCAACAGATAGACGGATTTTAAGAAACTTAGCAAATGGGTCAAGAGGAAGAATGCCTTATGATTGGTTTTATTTCAATTTGGTCAAAAATGTAAGTAAGGAAAAAACATTTCACGCCTGTCAAATTCCCCAAAAACTTTCTGAGCAACTTATAAGAAGCTGCACTATGCCAGGCGATATTGTACTAATTCTCTTTGGCGGAAGTGGTTCTGAAATAGAAGTATGCAAAGTGCTTAATAGGCAATATATCTCTGCTGAAGTTGACGAGAAATATTATAAAATGATTCTTGATAGATTAAGCAAAGGTCGGATTGAAGAAAAATATAAGTTAAGATTAAGAAGTTACGAAAAGAAAAATGCAGAAGCTCAATTGCTACTTCTTGAGGAAAAGGAAGAATATACAGCAAACTAGATGAGATACTCATTTCTATGTTGTCATGCCTCCCTTTGAAATAGTCTCCGATTTTGGTCTTACCGGTGACCAGCCCCAGGCGGTGGAGAAGCTGGTGGCGGGGCTGAATAATGGCTCTAAGCACCAGACACTACTGGGGGTTACCGGGAGTGGTAAGACCTTTACTATGGCTAATGCCATCGCCCGGGTGCAAAAGCCGACGCTGGTCATCAGCCACAACAAGACCCTAGCCGCCCAGCTTTACTCCGAGTTCCGCGAGTTCTTCCCCAACAATGCCGCGGAGTACTTCGTCAGCTACTACGATTACTACCAGCCCGAAGCCTACATCCCGCGCACCGATACCTATATTGAGAAGGAGATAGACATCAACGAGGAGATTGATAAGCTACGCCACGCCGCCACCCGCGCCCTGTTCGAGCGAAGGGACGTGGTTATCGTCGCCTCGGTGTCATGTATCTACGGGCTGGGCGAGCCCGAGGAATATCTTAGTTTTGTCCTGAGCCTTGAGCGGGGCAAAAGCTACCAACAAAGACAACTGCTACGCCAGCTGGTGGATATGCAATATGAACGAAATGACATTGACTTCACCCGGGGTCGCTTCCGCATTCGCGGCGATACCCTGGAGATACAGCCATCCTACGAGGATATGGCGCTCAGGGTGGAGTTCTTCGGTGATAAGATTGAGCGTCTGGTCAGGCTAGACCCGCTCACCGGCGAGTTTCTGGCGGAACTAGGCTCGGTAGATATATATCCAGCAAAGCACTTCGTCACCTCACACGAAAAGCTGATTCTGGCTATTGAAAGCATAAAACAGGAGCTTGCCGAGAGGCTGGCTGAGTTAAAAAGGCAGGGCAAGCTACTGGAGGCCGCCCGGCTGGAAGCTCGCACCAACTACGACCTAGAGATGCTGGTCGAAGCTGGCTATTGCAACGGAGTGGAGAACTACTCGCGCCACCTGTCCCAACGTCCGGCCGGTAGCCCACCCTGGACACTGCTGGACTACTTCCCCGATGACTTCCTGATGATTATTGATGAGTCCCATATGACCCTGCCCCAGATTCGCGGTATGTACCGCGGCGACCGCTCACGCAAGGAAACGCTGGTGGAGTATGGCTTTCGCCTGCCCTCGGCGCTGGATAACCGCCCGTTAAACTTCGAGGAGTTCAACCAGCGCATCAACCAGGTCATCTACACCTCGGCGACGCCATCCGATTATGAATACCAGCACAGCCAGCAGGTGGTGGAGCAATTAGTACGTCCTACCGGTCTGCTTGAGCCGACTATAGAGGTCAAGCCAACCAAGGGGCAGGTTGACGACCTGATACACCAGATTAAGCTTAGGGTGGCCAAAGGGGAGCGCTGCCTGGTGACCACCCTGACCAAGAGGCTGGCGGAAAAACTGGCTGATTATCTTATTGAGATGGGCATTAAGACCCACTACCTCCATTCTGAGATTAATACCCTGGAGCGTGTTGAGATACTACGTGACCTGCGTCTTGGCGTCTATGATGTTGTAGTCGGCATCAACCTGCTGCGTGAAGGGCTTGACCTGCCCGAGGTTAGCCTGGTGGCTATCCTTGACGCTGATAAAGAAGGCTATCTGAGGTCTGAAGGGGCATTGATTCAGACGATGGGCAGAGCCGCCCGCCATATTGATGGCCATGTTATTATGTATGCCGATACTATGACTGGCTCTATGAAAAGGGCTATAGAAGAAACGCAACGCCGACGCCAGATTCAGGAAGCCTATAACCAGGAGCATGGTATCACCCCCCAGGGGATTAAAAAGGCAATCAAGGATATTACAAAGCGGATGAAGGCAGTCGCCGAAACTAAAACAGAATATGTTGCCATCCCGGAAACCAGGGAAGATATAGCTCGTCTGGTTAAAGAGCTGGAGAAGCAGATGAAAGCCGCCGCCAGAAACCTAGATTTTGAGAAGGCAGCCCTGCTCCGCGACCGGGTTATAGAGCTTCGTAGAGAGCTTACCACTGCAGAGTTACCAAAGTGAGCAACGACGAGTTAGAAACCAGACAGGAGCGCCGTGAGAAACGCACCGAAAGGAAAAGGGAGCGTATGCTTAAGCACGGCAAAAACCTGGCTGGAGTATATATTGATGCCATTTTGAAGAGGTTGAAACGCCACCAGATTGACAAGTAGTATAATAAGTAGTACAAGAGGTAACTGCTAAGTAAAGGAGGGAAATCATGTCGCTAATACCAACCTTTGAAACAGGTCTCTGGAATGCCTGGCTCTTGATGCTCTATTTCCCATTACATCCCCTTATAATAATACTTATTGATAAATTGGTAGGGGTTGGGGGCATAACAAAGAAAATGGGAAGCGTGCCTTACAACAAGACCGAAAAAAGAATCTTTGCCTCTGCGATGATACTTATTGTTCTTGCCTTCATATACTCAATTTTCTTACCACTAAAAGTGGGCACAATATGGCTTTACATAGGTCTACCCATCTATTTCTTGGGATTGATTATGCTTATCATAGCTATCGTCAATATTGCCACCACTCCGCAAGGTAAGCCTTTTACCAAAGGGCTATATCGTTATTCTAGGCATCCGATGGATTTCTGGGCAAACTTGATGCACATTGGGGTGGGTATAGCTTCGGCTTCTTGGATTTTCTTGCTGTTTTCAATTGCCTATGCCATTCTGTGGCTTTTTCTTGTCGTCCCTGAAGAACGGGGCTGCCTTAAGCAGTAT
>CAYGXW010000034.1:0-13570 GCA_964354125.1 uncultured Dehalococcoidales bacterium
CAGGCTTTAGTCTCATTGACATGGTTAGGGTAAAATGGTATATTCATTTTTAGTATCGAACCTTAATTTATAGAGTTGTAATAATCCTCCGAGTTGCTTGTACCTAACGACTTTTAGCCTATGGCTGGCAACCAGTTAAGGTGTGTAGGGAAACCTTTACGCCGCCCGTGTTTGGAAAGGAGGGTATATATAGGGTATTATGTGCCCTATACTATTGTAGTGCCTCCTTGGGGAGGCATTTTGGTTTATATAGAGGAAGTTGGGTGGTAGAATGTATACTAGAATGGAGATTAAAAAGTGGCTGGACTTCTAGACACTTATCATCGGCGCATTAACTATATGCGGATTTCAGTAACCGACCGTTGTGATTTGCGCTGTATCTATTGTACCCAGAGAGCAGTACCCCGCCTGTCACATTATGACATTCTTCGCTATGAAGAGATTTATAGAGTAGTTCAAGCAGCCGCTAGGTTGGGTGTTAAGAGCCTGCGTATAACCGGGGGTGAGCCCCTGATGAGGCCCAACCTCAGCAAACTGGTTGATTTACTGGTTCAGGTCGGGGGCATTGATGATATATCCCTTACTACAAATGGTACACTGCTGAGTAAATATGCCGCCGAGCTTAAGGAGGCTGGCCTCAAGCGGGTCAATATCAGCCTGGATACATTTAAAGCGGACAGATTTAAGTATATTACCGGCAGTGATAAGTTGAAGGATGTTCTCAGTAGTATTGAAGCGGCTAAAAAAACCCAACTAACACCAGTGAAGATAAATGTGGTTGCCATGAAGGGAGTTAATGATGATGAACTCCTTGATTTTGCTCGAAAGAGTATCAGTGAGGGCTGGCATGTGCGGTTTATTGAAGAAATGCCCTTGGTAGTATCGGAGCTTGAGGGTAACAAACTGGTAACCATTCAGGAAATGATGACAATCATTCAAGAGTCCCTTGGCCGACTGGAGCCCTGTTTGACGACATCAGGCAAAGGTCCAGCCAAGTATTACCAGTTGCCGCATGCCGAAGGGACAATAGGTTTTATAGGTCCGGTAACCGACTGCTTTTGCGCTACCTGTAACCGCTTTCGTCTCACTGCTGACGGCGGTCTGCGGCCCTGCCTGCTGGAGGATGATGAAATTGACATAAAGGGGCCACTGCGTAGTGGTGCCACTATTGAGGAATTAGAGGAATTGATGCGGCAGGCGGCTGCCATAAAGAGGGAGCGGCATAGATTGAACAAAGATTTTATTCCTGGCCAGCGGCAGATGTGGCAGATAGGCGGCTGAGGTATTAAAATAGGAGTAACTATAATGGAAGAGCTAAGCCATATAAATGCGAAGGGCGAGGCCCGAATGGTGGATGTTTCACAAAAGGGTGATACTGTGCGTGAGGCAGTGGCCATAGGCGGCGTCAGAATGAAGCCGACCACCCTGGATAAAATCAAACAAAACGAAATTAAAAAGGGTGATGTTTTAGCCGTAGCCAGAGTGGCCGGGATTATGGCGGCTAAAAAGACGCCGGAATTAATCCCTCTGTGCCATCCGATAATCATTGATAATATTACTGTAGCTTTTGATTTTGTTGGCGATGATTTCGTAAAGATAACAGCCACCGCCAAAAGTAGCGGCAAGACTGGTGTTGAGATGGAAGCTCTGGTGGCTGCCTCGGTCAGCGCCTTGACCATCTATGATATGTGCAAGTCTGTTGACCGTGGCATGACCATTGAGCAGATTTATCTTGAGACTAAGAAGGGTGGCAAGAGCGGCACCTACCAGAGAGGACAAAGTGGCTAGTATAGTAGCCGTCTGTACCAGCGAAAAGAAGGGAACCAAGAAGAAAGCTCTGGAGGAAGGCACTCTTAAGGCAGATTACGGGCTTATCAGTGATGCCCATGCTGGCTCTAACAGCCACCGTCAGGTGAGCCTGCTGGCGTTATCCAGCATTGAAAAGATGCGCCATTTGGGTGCTAAGGTAGGCCCCGGGGATTTTGCCGAGAACCTGACCATAGAAGGTATGGAGCTTTTTACCCTTCCCATAGGCACACGATTGGGTGTTGGGAAGAGTGCTATCCTGGAAATTACCCAGATTGGTAAGGAATGCCACGAACACTGCGCCATATTCCAGCAGGTTGGCACCTGTGTAATGCCTGTTGAGGGAGTCTTTTCTAGGGTGGTAAAGGGTGGTATAGTAAAGGTGGGTGATGAGCTTAAGGTAGTCTAAAAAGTGTTACCGTAACTGGCTCGCCCTTTTCAAGTATGTCAATGTTTTCATTTATCACGATGTAGCCGTCAGCTTTGGCGGTGCCGGTTATTGCCCCTGATTCTTTAAAAATAGGGATGGCTTTATTTTCCTCAACCTTAACCGGCAAAAACTGCTTCCTGCCAACACTGCCAGGGACTCTTTCGCTAAGTTTAGCGTTGATTGTTATACTTCTTTTCGGTGGCAGGTGAGCCATCTTTCTCAGCGCCGGTACGAGTAATATATAGGCGTTTATCAAACATGAGGTGGGGTAGCCGGGCATACCCAGAACTGGTTTGCCTTTAACTTTGGCAAACATGGTCGGCTTTCCCGGCTTTATCTGAATTCCATGAAAGAAAACATCCCCCGACTCCTCTAGAATACCAAAAAGCAGGTCTTTTTCACCTACGGAGGAGCCACCGGTAAAAACCACCAGGTCGGCTTTGAGTGCTTCATCAAGGTTGTATCTAATATCCTTGGGGTTATCAACGACAATATTAAATCTTAGCGGCAGGCAGCCATTATCCTTAACTACGGCGCTGATGGTATGGGAATTAATATCATATATCTGGGCTTGCTTTAACCTTTTACCCACCTCACCTATCTCTTCACCGGTTGGTATAACGGCTATTTTTGGTTTTTGATAGACACCAATACGGGATATACCCTGAGAGGCAAGGACTCCTATATTGGCCGGGTCAAGGATAGAGCCTTTCTCTAAAACCAGCTCCCCCTTTTTAATATCTTCCCCTTTGGGGGCTACATTTGCCTTGGGATAGACCGATTTTATTACCTTTAACTGTCTATTTTCCCGGCTAACATCTTCAATCATTACCACAGCATCAGCACCCTGGGGCATTTTGGCTCCGGTGGCAATCTGGATACACTCCCCAGCGCTTAGCCTCTTCTTTGGCATTTCCCCGGCATACAGGACATCAACTATATTGAACATCCTGGGATTTTGCCTGGAAACACCAAAGGTGTCTCTAGCCTTGAGTGCGTAGCCATCAACAGCAGCCCTATCAAAGGGGGGTGTGTTTTGGGTGGCAATTACATCTTCTGCCAGAGACCTATTCAGGCAGTCATCAATATTGATATTCTCAACTCTGGTGATTGGCTCTACATTGGCGTCAATTATTCTTTGGGCTTCCTCAAAAGAGAGCAGTGTGCCAAAGGGTCTCATCTTGTTGCTTCTCTAACCATGTGTCCTATTTCGGGCAGGATTACCTTCTCCATAGCAAGTTTTACTGCATCGACCGAGCCTGGCAGGCAGATGATAGCCTTTCCCTTGGCGACACCAGCCATGGCTCGGCTCATAATACTGGCAGTGCCTATTTCCTGGTAGGTCAAAAAGCGGAAAAGCTCACCAAAACCCTCTATCCTTTTCTCCAAGGTCGGGGATATTATCTCTACAGTAATATCCAGGTGGCTTATGCCGGTACCACCACTGGTGATGATTACCTGAAGGTTTTCTTCATCCAGGAGCTCATTCAGCTTATTGCGGATTGATTCAGCATCGTTTTTTAGAATACAATAGGACAATACCTTATGGCCGTTCCTTTCAAGTGCCTGGATAATGAATTTGCCGGATTCATCATTTTGTTCTGTTCTGGTATCTGAGATAATAACAACAGAGCAGTTTACGCTTTTAGGTGCTTGTTTTTTATGCTCTTGGTATCCCATTTTCTGCCTCACTATATTTATTTGGTGTGGTATATTGTGGAATTTATTATACCTCTACTTGTGGTGCTATGCAAAGAAAAAGCGGAGCTAGGGTTGCCTTGATTTGCAGTGTATTATAAAATAATGACCGGAGGTAAAGGGATGTATAAAAGGATTCTGGTTCCCCTGGATGGTTCAAAGCTGGCTGAGATAGCTCTAAGTTATATTAGGCACCTGGCGATCAGGTTGCCTGGTGTGGAGGTAGTTCTGCTTCATGTTTGCAACCCACATGAGAAAAGCCTGGTTCCTATGCATAAAGCCTATATTGAGCAGGCGGCTGATATCATTAGACGCCAACCAGGGGGAGTTGAAGAGGTAGAGGTGATGGGTGAGCTGGTGGCAGGTAGCCCGGCAGATGAAATATTGCGTTATATTGATAAGAATAACATCAATATGGTGATTATGGCTACTCACGGTCGCTCAGGGATTAATCTGTGGGCGATGGGGAGTGTTGCTTACAAGGTATTGCGCTCATCAAGGGTTCCTGTCTGCCTTGTCCGTGCTGGCATTACTGAGGAAATGATTGTTGATAGATCGCAAGGGGATAAAATCTTAGTTCCGCTGGATGGTACCAAGCTTGCCGAATCGGTGCTCCCCCATGTCGAGGCGTTAGTAAAGCAGTTTGGTGCTGACAAAATGGAAGTGGTTTTACTCAGGGTCTGCGAATCTCCAGATATCTCAGCCGATTATCCCTCCAGTATGCCATTAAGTTGGGAGGAGCACATAGCGAAAGAAAAGATTAAATGCCGGCTGGTGGCTGGGGTCTATCTGGCCGAAGTAGGGAAGCGACTTAAGAATGCTGGTCTTAAGATATGTACTGAGGTGCCAACCGGCCAACCATCTGAAAGAATTGTTGACTATGCCAACCAAGACCATATTAGCCTTGTTGTTATGGCTACCCATGGACGCTCCGGAATAAGCCGCTGGGCGTATGGCAGTATTGCTGAGCAGGTTATGTTGAAAACCTTCACCCCTGTTGTGCTGGTGGGGCAGAGATAGCTTTGTTGCGGTTTACCACCTTTTTGGCTATAAAAGAAGCGCCTTGCTATCTAAATGTTTGAGGTGAAATTTAAGGTATTGGAACATTTCCCGAAATAAGAAATGACTATTGATAAACGGAACAACCTGTTATAGAATGAACTGGGGGGATAAACAGATGCCTGAAAATGATATTGAATCTTCTGGTTACGAGCCCAAAGATGATATTTCAAGAAGGGTTCTGAAGGATATAGAAGATAGTACCGCAGTGCTCAAGGAAGATATTTCCAGGACTGATGAAGTAGCCAAATCAATCAAGAAAGCGGTTGAGGAATCAATAAAGGTATCCCGGGAGGCCATAAGGAGTGCCCAAAGAGTAAGCAAATCAGCTGAGAAGGCGGCCGAGGAATCAAAAAGGGCATCGCAGGAAGCGGTACGCCGGGCTGATAGAGTGGCTAGGTCGGCTGAGGAGATGGCTAGCTCATATACTAAAACCTTTGAAAGGGCTATGGCTAAAGCTGAAGAGGCAAGCGGGGTAGCCAGGGATACTGCTAATTCTTTGAGCAGGGCTTTTGCAGAAGCGATTGATAGAGCTGAGGAGACTATAAAGAAGAGCAAGGATGCCGCTGAAGCTTTAACAAGGTCTTTTAGGGAAGCAGTACGCAGGGCTGAAGAAACGGTAAAATCAGCCAAGGAGTCGGTTAAGGAAGCAATACAGGAATCGCGAAAAGCGATAAAACAAACTGAAAAAACAGCCAAATCAGCTCAGGAGAAAGCAGAGGAGTCAATGAAGGTATGCCTTGAAACCTTGCTCCTGGCTGATGAGATAGGGAGGTCGGTTGATGCGGATGCCGAGGAATCAATAAGGGTATCCCAGGAGGCGAAGAACCGGGCTGAGGAAATAGGTGAGTTAGCCAGGAAGACTAATGAAGAATCAAAAAGGGCATCGCAGGAAGCGGTAAGCAAGGCTGATAGAGCAGCCAAATCGGCAGAGGAATCGGTTAAATCATATACGAAAGCCTTTGACAGGGCGATACAGAGGGCTGAGGAAATAGCTAAGTGGGCCAGGGAGGCATCTGAGGAGGCAATAGCTATGTCTCAGGAAGCCATAAGTTGGGCTGAGGAAGTGAGCAAATCAGCCAGAGAGGCAGCTCAGGAATCAATGAAGGTATCACGAGAGGTGATAATCCGGGCTGAAGAAGTAGGCAGAGAGGTTATAAAAGCGGCCGAGGAATCAAAAAAGGAGTCTTGGGAAGCGGCAACCAGGGCCGAGGAAATGAGTAAAGCAGCCAAGGAATCGGCTGAGGAATCTGTAAAGCAATCTAAAGAAGCGGCCAGTCGGGCTTATGAGATAAGCAAATCAGCTATGGAGACCGTGCTGGGGTGGAAGAAGGAATTTCAGGAAGCGATAGATAAGGCTGACGAGACCGTAAAGTCAGCCAGGGAGATTGCCGAAGAGTCAAAAAGGGAGTCACAGGAAGCCATAAACCGTGCCGAAGAAATGAGCAAATCAGCTGAGAGGGCGGCTGAAGAAGCAATAGGGGTGGCTAAGGAGGCGGCTGAGGCATCAAAGAAGGCGGCTGAACAAGCCGCCGAGGTGGGGATAAGGTTATTTAGAGAGTTGATAAGTGGAGCCGGGGGATTGGGTAGAACAACGGAACAAGTAACCAGAAATACCGACGAAACGCTGGCAAGAACATCCAAGGAATTTTTTAGTGCATCTACGGAGATAAGCAAAGAATCCGATGAGAAGGCAATAAGCGGGGTAGAGGAAGCCAAAATAGAGAAGAAAAAGGAAGTTAAAAAAGACAAGGGGAAACTAAAGACTCGCCTGGCAGCTCTGGAGAGAATGTTCGTTTCTAGTAAGAACGAACCAGCTAACGAATTAGAGGAGGATGAAATCTAGATAAGCCAAATCAGGCATTGTTTAATTAAGGCTTTATCTATCATCCTAGTAAAGAAGGTATATCCTTGAAAGCCTCCTCAATGCCTCTGTGCTGGAATTCTATACCTCCCTGCCGCCTCTTGGCAGTAGAGATGGCGCTAATAGTCTTGGTAAAATAGTTCATTACCTTTCTTGAATTAACAAGTTCAGACAGTATAATGGTTACCTCTAGCGTACCTTTTCCCATGGGGTAATCGCCACTGCGTATTATAGCCTCCACCGCCATACTTTTTAAGGAAGCTGAAAGCTCTTTTATCAGGTCCATATTCATAGCACCGGGTGGTGCCGTTAGAAGATATAGAGCCTTTCTGGCATCGGTGGGGTTGCACTTGAGCGATAACTCACCCAGGGCTTCATCCATTGCTTGAATCCCCTTCTGGGTTTCGGTGCCCTTATCCCTGAAATCATGCTTATTGTCAAATGGGAGTCTAATCCGTGGTATTCGCTCTTTGCCATAGCCAATTACTGCCCATCCGGCTAAAGTTTGTATTATGTCGCCAGCATCAAGAACCTTTGACCCGATGTACCTGGCATCCGTTTCTTCACCGGCACAGAGCAAATTATAGAATGGTTTAACTATTAGGTGGTTTATTTTGGCTAGGTTGTTTTGAATCGAGAGATTTTTGGTGATATATCTCTGGTTATCAACCAAAAATATGGCATCGGCTGCTAGGTAGGCGGATTTAAGACAGGTGCCCACATTATAAATAGAGCGTTCCTCTGTCAGCTCTTCATACTTAAAGGGGAGGACAATGAGGTTATAGACCGGTTTCTCTATATAGCGCTCTTTTAATTGTTGTGTCAGTACTGGCACTGCCCCGGAACCGGTGCCGCCGGCGGCAGAACCGATTACTAGAAAAGCATCCGTCTCGGCAAATAGATTGGTATCTCTTATGCTTTCTATAATCTTATCGCCATCCTCCATGGCTATTTCGGCACCTATTTCGTTCATTTTACCGACGCCGTGACCACCGGTCTTTTTACTGCCGATGAGGATTCTATGCCGGTAATCAGATTTAATAAAGGTTAAGCCACTTAAATCGGCGACATCCGTATTGATGGCTAAGATGTTGGTAACTATACTAAGCCCGCGCTGAATGTGCGCTACCTTGTTTAATCGGGCAAACTCATCAGCAATCCTGCCGCCGCACTGTCCACAACCTATAATTAGTAATTTCATTTTAAACCTCCATGCTTGCTCTTCAGTTTAACCCGAGACCTGTTGAAGCTAATGCCAAAATTGCCCCGAGGTTCAATATTTGAAAAACATTCTAGACTGCTATAAAAGTTTACTTGTTTTTCAGGGCCCCGTCAATACCCTGTAGTATCCCCTCTTTACAGGCGTCTTTTTTTGAGTTAAAATAGCTATGATTTTGGCGGGTGTAACTCAGCGGTAGAATGCTTGCCTCCCAAGCAAGGTTGCCGCCTTCAAAGCTGGCGGTCTCCTGTTTAGATATGGAATTAGCACCACCAAGCAAGCACTCCCCTATCGGTTTATTAGTTACGGGTTCTCTTCGTCTAGCGCTCATCTTTGGCCTCCTTATTAGGTTTCTTTTCTCTCTCTATTTTTTCCGCTATTGCCTCTTCCAACCATTGCCTGCAAAACCCTCAAAGAAGTCAAGAAGAATATGAGGCTTATCTAGGTTTTATCACTAGGCTTAATTCACTAGGTTTTAATCCACCACCACCCACTCCCATTATAATTGATAGCCTTAATTTCCCACCCGAACCCACCCTTGCGGCACCTCTTTTATTGATGTTAGCTATCCCCCCCTTTTTAGAGAGGGAGGGGGAAGAAATAAAAAGAGGGGGGTTTATTTTACTTTGACGGAATTATTTACAATTCGCAATAGAACATCAATAAACCCGCAAACGCGCATAGCTTCTTCTCTCGAAAAAGTGTTAATAATATGGTGATGTGTTTTATTGCGAAATGCTGGAACAAGACCTCGCAAAATTTGCGTAAAACCTCTTTGGTCATCTGAGTCGTTGCTTGCTACTCGCAGTACGGTTTTTGATAAATCTTCATTGAACGCAAAATTTACGAGTTGTTCACCAACTAGTTTTTGAGTCGGTTGTGCCTTTTTTCTAATCCTATCTTCAAGCACCAGCGTTGCTTGATTTATCGGTCTATCAAAATTAGCAGGGGCCATTAGAATATCTTGGCACCTACTCCGCAATTCCTGGTCTTCAATCAAGTATTCAATGGCAAGTTTCAATGATGCTCTCTTACTAACAGTAAACGTTGCCCCGCTTCCACTTTTTATTTTACCTGCATGACTTGCAGTTCGTGCCGGAGCAAAAATTGACGGCAACGCTTCTCTCACTTCGGCTTGTTTTGTGGCGTCTAAACTTCGCTGATAGGTTGAAGTTCCTACATCGTATTCCTTAGCTAAAATTATCAAAGCCGCTTCAGCAGAAATGCCAAGCTTTGCAGCTTTTTTACTTACCATACTATTTATAGCAGTAATGTCTCCCTTACCAATCTTGTTGGCAACCTTTGACATTATTTTTTGGTCAAGAATACGAGGGCGGGGCATATTATTTCCTTCGCTTCGGAGTTAATAGGGTTCTAATGCTTTGAAGTGGCGCACCAGTGATTTCTGAAATATCTTTAGCGTCAAGCCCCATATTGTTAAGGTATCGAGCCAATTCACCGATACCCTGCTTACGCTTCTCGCTAACAGAAAATTCTTTGTCTCCAAGCAACTGACGAAGAGAAAGAGCAATCAGAATATTGAGTTTATTGGAAATTTCGGCATGTTTCTTTTCAGTCTCAGCCATAGATTTATTTATCCTACTTTCTTAAAGTGTTTCATAATGCGATTTACGCGGTGAATATCGACCCCTACGATCTCGCGTATCTGGTGTTGGGTTAATCCAGCTAATCCAAGCTGGACAATCAGTAGATCGCGCAACAATTCATTGGTTGTGTCTGCTTTTTTCTGTTTATCTTCTACCATAAAGTTACCCCCTTTGTTTCCGGCTTTTTCTAAGATCAGAAAGCTCTTTATTAATATAGGTATTGCTGCGACCAAGTATTTCAGCAATTTCTAATGGTTTTAGTCCCAAATCATTTAATATCTCAATCTGCTGTCGCAGAGTAAGCGTATCCTCATCTTTCCGCCTTAGAAGTAAGGCAATTATTACCCTTAAAAGCCTATTTGTTGATTTTTGTTCGTCTTTATCCATATTTTACAATGCAACTATGATTATATTGAGTTTTTAATAATACCACA
Source organism: uncultured Dehalococcoidales bacterium (assembly GCA_964354125.1). Classification (GTDB taxonomy): domain Bacteria; phylum Chloroflexota; class Dehalococcoidia; order Dehalococcoidales; genus CAYGXW01. The sequence goes on from CAYGXW010000034.1 coordinate 10,118, forward strand.
AAGTAATAGAAAAGTCAAATATCATCTCAAAAACTAACTTATTATTATTACCTTTTTACCCTTCTTATTGATAAGGATATCATAGTAAAAAGAGGCGAAAATAGAAAGAGGGGCATCAGCCCCTCTTAAAAAAATCTTCCCCTTCCCCTTAATAAGGGGAAGGGGATAAAGGGGATGGGGTTGGTAGATTAAAAGCTAAGCTTTCTTGTGCTTGTTTACAAACCTCTTGATTCTATCTAGCGCTTCTTCTATATCCTCCAGTGAGGTGGCATAGCAGCAGCGGATATAGCCCTCGCCGCACTTTCCAAAAGCACTACCTGGAACAACAGCCACCTTTTCTTCAACCAGCAGCTTTTCGGCAAACTCCTCTGATGTCATACCGGAGCTTTTTATTGAGGGGAAGGCATAAAAAGCACCCTTGGGTTCAAAGCAGGAAAGACCGATATTACACAGCCCCTTGACTATAACCAGTCGCCGCCGGTTATAATCTTCAACCATCTCGGCAACGCTGTTCTCGCCAGCTTTTAATGCCTCTATGGCGGCTACCTGTCCCATAGTTGGGGCGCACATTATGGTGTACTGGTGAATTTTGGTCATAGCGGAGATAATTTCTTTATTGGCTGCGGCATAGCCAATTCGCCAGCCGGTCATGGCATAGGACTTGGAGAAGCCACCCAGAAGTATGGTTCTATCTCTCATTTCGGGTAGTGTCGCCAGGCAGGTATGCTCCACACCGTACACCAGCCGGGCATAGATTTCGTCGGAGACCGCCATCAGACTGTGGCGTCGGGCTAATTGGGCTATCTTTTCCAGCTTGTCTCTGGGCATAACTGCTCCAGTTGGATTGGCCGGGTAGCCGAGCAGGATGGCTTTGGTTTTATCGGTAACTCTGGCTTCAATATCCGAGGCGCTGATTTCAAAACCGCTCTCTTCACTTGTAGGCACCATTACCGGGGTACCTTCAGCCAGAATAACGCAGGCATTATAGGAAACATAACACGGGTCAGGCATAATAACCTCGTCCCCGGGGTTAATAATGGCTCTCATTGCCAGGTCTAGTGCCTCACTGACGCCAACGGTAATCAACAGTTCGCTATCGGGGTCATAATCCAGGTTATAGCTGTCCTTCAGGTATCGTGATAGTGCCAGACGCAGCTCGGGCATGCCCAGGTTTGAGGTGTACATGGTGAAGCCCTTTTCTATGGAGTAGATGGCTGACTCACGGATGTGCCACGGGGTGGTATAGTCCGGTTCACCGACGCCGAGCGAGATGACCCCTTCCATTGATGCCAGCAGGTCAAAGAACTTCCTTATCCCGGAGGGGGATATCTGCCTTGCCCTGTGGGAGATTGGGCTGGCGTATTTATCTAATTGAGCCAATTTTTCAGCTGTCATAATCGTCTCGTAGTAGTTTTAGAGTATTACCGGTTGCCGTTTATTCCCCTCCCCCTCTTCCAGGATTTCACCATCCTCCTTAAATCGCTTGAGCAGAAAGTGGGTGGCTGTACCACGCACGCCTTCAATAGGTGCCAGCTTCTGGGTGACAAAATCGGCTATCTCGTGCATCGTCTTGCCTATAACCAGGACTGCCAGGTCATAAGTCCCCGATACCAGATAAACAGAATGGGCTTGGGGGAAGCGGTAGATGTGCTCGGCGATGGAGTCAAAGCCAACGTCCCTCTGTGGTGTAACCTTGACCTCTATTAGTGCCCGCACCTGCTCATCGCCCAGCCTGTCCCAGTTAATCATGGTCTTATACTTCAAGATAGTCCGCTCTGCCTCAGCCTTTTTGATAAGCTTGGCGACCTCGCCCTCCGAGACGCCGGTCATGGTGGCGAGCTGCTTGGCGGTGGTTCGGGCATCCTTTTCCAGTATTTTAAGTATTTCCTTTAGCATTATTCTACCTCACCCCCTTTTTCCCCCCCCCTCTCCTTTGAAGGAGAGGGGGGGGGAAAAGTTTATGAAGAGGGGCTTCGCCCCTCTAAGACTCTCCTCAATGAATGACCTCAATTATTGACCAATCGTCTTCCGCCTCATTATAGCAGAGTTGGAAGGATTTGTTACCCCCCGTTTTTACCAGAAACCACCTCTCACCCGGCCCCAGCCACTCTTTTTCTATTTTCTCAACCTGATAACCCACCCCATGCCAGTTGAAAGATATGGGTCTTTGGGCATAGGTATGACCTGAATAGCACTTTACTTTAAGATTTTCCACCCCACCCCTCCTATTTTTATTTGGTTTTTGCAACCCTCACCCTTAATCCCCCTCTCCGGGTAAATCCCTCTAAAATCTCCCTTTAAGAAAGGGAGAAGTTCTATTGGAGGGGGAAACGGATTACGAGAGAGGCTTCGCCCCTTTCTCGGGGCTCCCCCTTTTATTTCTTGTTTCCCTTTTCCTTCTGCTTCTTGGGTTTCCTTACATTTTTTCTGCCTTTGCTACCCATTTGTTAGCCTCCTTAAAGTAGATTTCTATAGCAAGGACTTGTCCAACTGGTCTTCTACAATTTGGTTTACGGTCTTTGGCTCGATAAATAAGCCTTCTTCTCTCTCAACCCTTCTGATTTCTTTTAGGGCGTCTCTGCTAAAATCAAAACCTATGAAGATGCCTTTTTCTCTTTTGTCTCGTTTCATAGCAACTTCAAAATTCTCTATATCTGGTCTTCCCACTTGGTCTGTTCGTTTAACCTGAATGGGTACATAACGGTCTATGTCACCAAATAGATTTTTGTCACCCAAATATTTATTGGCAGGTTTCTTTTCTTTCTTTATATCTTCTATGGGGTACAGCTTCCCATCTATGCCCATATCTCTTACCTTGATTTTGTTGGGTGTTCCACCAAGAGCATTGATTACCCAATTTTGAAACTCGAAGGCTGGATATATTCGCAATTCTTCTACGGTTTTGGGCATGTCCCTTAGAGTGAAATCAGTACCCAACTTTAACCCCATAGATTCTAAACGTTCTGTCATGACCTTACATGCAGTCGGTGAAATATCTATACCAATCCATCCTCTCTTTAATCTTTGTGCTACGGCAATTGTTGTACCACAACCACAAAAAGCATCAAGGATTATACTGTTGTCATTACTACTGGCTTTTATAATACGTTCTAATAATGCTTCTGGTTTTTGCGTAGGATAACCTAGGCGCTCGCGTGCGTTTCCAGCAATACCAGAGATATACCAAGCATCTCCAATTGGTGTGTTTTCGGTTTTTTCCTCAGAATCTTTTGACCAACGATGCCCATCAATAACAAGGGCTTGTTGTTTTTTACCCTTGTGAATCTTTTTGGTGATATCAGCGATTTCCTGATAGATTGTATTAAAAACATGTGAGCCTTTGTTTTTTGCATAAAATAGTATGATATCGTGGAATCTTTGATAAGCCTTTGATTTTGAGGGCCATCGCCTATAATGCCAGACAATCTCATTCAAAAAGTTTCCATAGCCAAA
>CAYGXW010000035.1:0-12010 GCA_964354125.1 uncultured Dehalococcoidales bacterium
GAGTCCCTGCCTTCCAAGCAGGTTGTCGCGGGTTCGAGTCCCGTCTCCCGCTCCATCTGACAGACTTGAGCCAGTGTCTAAGAAATGCTAAACTCATCTTAGGGGCTCGTAGCTCAGTGGTAGAGCGATCGGCTCATAACCGATTGGTCGTAGGTTCGATACCTACCGAGCCCACCATAGGGGGTCAATATGTCCTGATATTTTCACCAGCTAAAGGCAGTCTTTGATGAAGCCGGCATTGAGGTTACCCCGGGCAACAGGAAGCAAATAGACCAGGCTATTCACCGGATAGTCGGCACCAATTTCAAAGACTGCCCCGGCACCTGGCGGATAATTAAAAACGAGATAATACCAAATGACCAGAAACGCCAGGACTTCATTAACAAGTTAAGTGCCGTTATAAAGTAAAGAAGTTTTTATTATGTAATAGGGGAGCGGCAGGCGGGAATATAGCCGAAATACTATTTTCCTTACATAACATATATAGTGCGAACCAACATTATTAGTATATGGAGGCGTTTACATAATAAATGATATAGAAAGTTAAATCCTACATAAATATAGGACATTAATCAAGGTCATTTATTAATAATTTCCTTTATACTATTTGGTATTTTTGATATATACTCATTTCTATTGTAATCACCAACGAAAACAAAACAGACATCTCCTTCAATGCCACTATTAGCTTTTCCAGATTTGATTTCGCTTATTTTTATTCTAAAGGTATATGTTGCATTCTCATCCAAATCTAAACAAAAATCCCAATCTGGATTATCAACATCGGTTTTCGGAACTTTAGTCTCACCTGGATTTTCCTCTATTCTAACGGTATACCCATAGGGGTCCTGTCCTCTAAAACCAACGTAAGTAATTTTGATAGGATAATGCAATTTATTAAATACTCTTACATGTAAATGCTCTTTAGCCAACACCCAAGGTTTTATACTTGAGATTACTTTTACTATGACTCTAGGTTTATTTAGAAAATTGAATATTATGGTGACAATAACACCGATAGAAGCAATTATCGCCGTATAAATAACCCAAGGATCAAGGGTATTACCCATACCATCATTATACCACAATCTTCTAGTATTTATGTCAACCTATCATTTACTGGTAACAAACCGGGGTGTTTAAGAGGGGCACCAGCCCCTCTTTTTTAAAATCTTCCCCTCCCTTAATTTTAAGGGAGGGGGATAAAGGGGGTGGGTCACAACAAAAAAATAATAAAAAAGGGGGGGAAACTCAATTATTTATCCTTTTTGAGCCTTTACATAGTTTTTGCCATTACCACAGGCGTCAGCAAATAACAGAGGCTAAATATAGGTCTTAAAGGTAGAATATTATTCAATAATATATTTAAGGGGCTAGATTTTGATTACAGGGCGTCATTTTAAGGGAGGCTTTTCCAAAAAAGGTTTTTTTACTTTTTGATGACCTGATTGATGATTTTTAACAAATTTTTAAGACCCCACCCTTTTGTTGCCGAAATTAGTACCGTGTTTTCGCTGGACCTTTCGGTCTGGTGGCAAAGATAAGCCGTTGCTTCCTTCTCATCCCACTTTTTGGTGTTGTCCAGTAACAGGTCAATTTTATTAAGTGCCGTAATTCTTGGTTTGTTCAGAAGATTTAGGTCATCCAGGATGCCTTCTACTATCTGGCACTGCTCAGCTGCATTGCGAGAAGATAAATCAACTACATGGAGAAGAACGGTGGCTTCAGCCAATTCTTCCAGGGTTGCCCGAAAGGCGGTTATTACTGTCGGTGGTAGTTTCCTGATGAAGCCAACGGTATCACTTAACAGAACGACGCTTTTATCAGGAAGGGCTAGCCGCCTGGTGGTCGGGTCTAGGGTGGCAAAAAGCTTATCTTCAACGGCGACCTCAGCCTGGCTCAGAGTGTTTAACAGGGTGCTTTTACCGGTATTGGTATAGCCCACCAGAGATATGATGGGAATGCCACTCTTCTTACGCTGCTGGCGGTATAGCATACGGTGTTTTCTAACCCGTTCAATCTGCTTTTTCAGATTATCTATCTTGTGACGGATTAGTCTCCGGTCGGTCTCAAGCTGTGATTCACCGGGACCCCTGGTACCAATACCACCACCCAACCTTTCCAGATGACTCCACTGTCCGGCAAGACGGGGTAGTAGATATTGGTGTTGTGCCAGCTCTACCTGTAGCTTACCTTCATGGGTATGAGCATGCTTGGCAAAGATATCCAGGATTAGTGCCACCCGGTCAATTACCTTTACCTTCAAGGCTTCTTCCAGGTATTGTTGCTGTAGCGGCGTTAGCTCGTCATCAAAGACAGCCACATTGTATCCAGTACTTCCTTTAAGAGTTGAGAGTTCTTCCAGTTTGCCCTTGCCGAGATAATGTGTTCTTGATGGTGTATGTAATCTCTGAGTAAGCCGTCCGACAACCTCGGCGCCAGCTGTAGTGGCTAACTGGGCTAATTCATCAAGGGATTTATCTATTGACCAGCCGTTTGTGGGGCTATCAGTGGCTACAGCAACTAGGAATGCCCTTTCTGATGAAACACGGGTAGAAACGGTATGCTTGGTAATAATTTCCTCCTAGTATTATGTAAGGCTATTTCTTGGCTTTGAACCGATGCTTATTGTCATGCCAGCCAGCCAGGCGAGACAAGCCTTTAACCAGTGCGGCGTCAGGTATGGTCAGGGACAATCGCACATAGCCTTCGCCATTTTTACCATAACCTATGCCGGGGATTACCACTACACCAACCTGCTCTAGAAGGTCATTGGCAAACTCCAGGGATGTGTAATCCTGGGGTATTTTAGCCCAGATATACAAGCCTGCCTTTGGCGGTTTGGCTTCAAGCCCTATATCACTAAGTATATCAATAATAAGGTCGCGGCGTCTCTGGTAGATGGCATTATGCTCCGCTATGCAATCCTGGGCTCCGCTGAGAGCCTCAATGGCGGCATACTGAATAGCCTGCGGTATTCCCGAATCCAGATTAGATTTTACTTTCTTTAGTGATTCCACCATTTTGGCGTTACCGACCACCATTCCTATTCGCCACCCGGTCATGTTATAGGTTTTGGACAAAGAGTGAAACTCCACCCCCACCTCTTTGGCTCCATCTGCCTGCATAAAGCTAACTGGCTGGTATCCGTCAAAGGAGACCTCAGAGTATGGTCCATCATGACACACAGCAAGGGAATGCTTATGGGCGAACTGGACTACCCTGTTGAAAAAGGCAAGGTCGGCGACGGCGCCAGTAGGGTTATTGGGATAGTTCAGCCATACAAGTTTTGCCTTCTTTATTATTTCTTCTGGTATGGCATCAAGGTCAGGTAGAAATTTGTTCTTATTGGTTAGTGGCATATAGTAGGCTTGGCCACCAGCCAGCATGGTGCTTACTGAATAGACTGGGTAGGCTGGGTCTGGTACTAGGGCGATGTCCCCGGGGTCAATAAAGCACAGTGAAATGTGGGCAATACCCTCCTTGGAGCCGATAAGGGGCAAAACCTCTCTCTCAGTGTCAAGGGAGACTTCAAACCTTTTCTTATACCAATCAGCTATCGTCTGGCGTAGTTCGGGCAAGCCTTCTGTCTCCGGGTAGCGATGATTCTTCGGGTCTTGTGACGCCTGACATAATCTGTTGATAATATGCTCCGGTGTGGGGATATCAGGGTCACCGATGGCAAAGCTGATTACCTCCTCACCTCCAGCCCTTTTCTTGGCAATCTTCTTATTGATTTCCACAAAGAGATAAGGTTCTAGGTTTTCTAATCGCTTGGACATTCTCATATTTTGATAAACTCACCCAAAATTCTCTAGTCTGGCCATTCTCCAGTAAATACTGTTTCTGTGGGACCGTTGAGCAGTACCTCCCCTACCCTATTCCAATCTACATCAAGTGTGCCGCCGGGTAGTTTTATGGCTACCGGGTTATCTATGTAACCCAGCAGTTGGGCGACAACAGCCACGGCACAGGCACCACTACCACAGGCAAGTGTCTCTCCGACTCCCCTTTCCCACACCCGAATATCTATCTGCTTTCGGCTGATAACATTGGCTACCTCAAAATTCACCCGATTGGGAAATAATTCGTGTTTTTCAATTATTGGTCCTAACTGGGACAGCGGAAACTCAGATATTGGCTGCTTCTGAAAGCTTATAGCATGTGGATTGCCCATTGAGATGAAGCTTAAGCGCAGCTCCTTACCCTCTATAGTAACCAGATAATCGGCTATGAGTTTTATGTCAACTAATCTCCCCCTTTTTGTTTTCACCGCTACCGGTATTTTATGGGCATCAAATATCGGTGTTCCCATAGCCACCTGAATCTTGATTACTTTACCCCCTTGTTTAATAAGTCTGGCTTTTCTTAAGCCGGCTATGGTTTCAACTGTTAATTCGCCAGCCCTGGTATTTACCAATCCCATATCGACACAATATTTAACAAGGCACCTCAGTCCGTTGCCGCAGGCTTCAGCCTCAGAGCCATCAGTGTTAAATACCCGCATGCCACAGTTGGCGGTTTCGGAAGGCACTAGCAGTAGTAAACCGTCAGCACCGACGCCGAAGTGTCGCTGGCAGATAGCTCTGGCTAGCTCTGCCCAATCCCGGTCCATATTGGCGGCTTCTACCAGAATAAAATCGTTGCCAGCACTCTGTAGTTTAGTAAAATTCAATGTAACTAACCTATGCTTATAAATTTTTTAACCCGGGCTGTAATTTCCGGTTCTACACTGCCTTGTATATCAAACCACCTTATTCTATCACCTTTTAGGCTAAACCAGTTATATTGTTGGCGGACAAAGCGGTGACTTTCAAACTTAATCTGCTGAATCGCCGCCTCTAGGGTCATCTCCCCTTTGAGAAACATTCCGATTTGTCGGTAGCCAATACTGGACATAGCTGGCAGGTCAAGTCCATAACCCATATTAACCAATTTTCTTACCTCTTCAGCAAGCCCCTGTTCTATCATTGTATCAACCCTTGAGTCAATTCTTTGGTATAGCTCTGCCCTATCTGCTGTTAGCCCTATGATGAGTGTACTATGGGGTATTCTATTTTTGGGTTGAAGCTGGTGGGGGGATGTTTTTAAGCCCCTGTGGACTTCCAGTGCCCTAATCACACGTCGTACGTTACTGGGGTCGATTCTACTGGCTGCTATCGGGTCAAGTAATTCAAGTTCTTGATAGAGTTCTTCTTTACCAACCCTAGCTACCCTTTCCTCCAGGTTGTATCTGAAATCAGGGTCGGGTGGAACCTTTGGTATTCCCCAGCCTTCAAGAACCGACCATAAATATTGTCCACTGCCACCAACCAGCAGCGGCAGTTTTTGGCGTTGTATAATGCTATCAATTGCTTCACTGGCTAACCCTTGATATTGAGCCAGATTGAAAGCGTCGCTAGGGTTGATTATGTTAATTAGGTGGTGGGGGATAAGGGATAACTCCTGTCGGCTGGGCTTGGCGGTGCCAATATCCATATAGCGATATACCTGTCGGCTATCGGCACTGACTATCTCGCCATCAAATTTCTGAGCTAGGTGAATAGCCAGCTGGCTTTTGCCCACCCCAGTGGGGCCAACAATAGCTATCAGATGGCTCATCTCTGATTATACCCTGATGCGAGACGGCTTTTAATCTCTGCGGTTTGCCTGACAATACTGATAAACTGCTCTGCCTTCAGGCTGGCGCCACCAACCAGGGCGCCGTCTATCTCTGTCCGACTTACGAACTCGGAGATATTTTCTGCGGTAACGCTGCCACCATACAATATACGCAGATTTTGAGCAATTGCTTTATTATATAGATTAGCAATCTTTTGACGGATGAATCCTATTGTCTTATTGGCTTGCTCGCCGGTGGCTGACCTGCCACTGCCGATAGCCCAGACCGGTTCATAGGCGATAACTGTACAAGTAAGTTTATCCACATTAACCAGAGCCGATTCTAGTTGATGGCTTACTACCCTTTCTGTCTTTCCCGCCTCGTTTTCCTCTAGTTTTTCGCCGATACAGAGAATGGGTTTTAAGCCGGCTTCAAGCGCCGCCTTCACCTTTTTATTGATTACCTCATCTGTCTCGTTAAAATACTGCCTTCTTTCAGAGTGCCCGATGATAATATATTCACAGAGGTCAGCTAACATCAGGGGGGATACCTCTCCAGTATAGGCGCCCTTGTCCTTAAAGTATATATTCTGAGCACCCAGTTTTATTGAACTTCCTTTTATTATTTCTGCCACCGCATTCAGGGAGATAAATGGCGGACAGACCACCTTTTCCACATTTTTTATCTTGTTAAGCTCACCAAGCATTCTATGAACCAGCTCTACTGCTTCATTGACTGTGGTATTCATCTTCCAGTTGCCGGCAATAAGTGACGTTCTCATGTTTTAGGCACCAAATTTGTTGAGTTTCAAGGCGTTAGCCATTGCCAGGGGCATTATATCTGCAGCCTGCAGTCGCCCCAGCCCGCCTAGAATACAGGCTGATTCTGAAAACTGTTTTACTCCATCGGGGCGGCACCAGTTGGAATACAGTAGGACTGGCACCGGGTGCCAGCTATGCCCCTTGAGTAGTGCTGGGGTTGAGTGGTCGCTGGTAACCACGATGACATCGGGTTTCAGGCTTGTCAGGCTATCCAGTGCTTTATCAACCTGTTCTATAAGGGTTACTTTATGGTCAAAATCACCATCTTCACCGGCTGAATCGGGTTCTTTTATATGTATAAAGAAGAAGTCATAATCCTTAAAATTCTTTTTCAAGGTTTCAAATTCATCTTCCATCGTACTTCCCGTTTTTAGTATCTCCATGCCAATAGCCTTAGCTAGTCCGCAGTACATCGGGTAGCTGGCAATGGCTGCCGGCTTTAGTTTGTAAATCTCATTCATGGTGGGAAACTCTGGTCTCCGTGAGAAGCCGCGGAGGAGAATCATATTGGCGGGATAATGGCTGGCCATGATTTCCCTTGCTTTTAAAATAAATTGGTTGGCAATATCAGCTGTTCTACGCGCTATCGCATATTTAGCGGTAACATCTTTTACAGTCACTCCAGTTTGCTGTGGGTCAGAATCGCTGACATCAGCGCTAAGACCGTCTCCGCGAAAGACAACCACTAGTCTATGCTCCTTAACTGTACGGACAATTATATTAACACCATCTATTTTAATGCCATCAATTAGCTGGCACAGCTTGGCGCTTTTTTCTGTTGGGATACGCCCTGCCCTGCGGTCGGTAATAAACCCGGCTTTATTTATAGTGCAAAAATTGCCGCGTGCGGCTATATCTCTAGGTTCAAGGTTAAAATCAATACCCAGTGCTTCCACTACACCACGCCCTATAATAAAACGAACAGGGTCATAGCCAAATAAAGCCAGGTGCCCCGGTGCGCTACCTGGGGTTATCCCCGGGCTTATCGGCTCACTAAGACCACAGATACCTTTAGCCGCCAGTGCATCAAGATTGGGGGTTCGTGCAGTCTCCAGCTCGGTTTTGCCTGTTTTAGGATTGGGCAACCCGCCCAAGCCATCAATGACCAATAGCACGATTTTAGAGTCCGAAGGCTTTGATATTTCCTTAATTAAATCCAGGCTAACCATGTTAAACAGTTCATTCTCCCTTATATTCTACGGCATCTTTTTTATCAAGCAATGCTTCAACCCCGGGCAGTGTTTTGCCACTCAGGAACCTGAGTGAAGCACCGCCGCCGGTAGATACGAAGGTCATCTTTTCAGCCAGTTTCATCTCGGTTACTATCTCAGCGGTAGAGCCGCCACCAACGATAGTAGTGGCATTAAGGTTGGCAATAATATTAGCCATAGCCCTTGTCCCGTCACTAAATCGGGCTATCTCATAGATGCCCATAGGCCCATTCCAGTACACTGTTCGGCATTTTTCAAGTTCCTTGGTGAAATGGTTGATGGTCAGGGCTCCAATATCAACAATCCTCTTAGTTGGGGGGATTTCATTAATGGATACGCTCTTCACCTTAGCCCGGCTAATAATCTTATTAGACACTATTACATCATCGGGCAGTATGAGTTGTATCCCATTTATGGCCGCCTTTTCTATTAACCCGGCGGCGATTTGTATGGAATTTTCAAATAAAGACAGCCCCACCTCATAGGATTTGGCTTTTAGGAAGGTGGCTGCCATACCACCGCCGATTAGAATGGTGTCTACTTTGCCCATAATATTGTCCAGCATGCCAACCTTGTCACTCACCTTGGCTCCGCCAAGAAGTATGCCAAAGGGATGGAGTGGGTTCTCCAAAATCCTGCCTAGAGCGTTAATTTCCTTCTCAAGAAGCAGCCCGGCTACTGCCGGCAGGTAACTGTTAATACCTACTATTGAGGCGTGAGCCCGATGGGATGTCCCAAAAGCATCATTAACAAATATGTCGCCCAGACGCGCCAGGGCTTTAGCAAATGGAGCGCTACCGGTTTCTTCATTGGAGTGGAAGCGAAGATTTTCCAGCAGCAGGACATCTCCACATGCCAAATTTTCTACCATTTTCTCTACTTCAGGGCCGATGCAATCCTTGGCAAGTTCTACTGGCTGCCTTAATATCTGTGATAGACGCCGGGCAACAACAGCCAAGCTCAGCTCACTAACTACCTTACCCTTGGGTCGCCCAAGATGGGAACAGAGAATGACCTTGGCTCCATGGTCAATAAGGTAATCAATGGTGGGTAGTGTTGCTTTGATACGGCTGTCATCGGTAATTTCCCCAGTCTTAATATCCAGAGGGACATTGAAGTCAACCCTGACTAAAACCCTTTTGCCGTTGACCTCTACATCCCTGATGGTTATTTTATCCATTTACATCCCTTACTGTTCTATATAAAGATATCAAGTGCTGGAAGTCACACCTGACGTATAAATTTCGGTTTTTCACGATTTATGTCACGTGCCATGCACATAATAACATATTAAAATGCGGTTGTTCCGGTCTTAGGTTGAACCGTTGTCTGTGAATTTGATTTAACCTTGGACAGCAGGAGAAGGCTCTGGCGAGCTATCCCCTTGGCATCTAAATCATACTTAGCCCGCAGGATAGCCTGTGTTCCATGCTCAACAAACTCATCGGGGATACCGATATTTTTCAGCCGCACATCGCTGATTCCGGCTTTTTGAAGAAGTCCGAGCACACTACTACCAAAGCCACCACTGAGCACATTTTCTTCTATAGTAACTATAAATTTAATTCGGCGGGCAATATCTATTATCAGTTCAGAGTCAAGCGGTTTGGCGAAACGGGCATCTACCACTGTAACCTGTATCCCCTTTGCCGCTAGCTCCTGTGATGCCTCAAGGGTAGGTTCTACTGTATTACCTAAAGCAAGTATGGCAACATCATCCCCATGTCTTAGTATCTCTGCTTTGCCTATCGGTAGGGAATGCAGCTCTCTATCCATCTCTACCCCTGTTCCAGAACCACGCGGGTATCTTACCGTCATAGGATGCTTGGCCCCTACCGCTGTATAGAGTAAGTGCTGAAGCTCATTTTCGTCTCTGGGCGCAGAGACTATTAGATTGGGGATTAGTGACAGGTATGAGATGTCAAAGGTGCCCTGGTGTGTTTTACCATCATCGCCAACAATACCACCACGGTCAATAGCAAAAACCACCGGTAAATCCTGCAGGCAGACATCATGGATAATCTGATCAAAGGCGCGCTGTAGGAAGGTGGAGTATATTGCTACCACCGGTATAAAACCCTGAGTAGCCAGCCCGGCGGCAAAGGTAACGGCATGCTGTTCACAGATACCGACATCAAAGACACGCTCTGTGAACTCACTCTGAACAATAGTTAGACAGTTCCCCTCAGGCATAGCCGGTGTGATAGCCACTATTTTGGGGTTATCCCTCATCAGACGTAACATAGTTTGAGCAAAGACCTCACTATAGGTTGGGGCATCTCTGGCGCCGCTATCTTTGGGGGAAACACCGTGAAAGTAGACGGCATCTCCTTCTGCCGGAGCATAACCCTTGCCCTTGGTGGTAACGACATGAACCAGGGTTGGTTTGTAGCTGTAGTCTCGTACTTGAGTTAGGGCGGATTCAAGCTCGTGGATATTATGTCCGTCAAAGGGGCCCATATAGGCAAAGCCGAATTCTTCCCATAGAACTGTGGGCATAACCAGTCCCTTGACACCGCTCTTGATTTGCTCACCAAAGTGCCAGAGCTTTCTACCCATAGGCAGTGAGCTAAGCACTCTCTTGCTCCTTTCACTTGCCCGGTGATAACGGCGGTCAAAGCGTACTTTACTTAACAGCTTTGCTAAAGCGCCGACGGTGGGTGAAATTGACATCCCGTTGTCGTTTAGAACCACGATAAGCTTAGAGCCCAGGTGCGCTGCGTTATTGAATGCCTCTAATGCCATACCACCAGTGGTAGCACCGTCGCCAATGATGGCAATGACATGGAAGTTATCCTTAGCAAGGTCACGGGCGGTTGCCATGCCTAAAGCCGCTGAGACCGAAGTGCTGGCATGCCCAGTGCCAAAGGGGTCGTGCTGGCTTTCATCGCGGCTGGTGAAACCGGATAGACCTCCGTACTGACGCAGTGTGGCAAACTGCTGCCCCCGGCCGGTAAGTAGTTTGTGTGTATAAGATTGATGCCCGACATCCCATATAATCTTATCTTTTGGGCTGTTAAATACCCTGTGTAGGGCTATAGTAAGCTCAACTACCCCTAGGTTTGAAGCCAGGTGCCCGCCATTTTTGGTTACTCTGGCAACTAATTCCTGCCTAATTTCACCAGCTAATTGCTCAAGCTCCTTTGCCTTCAAAACCTTCAGGTCTGTCGGACTCTTAATCTTATCTAGCAACTTTGACATTACTTGTCTTAAAACCAGCGAAGAGATATAGAATCTATTTCTATACTAGCAACGCAGAGAGACAATTGTCAAGCTATAAAGCCAACCAGCTTGACGCCATGAATAGCCATTTGCTACACTGCCTGTATAGCACTCTGGTTTAAATTGTAAAGGAAAAGTGTGTCCCCTGAAGAAATTCTTAAGGTGCTTCTTATTGCCGCTTCACCAATAGCTGAACTACGTGTGGCAATACCTTTAGCTATTATTGATTTTGACTTCCCCTGGTATCATACCCTTCTTATAGCTGTCATCGGCAATATGCTGCCGGTACCTTTTATCTTATTGTTCCTTGATGTTGCCACTCGACTGCTAAGCAGGGTGGCTATTTTTAAGCGGGTGTTGAACTGGCTTTTTGAACGTACCAGGCGGCGGGGAAGAATTATAGAAAGGTATAAGAGAATTGGGCTGGCATTGTTTGTAGCTATACCGCTCCCGTTCACCGGTGCCTGGACTGGCTCGCTGGCGGCTGTACTTTTTGGTATAAGTTTCAATCATGCCTTTTTATCAATATTTTTGGGGGTAGTGATTGCCGGTGTCATCGTCACCTGCCTGACTCTGCTTGGCTGGGTTGGTGCCACAATCGCCGGTGTTGCTCTTTGCGGCTTGGCTGTCTTTAGTCTGTGGCGGGCTCGGGATAGTCAAGGTTAAAGATAAAACTGTAATTTATATAGCCTCTGACTTGACCTTGCACTTGCTCTAATGCTAAATTTAAACAGTGTGAGCATGTCCCTGTAGCTCAGCTGGACAGAGCAGCTGCCTTCTAAGCAGCGGGTCGAGCGTTCGAATCGCTCCAGGGACGCCAGACTTAGGCATAATTTACTCCTTTGTTATGTAAAGTATTCCCTACTCAGTGATTTTACTTAAATTTTTACTTAACTTGTTTCATTGGTTCTCCTTTATAGTCCTATTCTTTTTTAGACTAATTTAAAATTACTTATTGTGCTTTACCTCATTGCATTCTATCTCACCTACTTCTAGTAACCTTCGACATTGACTATCAAATATGGCAATATTTCCACTATCCCCTTTACATTATACATCTTATAATCTAGTTGAATAATACACGACAATGCACATAATCTTCCTATCTAGGTAACAAACGGTTGATTATACTGGAGAAGCCGCTATAATAAGGC
>CAYGXW010000036.1:0-11921 GCA_964354125.1 uncultured Dehalococcoidales bacterium
CGCAACCTCTCGGAACTGCTGGTGGCTCAGGCACCCAACTCTCGCGCCATTCAGGACATCGCTCTACGCTGTGGGGTTAAGGAGGTCCGGTATCCGTTTCGGAACGAGGACTGTGTTTTATGCGGACGCTGCGTGCGGGTTTGCACCGAGGTCTGGAAAGCGCGGGCAAAAGGCTTTGTTGGACGGGGTAAGGACCGCCACGTGGACTACCCCTTCGGCATCCGCCCAGAGTTCTGCAAGCAATGTGGCAGTTGCATCCAGCTTTGCCCCATGACCATCACTCCCTGCAATGGTCCCATGAAACCAGGGGAGGAACGCCTCTGCGGCCAATGTGAATCGCAACTTATAATCGCTGACTGGACGCCGGGTAGCTGCGTTTGGTGCAAACTAGGCGAAAGCTTCGCCTGCGGACGCTATACTTAAAAACCCGGCCACATAGTTTCACCACACAGCCTTAATCGATATACCTGGGCAAACGATTTCTTCCCCTTGCCAAGGGGAAGAGGAAGATTTTAGAAGAGGGGCTTCGCCCCTCTTAGACTGCCCCGCTCTTTATTCGTAGACAGAAAGGTTAGGGCTCACGCGCCGAAGTTCCATCGACAGTTTATATTCAAATAATTCAACATTTGGGATAGTTTCTAATGCTAATCGCAACTCTTCCGAAACCTCGTTTGCCACAATTACAATACGTGCTTTAGACATGCCGAGGTGTTTCTTAACCATAGCCTGATAGTAGAGGACTTGACCTGCGGTACGTTCATAACCTCGACTAACTTTAAGTTCTATAATAACAGGCACTCCTGATTTGTCTATTGCCAGGATATCTATTCGTCGGCCTGCTTCGCCAATTGGAAACTCAAGTCCCGATGTACCATTAGCTCCTTGATAGAGTTTAAGACCGAGTTCGATTTTATTAAGGTTTTTTGCCAGATAATCCTGCAAGTCTTTTTCATATGCAAACTGTCTCTCATCAATGCTTTCGGTTTCCTCCTCCTCTTCTGGCTCCTCACCTGCCGTAAAACGTTCATACAACCTAAGCCAGAACTGAATGCGCGTTTGTCCTCTTCTAGTCTTGCCCGATGGATAATATTTATCTACGAATTGGTCGAGAAGACCATTATCTTTAAGAATTTTTACAATCTTTGCCCGCTTTAATGTAGTTGTGTAAGACTTAAAACTATCTTTTGAAACTTGAATTTCATCAGCAATACTCTTTAAGTTGTTTTCTCGAAGGAACACATATGCTTCTTCCACTGAAAAGTTTCTCTTATATTCGGATTCATTATTCATTTGTACCTCCTATTCCTCTCTACACCACCGGTCTCCTCTTATGCCACTCCGTAGCCTGCTCATAGGCATAGGCTATCCTAAGTATCGTTTCCTCGGCGAAGGGCTTGGCGATAATCTGTAAGCCTATGGGCAGTCCATCGGCAAAGCCGGCCGGGATGGAGATAGCTGGAAGGCCGGCGATGTTTATCGGCAAAGTGCAGACATCACTTAAATACATTTGCAGAGGGTCTGCAACCTTTTCGCCAATCTTGAAGGGGACGGTGGGCGAGGTGGGGGTTATCAGGGCGTCATACTTCTCAAAAGCCTGGTCAAACTCCCTCCGTATCAATGTCCGTACCTTTTGGGCTTTCAAGTACCAGGCATCATAGTAGCCGGCGGATAGGGCATAGGTTCCTATCATGATTCGCCTCTTGACCTCGGCGCCAAAGCCATACTCCCGGGTTTTTTCCATTGCCTGCCACATATTATCGGTGTCCTTATAGGAATAACCGTATTTAACGCCATCATAGCGGGCCAGGTTGGCGGAAGCCTCAGAAGGGGCAATAATATAGTAGACCGCCAGGGCATATGGGGTGTGGGGTAGGGATACCTGCCAGTCTATCTTTGCTCCCAGCTCCGAAAGTTTAGTAATGGCGGCTCTTATGGCATCGGCTACCCCTTTTTGCATCCCCTTAACGAAATACTCCTTGGGCACACCAAGCCGCAGCCCCTTTATATCACCGGTAAGGCATCGGGTATAATCGGGCACAGGTAAAGGCACCGAGGTTGAGTCTCTGGAATCGTAGCCGGCGATGGCATTCAGCACCAGGGCGGCGTCAAAAACATCCTGGGTCAGGGGACCAATCTGGTCCAGGGAGCTGGCAAAGGCGACCAGACCGTAGCGGCTGACCCGACCATAGGTAGGTTTCAGCCCGGTAACACTACAGAAACTGGCTGGCTGGCGGATGCTACCTCCGGTATCGGAGCCTAGGGCATAAATGGCTTCAGCGGCAGCCACTGCTGCCGCCGAGCCGCCACTGGAACCGCCGGGGACTCGCTCTAAGTCCCAGGGGTTGTGGGTGGTAAAAAAAGCTGAATTCTCGGTGGATGAGCCCATGGCAAACTCATCCATGTTAGTCTTACCAATAACCACCACTCCGCAATCATTCAGTTTTTCCACTACTGTAGCATCGTAAGGGGGGATAAAATTCTCAAGCATCCTTGAAGAGCAGGTGGTCTTCACCCCCTTGGTGCAGATAACATCCTTAATCAGCATCGGGATGCCATTTAGGGGGTTGTCATCGCCTGAGACTAGCCTTTCATCGGCTTTTTGGGCTTGCTTTAAGGCAAGCTCTTCCGTAATAGTAACAATAGCTTTGATTTTAGTTTCAAGCTTATGTATTCGCTCTAATGCCGCCCGGGTCAGCTCAAACGATGACACCTGTTTGGTCTTTAGTAATTGATGCGCCTCATGAATGGTTAATTGTTTACCGTCTAACAATTTATACTCCTTAGTCTTTTATCCTGCCCACTGGAATTATATATAATGGCACCTCATTATCAGCCAGTTTAAGGATTTCCTTGACCTGGCTATCGTAGAATGCACCAACGACCACTGTTCCCAGGTTTAGGGCAACCGCCTGAAGACAGACATTCTGGGCAACATGTCCCGCCTCCATATGCACATACCTGATGCCTCTTTCACCATACCTATCTGTTGTCCTCTCATATATAGCGGTAATCACCAGATTCACGGGTGCCTGGGCGATAAATTGCTCGTCCAAAGCAGCCTTAGCCAAAGCCTTCCTTAACTCTCCATCAACCACTCTTACCAGCCCATGCTGGTGCGGTTTATATCGGTAGATACCACTGGTAATACCCTCCACGTTGCCTATGACGGCATATATCTCTAGTGGATAGGTAGCCCCGGCGGAAGGTGCCGCCCTTTTGCCATCGGGGTCGGTGATTCCCTGGGCTACCCACACAAGCTGGGCTATCTCTGGCAGGGTCAAGGCTTCGTTTGTGTAGTCCCTTATTGATTTCCTCTGGAGTATAGCCCCTTCTACTGAGATATCGCTGTCATATCTCGGTTTGGGCAAGGTTATCTTAACGCTATTATCCATCTGCCTATTCCAGCACAGCCCTTACCCTGAAGAGTTCACCATCCTTTCGGGGGGCATTGGCTAAAACCTCGTTCTGTGGTAGAGAAGGTTTAACCTCATCTTCCTTTAATACATTTTGTAGCGTGTTGGGTTGTGCCGTGGGTGGGACACCGGTGGTATCTACCTGCTGTAAGACTTCAAAGTTTTCCAGGATATTAGATAGCTGCTCGCTGAGCCTGTCTACCTCTGCCTTAGTCAAGCCCAGCCTGGCTAGGCGGGCAATATACAATACTTCTTCACGGCTTAGTTTCATTATTTACCCCATATAGTCTATATATCGCCAATTATATCACCCGAATTTGACTACGGGCAAACGAAATGGTGTTATAATTGGCGATATAAAAGGCTCGTGGCTGGGCAGATATTAACATTAATTAATAAATAGCAACTGGAGATAATTACTATGGTCTGGAGCATTGTTATATACATAGTATTGCTATCCTTTTATTTAAAAGACTTGGTCTATATTTCCTTTGGATTGGGAATGTATCGCTATATGGAAGCAAAGAGGCTTAAGAATTTCAGGTTATTTTATTATTTACTAGGTACACCGCTTATGATATTTATAACTATTGGTTTTGTGGGCAGTTTTTTTAATTAACAATAAAAGGAATAGATTTTTCAATAGTACTTGGAATATAGATAATCTTAAAGGGGCATCTATTGAGTAAAAGAAAGAAGAACACCGCCGATGAATACCTGAATAAGGTAATTAAACGTTTTGAAGCAGAGGATTTTACTATTAAAAGCAACGTAAAGTATAAAGGTCAGGTTTTTGATCACGTAGTAAAAAAACTGAGGTTTGAGTTTGATAAATTTGGTTTCATTCATAAGTACTTTATCCTTTCCAAATTTTCCTCTCTAGATACTGATACACTAAAGGCATATTCTGCAAAGTCCTTTAGTTACACTCTAAGGACGAGCCCTATGGCTTTAGTGCGTGGTCTTTTCTTTGGTTGTATTGTCTGTTACCCAGTTGCCGTTGTTGATAAAATAGATGATGAGACCTCTAAGTTTATTCGTAGAAAAGCCCCACCCAAGCCCGTTGGAGCATTTGAAATGCCTGTAGTATATAGCCTTAAATCAGGAGAACTCTATTATTGCGAAATAGAACCTTATTGGGGCGTTCTGTTTATTGATGAGATGAGAGCCACTGTTAACAATATGCTCTCTCCCTGATTGGGTATTGAAGAAAATTGTTAGAGCAAAAGGTTGGTTATTTAAATGAAAAACTATAGATGTAATCATTACCTGCAAATTGCTTTAATTGTTTTTGTTATCGGAATACTAGCTCTAGCCGGTTGCAATTTATTTCATGGCAAGACGATAACCATAGATAAAGGCATCGCCCACTTCTCTTTTGAGCGACCGGAGGGTTTCAGTGTAGAAACTAATACCATAGTTAATAATTTGGAAGACAAGTACACGCATATAGTTATTACCGGACCAATAGGAGAAGCCTCTATCAACTCAGTAATTGGTATTTATATTAAATATCCCTCTTCGGAATTTCCGGACTCGCTGGCATTATGGGAATATGATATGGATATGTTCAAGGATTTTGAGGGCTTTGAAATTATAGATTGCTCTCCTGTTATAGTTGATGGTATACAGGGAAATGAGTGTGGATTCTATTATACAGAGACTCCAGATATAAATCCTTACTTACCTGATGCAGTACCAATTGAAATGATATGTAAGGCAGTGCATTTTGATTATAATGGGCTTATCTGGGAAATAACTATGTTGTCAGCTTTAGTTGATATAGAGACTAACCAGGCTCATCTAGACCACTTACTGGGGACTTTTAAATTTCTTGAATAGGTGTTGTAACAGATTGCTATGCTAAGAGGTAGACTTATTCTGGCTATTGTAAGTACCATGCTTGAGGAGGTGGCGCTGGCGGTAGTGGTGGTGGTTGGTTTGCCCGAGCTGGGTATCAATATACCGCTCGCCGGGCTTATTGCTATAATGGTGGTCTGGGCGGCTGTGGCGGTTCTTACTTACCGTGCTGGTAGTCGCGCCCTGAAAAGAAAGCCGGTAACTGGCTTGGAAGCTATGGTTGGCGGTAAGGGAAGGGTGGTAAAAACGCTGAACCCGGAGGGTTTGGTTAGAATCGGTTCTGAGCTCTGGAGAGCAAAATCAGACAATATAGAGATAGCTATTGGTCAGGATGTTACTGTGGTGGAACAGGATGGCAGAAAACTGATTGTTACCCCCAGCGACTAATATACATCAAGGCTCCTATTATTGTTGGTAATTATCAGAGGTGTTATAATGCTTATTTGTATTTATAGAAAGGGCTTGTAAGATTGAGATGGAAATCATTCCCGCTGTTGACATAAAAAGCGGCAAGTGCGTTCGCCTGTATCAGGGCGACTATGGTATGGAGACGGTATATTCTGATAATCCGGTGGAGATGGCTATGGAATGGCAGTCACTGGGGGCGACCAGGCTGCATATCATTGACCTTGACGGTGCTGATACTGGTAAGCCCTGTAATCTAAATATTATTACCTATATTAACGATGCGGTATGGATTCCTTTGCAGGTAGGTGGCGGTATCCGTAATATGGAAACAATTGAAAAACTACTCAAGATTGGTATTGACCGTGTTATTCTGGGCACGGCGGCTGTGGAAAACCCGGAGCTGGTTAAGGAAGCATGCCGCCGCTTTGGTAAATCTATTGTCATTGGTATTGATGCCATAGAAGGAAGAGTGGCAATACACGGCTGGAAAAATTCAACGGAGCTTACCGCTATTGAACTTGCCATGTCTATGGCCAAGCTCGGCGCCAAGCGTTTTATCTATACCGATATCAATCGTGATGGCACCCTGACCGAGCCCAATTTCATAGCCACCTTTGAGCTGGTTGATGCCATAAGGTTTCCCGTTATCGCCTCCGGCGGTATCTCATCGCTGATTCACCTTAAAGTGCTAAACAAGCTGGGTGTGGAGGGTGCTATTATAGGTAAAGCCCTCTATACCGGGGATATTAACCTTAAGCAGGCCTTGGATATTATTGGCTAGGACAGGGGGAGATTTTTGACTAAAAACCTTAAATTTAACGAAAAGGGGCTTATTCCGGCGATAGTCCAGGATGAGGATACCGGCGAGGTGCTGATGCTGGGCTATATGAATAAGGAGTCTTTGGAGCTTACCCTATCCAGCGGCGAAGTCTGGTTTTACAGCAGAAGCCGCAATGAATTGTGGCACAAGGGGACTACATCAGGCAACCGCCTCATTGTCAGTGAACTGTGGCTGGATTGTGACGGCGATACCATTCTGGTTAAGGCGCACCCCAAGGGACCAGTTTGCCATACGGGTGAAAGAACCTGTTTTTTTCAGAAGTTGTCCCTAAAAGACATCAAGGATAAGTCTCAGGAAGAAGCATGTTGAGGCATCTCCTGGTCGGTAGCCAGCACCTCTTTTAGAGCCGCCACGGCAACCTCTATCTGGCTGTCATCAGGTTCTCTGGTGGTCAAGCTCTGAAGCCATAGGCCGGGAGCCATAATAGCCCGAACCAAGATATTATTCATATGCCGGGCTCCGAACTGGGTTGCTTCATAGCCAAGAGCGGCGATAACCGGGATTAGCAGAACCCTTGAGACTACCATAAGCCACAATGCCTGGCGGCCAATAAGAGCAAAAACAATGATGGCAATAACCAGTACCGCCAGTAAGAAGGCGGTGCCACAGCGGGCGTGGGCGGTGCTGTATTTACTAATTGCCTCTGCTTCCAGCGGCATTCCCGCCTCATAAGCGTGAATCGTTTTATGCTCGGCACCATGGTAGGCAAATGTCCGCTTTATATCGGGCAGTAACGATATCAGCCTGAGGAAACCGAGAAAAATAGCCAGTCGGATAACACCCTCTATTAGGTGGAAAACCAGTGATGAATCAATATAGGGGTCAAGTAGCTTGGTCAGGAAGAGGGGGGCTAGAAAGAAAAGACAAACACCCAGGGCAAGAGAAAAAAACATTAAAAGCCAGGTTGAGCCGCCGGATATCTTTCCCCCCTCTTCTTCCAGGGCTACATTGGCTGAGTAAACCAGACTGCTGATACCGAGTATGAGTGATTCAATTAAGACGATAATACCGCGGAAAAAAGGAGTCCGCCTCAAGCGGCCGGTATATATGGTGGATAGTGGTTTGGTGTTAACAGCCAGCTCGCCGTTAGGACGTCGCACGGCAATAGCAATGCTCTTTTGTCCCCGCATCATAACGCCCTCCATAACTGCCTGCCCGCCGTAGTGGAATTTCATTGCCATAGCCTTAATAAGAAGGAGCGGAATCAGTGAGCCGCTCCTTGCTTTACCCCTTTTATTTATTCAGCCTTCTATCTTATAGCGCTGTTTGAACCGCTCAACACGCCCGGCAGTATCCACCATCCTGTGCTCACCGGTAAAAAACGGGTGGCACTGACTGCATAGCTCGACCTTAAGCGTTTTACTGGTGGAGCCAATGGTGAAGGTATTGCCGCAGGAACAGGTTACTTTAGCATCAGGGTAGTATTTGGGATGGATTTTATCTTTCATGGCTTTTAGCTAGCGTAAACGCTGACCTTCCTTTTATTTTTGGCTACCGGCTCAAACTTAACAATGCCATCAATAAGGGCGAACAGGGTATGGTCCCTGCCGATGCCAACATTATTACCCGGGTGAATTTGGGTGCCCCTCTGACGAGCCAGTATTGTCCCGGCATTGACCCTCTGGCCGGCATACCTCTTCACTCCCAGCCGCTTGGACTGGCTGTCCCGTCCCAGTCTGGTGGAGCCGCCCCCCTTTTTATGTGCCATCTTCAGTCTCCTCTTTCTTGCGCCGCCGGGCTTTCTTGGGCTTTTCCACTTCGGCACCCGGCTGGCTTATCTTATCAATGGCCAGCTTGGTGTGGAGCTGGCGGTGCCCGGTCTTTTTACTATAACGCACCTTGGACTTGTACTTGAAGACAACAATCTTCTTGCCCTTAGCCTCTCCCTTTGAAGTGGCAATCACCTTGGCGCCATCGATGGTGGGTTTGCCGACCGTTATCTTCTCGCCGTCAGCAATGAGCAACACCCTGTCCAGCTCAACAGTACCACCCTCGGCTATATCCAGACGCTCCACATCTATGGTCTGGCCAGGGGTTACTTTATACTGCTTGCCACCGGTTTCAATAATAGCGTAAATCGCAGACCTCCATTAAATAAAACAATATATTCTAGCAACTAATGTTGATAGGTGTCAAATCCTAGCTCTTGCCATAGCCTGCTGACCTTTTCCTTCAGCTCATCAAGACTACAATCGGTATCAATAACCACATCGGCGTGCCTGCTTCGCTCCTCAGCAGGTAACTGAGAACGAATGCGTGCCATAGCTTCAGTATAAGGCAGTCCTATCTTTTCAAGTCGCTTAATAACTGTGTCCTGGGGGGCTATGGTAATCCAGACCTCATCAACCAGTGTGGCCCAGCTGGCTTCTATAAGCAGGGGGGCTTCAATGATGATAACATCTTTTCCCTGTTTTCGGTGTTGTTCAAGCTGAACCTTTACTACCCGGTAAATACTCGGGTGCATTATCCGGTTGAGGCGGGACAGGGCTTTATGGCTTCCAAAAACTATTCTGCCCAGCTTCTTGCGGTCAATCCTGTCATTAGGGGTGACAACCTGCTGACCGAAGGCAGACACAACCCGCTTGCGGATTTCGCTATCGGATTCAAGAATCTCATGCCCGATTTTATCAGCATCTATGATGCTCGCTCCCAGCTCAGCCAGAAACTTGGCTACCGTGCTCTTGCCACTGCCGATACCGCCGGTAAGACCAATAACTTTCATTCACCACCAACCATAAATAGTCTAACTATTGATAGTTTAACAGTCAAGGTTTTGCGTTAAACCAGCAATAGTGTAAACTGGGTTATACTTATATTATCCCACCCCTCCCCTATGTTAATAGAGCTTTATTTTCCCAACCCACCCTCCCTCGGCAGGCATTAGTGTTAATGTTTGCTAAAAACGGTGTTATAAAAAAGGAGTTTAAGAGGGACAAAAAGTTATAAGTAAAGGCTATAAACTAAAACATAGATAATAAATGAGGTTAGGTAAATAGTAAATGGGGTGGTTAAGAGAGATGAAAGCTATCTGTCTTTGATAGATAGCTAATAAAAGCGCCTGTTTAAATAGGGGAGTCAAAGAGGGGCGCAAGCCCCTCTTTCTATATTTCCCTCTCTCCTAAAAGGGGATGGGGATTAAGGGGGTGAGATAGTTAATAAATGATATAAGTCTATATCTAATAGCTTTTGAGTGATATAATTAGTTTAAGGGATTGGTTAGTTATGCACCAGGCTATGCTCTATGAAAGCCTCTCCGGTTCTATTGTGCGCTGTAATATTTGCCAGTGGCGCTGTAAGATAGGCTCAGGTAAGCTCGGTGTTTGTAAGATGTACCACAACAAGGAAGGCGTACTCTATAACATGAACTATGCTCAGGTGTCATCGGTGGCTGCCGACCCCATTGAGAAAAAACCACTGTTTCACTTCTTCCCCGGGAGTCTCGCCTTTTCCCTAGGTGGCTGGGGCTGTAATTTCCACTGTCAGGACTGCCAGAACTGGGAAATCTCGTGTGTTGACCTGCCACAGACGGGTCGCCAGATTAAGCCCGAAGAAGCGGTCAGGCTGGCTAAGGACTATAACTGCCAGGGTATTGCCTGGACTTATAATGAGCCCACTATCTGGTTTGAATATACGCTGGACTCTGCCCGGCTGGCTAAGGAGAACAACCTTTACACCGTTTATGTGACCAATGGCTATATAACCCCTGAGGCATTGGATACTATCGGACCTTATCTGGATGCCTGGCGGGTTGATATAAAGGGCTTCAGTGATTCCTTCTACCGCAGGCTAGCTAAGATAAGCCACTGGCGGGGTATCCTTGATGTTGCCAGGCGAGCTAAAGATAAATGGCAGATGCATGTTGAGGTTATCACCAACATCATACCTACTATGAACGATGATGATAAGCAACTTAAGGCCATTGCAAGGTGGATACATGATGAGCTGGGGGAGCTGACACCTTGGCATGTAACCAGGTTTTATCCTCACCGTTATATGTCTGATTTGCCGCTAACCCCGATATCCACCCTGGAACATGCCTATGATATCGGTAGAAAAGCCGGGCTTAAGTTTATCTATGTTGGTAATGCCCCGGGACACGGGAGGGAAAGCACCATCTGTTATTCCTGCGGCAATCTTATTGTGCAGAGAATTGGCTACCAAACTAAGGTAGTAGGCCTCAGGGACTCAAAATGTAAATACTGCGGGGCAGAGCTCAACTTCAGATTACCCGCAGGAGGAGGTCATCATGATTAGAAAGCCGGTGGTAGCGGGCCACTTCTATCCCAAGTCACCTTCACAGCTTGAGGAAATGATAGCCGGTATGGTTGATGAAAAAGCAACCAAGGAAGAAGTAGTTGGTCTGGTCTCTCCACACGCCGGTTATATCTATTCCGGACCGGTAGCCGGGGCGACTATTTCCCGTATTAAATTCAAGGACACCTTTATCATAATGGGGCCCAACCACACTGGAATGGGTAAGCCCTTTAGCATAATGACCGAAGGCGTCTGGCAGACGCCCCTGGGCGATGTGGAAATTGACTCGGAACTGGGCAGGCGGATTCTGGTTTCATCGGCTCATCTTGAGGAAGACCTTGAGATACATCAATACGAGCACTCTGTTGAGGTTCAACTGCCATTTCTACAGTATTTTAAGAGGGATTTTAGGCTGGTGCCCATCGTCCTGTCTCACGCTGATGACGATGTCTATAAAGAGATTGGTCGGGGGATAGCCAAGGCGATTAAGGAATCGGGTAGAGATGCTATCATCATCGCCTCCAGTGATATGACCCATTATGAGCCGCAAGCCTCTGCCCAGAACAAGGATAGCCAGGCGATTGAGGCGATTCTGGCTCTGGATGAAGATGAGCTATTAAGACGCATAAACGAGTTTAATATATCAATGTGCGGTTATGCCCCGGTGATAAGCCTCATATCGGCGGCTAAGGAGCTTGGGGCAAAGGGGGCGGAGTTAATAAAGTACCAGACCAGCGGTGATACCTCTGGCGATTATTCCAGCGTCGTCGGCTACGCCGGGATAATATTAAAGAGTGCCGAGATGTCTCCGCTGGTTAAATTAGCTAAAGGAACGGTAGAGACCTATGTCAGAAAAGGAAAGATTACTCAACCACCAGATAAGCTTACTTCTGAGATGAAAAAGCAGGCTGGGGTCTTTGTTTCTCTGCACAAATTTGGCCAGCTCAGGGGCTGTATCGGTACCTTTGAGCCAACGCAAAAAAATGTTGCCGAGGAAATTATTGCCAATGCCATAAGCTCAGCCACCAGAGACCCCCGCTTCCCCACAGTTGCCCCCAATGAACTCAAGGACCTGGAATATAGCGTGGATGTGCTGACCAAGCCCCGCCCGGTAAAAAGCAAAGCCCGTCTTGACCCCAAAAAAT
>CAYGXW010000037.1:0-11642 GCA_964354125.1 uncultured Dehalococcoidales bacterium
CCTTTCCTGTTCGTCCATGTTGCCCTACTAACTTAAGGTTATAGTCACCTCCAGAGTCCAGGTGCTGCTGGTCTTCGTTCCCAGGGATTCAACCTTCCTGTTGAGACAGATGGCACTGGTGCTCTGTTTTATGACCCACTCGTTCCAGGCGTAGTTAGCCTCGCTGGGGCCAAAGCTTGATTTGAGGGTTATCTTCTGGCTGGTAGAAGTGGGATAACCCGAGTCCATACCCTTATAGGTCTTATTGGTGGCCGCCTGCAGGTCGGTTTGCGTGGGCTGGGCGGCAGTACTGGAATCACCGACGCCTATCTGGGCACTGGCATTGTTGTAGTAGTTGCTGGATACACCGGTAATCAAATCCCACATCTCGTCAATGCCGCTATTTAGCAGGCAATTGCCCTTGCCTTCTATAACCCCGTAGGGCTTAAATAGCCTGTGGAATTCATCCTCTATACCCCGGTAGGAATCAATGTCTTCCTGGTATTTGCTGAGTTTGTAGTGACACCGCCATCGGGCCACATCTTGCTTTGCCATTTCTTCTTCTCCTTTACGGGGGAGCCCTCTTAAGAAGACTCCCCCCAATCGCTTAATCTTAGTCCTGCACTCCAATTAGCGCCGCCGCTTTAACCGAGCTAAACAGCGCCAGCGAGCAGTACCATTTGACCCTGGTACGGGAGGCGTCCTTGTTCTCCAGTGGGCCAATGGGCTCCGCCTGAAGGAAGCCAGGGCTGGTCAGGCCACAGAGGGCGCCTTCGCCAAACTGCACGGCATAGATGGTGGAGCAGTTGCCGCCGGTGGTGGCTGTTTCCAGGCTGCCGGTGACAATATGGGTATCCAGAATCCAGTCATTGACCCCGATGGGGATGCCATCCCACAGCTGGACGAAGTTACCCCAGCTATCACGGTCGGTATCCATCATGCCGCCGGCGGCTCTGACCAGGGTGTTGAGCTTGCGTCTGGAGCGGCGGCTCATCAGCAGCATATCGGGCTTGCCGCCCTTTACGGCATCAATGAGCTCATCCAGCTTATCCAGGGTCAGGGTAGCCCCGGTGGCGCCCATAGCAATCACCTGGTCGCTGGCGGTGGTGGTGTCAATGAGCAGCCTCAGCCCATCAAACTGCTTTGGGTTGGTCTCTGGGTCTCCGTAGATAAAGGTTTCCTCAAACTTCTGCTTGAGCGCCTTGGCCTTGAGTTCAATGATGGCTGCCTCAAGGTCCTGGACATTGCTCCGGGTAGTCTTGAGGAAGTTGTCGATGTCGGCATCGCCGCCCATAATCTTTAGGTTGGCTGTTATCTGGTTAAAGGTCGGGGTGGACTCGGCCCAGGTATCACCGATGTCGTAGAAGTCAATGCTGGGCAGGGTATTTTCCTGGTTATAGGTCAGTCCGTTGCCCACAATTTCAATAAAGGGCAGATTCCGAAGGACGGGTGAGTCCTTAACGATGGTCTCCACCACCCCTTGAAGTAATATATCGTTTGATAGTTTGGATGCTTCAGCTAGTGTTAAAGCCATTTTGTTTCTCCTTTTTTAAAAATGCCCGTCTATTTCAGGACGAAAAGCCTCCCATGGCATATTGAATCTTTTCCTTGGGGGATAAAGCTGATAGGTCTGGCGCTGTCCTCACTGGGGCGCCGCTGGGAAATCTGGCTTGCATGGCTTCAGCCTCCAGTCCCTGCCTTACCTTGCTGACCAGGTCTTTAGCCCTGACCAGAGACTCGTCAATAGCCTTGATGGTGTCACCGCTGATAAGCTCGGCGGGCACCTCAGGGTTGGCGCTGATAACTAGGGCTTTATAGCTGTCTACTGCCTGAGCCAGACTATCACTTAAATTGTTTCGTTGCTCGTCAGACTCAGCCAGGGACTGCTTTAGGTTGTTAATCTGGCTGTCCCTATCAGCGATAGCCTTTTCCAGCCTGGAGAGCTCCCGGTTCTTTTGGGCTACCAGTTCTTCAAGCTGGCTAACCTTAGCCTTGAGCCTGTTTAGCTCTTCCTCCATAGTATCGGGTTCTTTCTTCTCTTTATCTGCCAAGGTAACTAACCTCCTCAGATTTTTCTAAACACCTTCTGTTTGGGGCTGATTAGCTCTCTCTCGCGTTCCACCCCGGGAAGGTTTGGTGTTAAGCTCTTGGTTCATCTTCAGGATGGCTGCCCTCTCCTCAAGCCAGTCAGAAAATTCTATTTCCGGGTCTTTAACCCCGATTTCAGACATAGCCCGGCGTCTTGAGTGGATGCCATTCTGGACCAGTGTCTGCTCATTGACTACCAGCCGGGCTAAATCCCTGGGCAGTACCGGGCTCCAGACCACATCCAGGCGATAGCTGCCAAAGTCCTGGTTCTGGTATTTCTCCAGGAGCTTCAATATAAGCTGGTTTCTCCGCCTGTAGGCGGAGCTCCTGATGAGCCTTTTACGCCATACCTTCTGCAGTAGCGGCTGCAGCTCAATCTCAAGGGCGACCCCGGACAGGTCTCTGGTGGTGCCGCCGAAGGCAGCCCGGGGTGATTCGGCAACATCGTGCAGGGTTCTATAGAGAAGGTCAATATAATTAATATGAAGACTAACACCACCGCCCTCAAGCAGGTCAAGGAGGTATGCTTTGGCATCTTCAGGGATGTTCCATACCGCTCCCGGCTTGACGGCAATATCCTCGGATTCCTCTACATTCTCCAGGACGGCGATGGGGTTGCCGGAAAGCTCCAGAATCCTTGATAGCTGGCTCATTGCCCGGTTTAGCTCCCTCTGCGGCTCCATAAGCTGGGGCAAATCGGATATGCCCCAGAACTTCTTCGGTTCTCTTAGGTTGGGATAGATGACAAAGGGGATAAAGCCGTAGGGATTGGGCTTTTTCTCTATCAGGGCATTGTCCAGCCAGAGCTCAAAGTGTTGCTCAGTCCATAGCTCAACAATGGTGGCTGTTTTACCTTTGGCTCTTATCTGGTGCAGGATTTCGGCTTCCTCTGCCGTCAGGCTATATTTGGAGGCTACCCGCCATATCCTTGAGGTATCGTCCCCCAGCCACCAGGCATAGATGCCCTGGATATCGGGGGCAGTGACCCGGACACTCTTACCTTGAGTATCCCAGATAACCTTGAAGCAGGCATCACCCAGGATGGCGCAGTCAATCTCGGTGTCAAAATCCAGCTGCTCCAGGTTATTTTCCTGCTCCACCTGCTGTAATGCGGCTTCAGCCCTTTTGGCTCTTTCTCTGGCTTCATCCGAGTCGTCCACAGCCTCAACAGTGCAGTGAACATCGGACATAATGTATGAGGTTATTTTGTCTATAACCACCTTGGCATAGTTAAAGGTAAGCTGTTTCTCCCCCCGGCTGGCACGACCTAGCCAGTGCCGGCCATGGTAGAAATCAAGCAGCTCTTTATAACGCTTGAGCCGCTCTAAATCATGGTGGTTTAACTGCATTGGGGTAAAGTCATTGTTCATTTTTAGCCCTCTCTAAAAGTCCTGCTTCAAGTGTTGCGGTAGTTCTTTAGTGCCCTCTGGACGGTGCGCTGGCTGATGCCGAATATCGCCGCCAGCTCTTTTACTCCCTTTCCCTCTTTTTGGAAAAGCCTCACTATTTCCCTGTCCCTCTGCCTCTTGAGCAATTGCTGCTTGCCCCCCGGTTCGTCGTAGATACAGCTGGGGAAGGGGCAGTTGAGACAAGATTCAGCCAGTTCACAGCCTTCATCCTTATAACGGCAGTGCTCCGGTGGTAAATCCAGCTCAGTGCCAAACGCCTGCTCAAGTTCCATAACGCTAAAATCCAAAAACTCACTGAGTGGTAATAGATTAGCACATATGTTCTAATTAGGTCAATAGAGTTTTGTCATCTTCTAAAACTAAATGCCGATTTTTAATGATTTTTTACATCAAAGCGAACTAACAAATCAGGCTTATCTGCGTTATAACTTGTAGGTTCTTCAAAACTTGACAAAGGGGGTTGCCGGTGTTAATATTGTTTTGACAAAGTAATATATTATGGTTCCTTTTGATAACTACTTTAATGTGATGGAAGCCGGTCGCCGCCTTGGGGTTCACCCGGAGACGGTAAAAAGGTTGTGCCGGCAGAAGGACCTGCCGGCGATAAAGGTGCATAATACCTGGCTGATTTTAGGGGATGACCTTGATAACTTTGCCGGCATCTATAATCCGAAGCGTGGCGCTAAAAAAAGGTTAATATAAATAAATAAATATGGGGAGGTAGAAAAGTGAAACACAGAAATATTTTCCGGATGCTGGCGGTAGCCCTTACTCTGGCATTACTGCTGGTCGCCATACCGGCAACGCCGGCTCTGGCGGCAGAAGCCATTACCGTAACCCCTGCCCAGGGTAAAATCGGTGATGAGATTACAGTTACAGGTACAGGATTCACAGCGAGCACAAAAGTTAATATTTACTTTGCTAGGCAGAATGTAGATGTTGGTAAATTGATTTTTACGGATGTTACTATTTATAAAATAATTAATACTGGTTTATCGGTTACTAGTGGTAATTTTACTTGGAAATTTAATATACCTTCAGTGCTCAGTGATGGTCCGGGCACTCCAGGCATAGATGATCCTGTCTATGCCGGTATGTACTATGTCTATGTTACCAATGAAGGAAGCCAAACAATCAAAGCGAAAAACAGCGTGAGGGTAATCGGTAATGCTGTAATTACCAGCTATGACCCTGATGAGGGTACGGTGGGCACCGAGGTTGAGATTGCCGGTGAAGCCTTCATCCCAGGTGAGGCTATCACCGTAGAATACGATGGCGACGAGATTGATATAGAGGGCGGTGATGATGAGGCTGGTAGCGATGGTAAGTTTGAGCTAACTATTATTGTTCCAGATAGCACCTATGGCGAGCATACCATAACCGTCAAGGGGGCAGAGTCTCTGGCTGAGCTTGATATTGAATTTTTCGTGTTTTCGGAGATAAACATTAATCCTGTTAGTGGTGAATCCGGGACTACAATAACGATAACCGGCACCGGCTTTGACAGGAGGAACGGCGTTGATTTCAAATTTGGTGGCGCCCCAATACTTAATGTTGTCTGGCTCGTTGAGAGTAGTGGCAGAACCAATAGCGATGGCACTTTTGCTGTGACTATGGTTGTGCCGGCGGTTGCTCCCGGCAACTATACTGTGCTGGCTGAGGATGAGGATGATGATGATATTTCTGCCCAGAGGACATTTAATGTAATCGTAGTTATACCCCCCTTAAACCCGGCTATCACCGTAAACCCGACCAGCGGCAATGTCGGTGATGAGGTTACGGTTAGCGGGACGGAGTTTGGTAATAATAAGTCAATAACCCTTTATCTTGATAATGTTGTTATTACCCCCAAGGCACCGATTACAACCGGCTCCACCGGTAGCTTCAGCGGTATCTTTGTCATACCTGAAATTGCTGGCGGTAGCCATACTATAAAAGCAGAGGATACCGAAGCCCATTCCAAAACAGCCACCGTTATTGTTGAGCCGGAGATGAGCATGAGCCCGTTAACCGGGGTTATGGGTGACGAAATAGATGTCAGCGGCACCGGTTTCGGTGCCAACAAGACGATAAACATAATGTATGGCAATATTGCCATTGCTCCAACGGCGTCAATTACCACTGGTCCCAATGGTAGCTTCAGCGGTAGTTTCTATGTCCCGGCGATACCGGGAGGCAGTCGTATATTAACGGTTAAAGACGATATCAATAGCCTTACCGCAACCTTTATAATGAAAGCCAGTGTTATTGTTAACCCGACCAGCGGTATCATTGGCAGTGGGGTTGGGGTTGGCGGTACCGGATTTGGTGCCAACAAGACGATAACCATTTTGTTCAACAATACCCCGGTTACCCTCATAGCACCAGTTACGACTGATGCCAATGGGATTTGTAGCAATGCACAGTTCTATGTCCCCGCCAGCACAGCAGGCACAGCTACCATTACTGTTAGTGATGGTACCACCAGTATTAACACCAGCTTTACAGTATTAGCGGCTACCGCAAGTATCACCCCGACGACTGGCGGTACCGGAACAGAGGTTACAGTTAGTGGCACTAACTTTGCTGCCAGTAGCACAGTAACCATAAAATACTATATGGCAACTGATTCCACTACCGGAGATTTTGAGGAATTCACCACCACGGTCACCAGCGCTGGAGTGCTTTCAACCACCTTTGATGTGCCAGTCAGCACCGGTGGTGACCACACTATAACGGTTAGTGATGGTGTTAATACTAAGCAATTTACCTTTATAGTGGAGACAACCCCGCCGTTAGCGCCTACGCCAATGCTAATCTTTGTGGGTAACAGAGCAGAACAGCCGGTCGCTTTTGATTGGGATGATGTTACAGATGATAGCATACCGGTAATCTATAACCTTCAGGTTGCTACAGACGCAGATTTCACTGATATAGTGGTGAATAAGACTAACCTTACCGAATCAAAATATACCCTGACCGAAGCGGAAAAATTAGAGCCGGTGAGCAAGAAAACACCTTACTACTGGCGTGTCAACGCGGTGGATAGTGCCGGTAATATAAGCGCCTGGTCAGGTGCCGACTCGTTCTATATTGGCGGCGGCTGGCCTGGCTGGCTTACGTGGCTCTTGATTGGGCTGGGGATATTGACAGGTTTCTTGTTTGCTTTGTGGCTGGGCAGAAGAGTCGCCTTTAGCTCATACTAAGATAAAAGCTAGCCTAAAAACTTACTCCCCCCTTCCACACGGGAGGGGGGAGTTTTTATAGGGAGTTACTACAGTCTTAAACTGCCCTTAGCACTGCGTGGTGAATACTGCTGGGCGGCTTCAATCAGAAGTGCTAGGCTCATCAGGAAATCATCGTGCCCCTCTCTGGGGTCAACATAGAAATTTATCGTCTGGTTGGGGCGGAATTGGCTCTTTGCCTTCTCCATCTCAAACCAGAACTGCTGGTATTCTGGCGAACCGTCCCCGGTATACATCTTCAGCCGCCCCGAGTTAATAGCGGCTAAAAGGTTAAAACCCAGTTGTGATTTTGACCGGGAGGTGAAGGTGAACGGCGTAACCTTTGGACCTAAAGACTTTTTCAGAAAAGAGCTAACCGGCTGACCCACTCCGGTGGCATCAACCACCACCTTGCGGCAATTCCAGACACTACCCAGAATGTCAATCAACTGTGGATAGAGCTGGGTATGCTTTTTACCTGTCCACCAGTAGTGTTCTACGATATTCACCCTGGGTTGCTTTTGGACCTCATCGGTAATAGAAAAGTCCAGCTGGCCGATGGTAACCACGGTTGAGTCCTGGCGCGGCTTCAGGGCTTTAAAGATAGCTTCCTCCTCTTCCTCGGCTTCTCCGGCCAGGTCAATACCGGCGATATAGACCTGGCTAGGCTCATAATGGTGCTTCCTTGAATGGTTACCTGCTAGCTGTGCCCTCTGTTGATAGCTAAAAAAGCCACCGCCACCATGAATGGGTAAAAGGCGGTACTGGGTTAAGAACAGAGGGTGATTATCCCCCAGTCGCTCCTTCTCAGCCTCAACATAAGCTAAATAGTCGGGGTTGCATTTGGCTACCTCCTGCCAGTCGTATCTGAAGTGGCGTTTAATACCATCCCTTCTCTCCAGCTCCAAATTGGTCTGCTTTACTTCCTCAAGCAGGGTGGAATCGTCCCATGTGGTACCGTAGTGAACCGTAGTCACATTGGTGGTTGCCCCCATTGGCTTGAACTCCTTGGTGTATTTCTCTTTAGAAACATCCTGGGATTCATCTATTTCCAGCAGTATATGGGCGGTATTGCCCACCACATTGGCTTGCTCATCGGCGGAGAGGAATATAGCCCGGGCGTTGCCCAGTCTGATGATATAGCCCAGTTCAGAGGTCCATATGTTGGCAAAACCGGTATCATTTAGCCTGTCTTTTAAGCGCATCATAGAGATGACCGTCTGCGGCTTGAAGGTGGGGGCGCATTTCACTAGGTTCTGAGGTTTAGTCATGAAGAGGGTTAGTAGCAGTAGCTCAAGCTGGGCTGATAGTTCGTTTTTACCCCCCTGGCGGGCGATTTCGACGGAGAAGGTAAGCCCCTTTTTGCCGAAGACGCTGTCCAGTATGGCCAGTGCCACCTCTCTCTGGTAGGGACGGAGTCTGCTTATATGAAGATTATTTATTAACCTCACCCCCTTTGTCCCCCTCTACTTTTAAGGAGAGGGGGAAGAGATTTTAGAGAGGGGCGAAGCCCCTCTCTAAACGCCCTTTTGGTATCTGATAGTAAAGGGGAAGCCCGAAGGGGCGTCAGCCCCTTCGGAAACCATATTTCCCCATTTCCTTAATAAGTGGGGCCGTGCAAAAACTTATGTAAAACAACAGGGAAGCGATGAAATATTAGGAATTATCTCTCCAGCAAGTCCTTTGGTTCTTTAAGCTGTATTTCTATCCCAAACTTAGCTTTGATTTCAAATACTCTTTTCCTTGCACTATCATCAAAGTTGGTCAATTGACTAACGCACTTAAGCCACTAAAATTGATTAACGTGTCTAAGGCGAATTCTGGCAACTTGAAGAAGTGCGGCGATACACAAGAACGATAGCATAAGCTGAGGGTAGTAACACTAGAAATTAGAATAGAGGATTCTACTTCTCAATAGTAGGAGTTGCCTCAACATTTATCGGCGGCTGCTCGGGGAATTGGTCAGGATTAGTAACTATTAGCCCGTTATCAAGGGATACCGAATATGTGATACGAAATAAACTTTCCCACCTTAGAAGGTTTTGAGGTAGGGGCGGAATAGGTCCTTTTATAATAGCGACTCGTTTGTTCATTTTATTACCTCCGAATCTAATCAAAGAACGACTTCCTAAGGTTCAGACTCCTCTGCAAATTTTGTTGAATGATTTCGTTTACCTGCTCTGGCTGAAGCGGTATGCAACCTTTCTCTGGGTCTATTGTCATTATCTGCACCGGTCCACCAACTTTCCCATCTTGGCTCGCTGTCTCAGTGATAACATATGTGGCGAGGGGTATCAATTTTTCAATAGGCGAATCTGGAACGTATAGCCTGTTCAACAAATACAGAGCATATTGAGCAATCCCATTCAGAGCAAATCCATAATCATGTAGCATTGGTGCAAAATCTAGGGCAGCTAGAAGTTGATAGTTTCGCTGTATTATAGGCTTCTTGTTAGTATCACATTCATATCCTGATATGATGACAACCAAATCTGGACGAACCGGTTGTTGTCCACCTACAATGGGCTGAATGAGAAAACGCGAGAACCAATTATCATACCGATTCTTCATAGTATCTCTTGTGACATCTAGAATAGCTGATACGCTCTCTAATTGCCTCTCTTGGACACTCTTTGTAAGCTCGTTCATTATTGTTGCCCCAATTTCACCACTTCCCGCAACAAGAGCACCAACATACTTTGACAATTTGAAGATTTTCTTGAGGCTATCGTTCTGAGCTGTTACTCCTCTAGGGTCACCAAAGGTTCCCCTGCTATCAGAAGCGAGAACCATTCCATTGACGCCCCGTAAAGAGACTATTAAGGACATTTTCTACTCCGCATCTAAAACAGATACTAATTTCTTGTGTATCACTACTAGTTTTGTTATTATATCACATTTGTCAAACCTTTTACATAAATTCTGCACTTCCCTTAATAAGGGAAGGGGGTCAGGGGGATAGGTTACCATGCATTCACTATTTATTAATGGCGGCTCCGATGCCAATGCCCAGCGGCAGGGCGACATCTCTAAGGACATTGCCTATTGCCTCCTTCAGCCCCTTCCTCTGCTCTTTGGTCATGTTATAGCTAGTCTTCACCAGCCCCGCCAGGGTATTGGTCGCCTGCATAATCAGCTTGATATTCTCCGGGTCATGCTCAAGCAGGGACTTTATCTTCACCCGGAGTAGGGCAATCTCATCATCAATGCCGTTAACGCCGGTGGCTAGCTCAAAGTCTAGCTGTTCCGCCTCATCAAGCACCCTGGAGTAGAAGCCATGCTTCCTAGCGTTCTGGTTGTCCGGCTGGCCGCCTCTTTTTCTGTTTACTCTTGTTGACATGTGGTTTTTCTCCATTGTTCAGGCGCCTGGCAGTGGCAAGGACAATGGTGTGGGCTGCCAGCTCCCATCTTTGAGTTTCTACGGCTAACCTCAATAGCCTCATCTCCCTCTCCTTTACATAACTAGAAAAACGATTCCTATCTAATTAGCCTTGATTCGTTTCCCAATAAAAATAATAGCACATATGTTCTATTTATACTACAGGCTTTTGTCGTTTTTGAACTGATACATTGATATTATGCTCCTGTCGCTATAAAATAGGGGTTAAAATGGGTATGACAAGTCAGCTTTACCAGCTACAGGTTATTGAGCTTGATATTGAGTCCAAGGAGCAAACCCTAGCCCAGTGCCTAGGTCAGCTTGGGGAAAGCCGGGTGGTTGGTGAAGCTAGAGCCAGGCTCTTGAGTGCCAAAGAAAGCCTGGAAAAGCTTGAGCATGAGCAACACTCAACAGAGTGGGAGATTGAAGACCTTGAGACCAAGTTATCAGTGGCTAAAGATAGCCTGTATAGCGGCAGGATAAAAAATCCCAAAGAGCTTACCGGTCTCCAGCACGAGGTTGAAAGCCTGAATGTAAAGCGTGACCAGATGGAAGAGAGGACACTTGAGATAATGGAGCAGGTTGAACTGGCGACAGTTGATTTGGATAGCCTAAGTAATAAATTAAAGGTACTGGAGGAGGAGTGGTATAGGGAACAGCAGAGGTTGTCTGCTGAAATAGAACAACTCAAAAATATAATATCAGAGCTAAAAGATAAGCGGCAGAAGGCTTTGGACACTATTGACGCCGAGACACTTGACTGCTACAGCCGCCTCAAAAAACAAAAAGGATTGGCGGTAGCACGGGTAGAGCAGGGGACCTGCTGTGGCTGTCGTATATCACTGTCTACTGCTGAGCTACAGCGGGCAAGGGGTGGTGGTCTGGTCAGGTGCAATAGCTGTGGACGCATCCTGTTCCTTGAATAAAGTGGGCATATGTTGATTAAAAAGGTAGTAATACATACCGATGGTGTCTCGCGGGGTAATCCGGGGCAGGCGGCTATAGGGGCTACTATAAAGGATGAGCAGGAGCAGCTTATTGCTTCTATATCCCGGCGCATCGGCTGGGCGACCAACAATCAGGCAGAGTACAAGGCAATTATTGCCGCTCTTGAGAAAGCTGTTGAGCTAGGTGCCAGGCAGGTTGAGCTGAATTCGGACTCAGAGCTGGTGGTCAAGCAGATTAATAGCCAGTATCGGGTCAAAAAAGAAGCCCTTAAACCCTTATATCAACGGGTAAAGGAGTTACAGGGACGGCTGGGGGGCTTCACTGTAAAGCACATCCCCCGCCAGCAGAATAAAGAGGCTGATAAGCTAGCCAATAGAGCCCTGTAGATTTGGCAGTCCTATGGGCAGTTGACTAAAAGCATCTTCTATACTAGAGTATTGTTAGGCCAAGTAGACCGGGTGACCGCCCGCCCTAGGCGGGAGGAAAGTCCGAGCTCCGCCGGGCAGGATGCTGGGTAACACCCAGGGGGGTGACCCCATGGAAAGTGCCACAGAAACATACCGCTCCACTTTATATGGAGCAAGGGTGAAATGGCGAGGTAAGAGCTCACCAGCGGCCGGGTGACCGGTCGGCTGG
>CAYGXW010000038.1:0-11408 GCA_964354125.1 uncultured Dehalococcoidales bacterium
GCGGGTGATGGGATTCGAACCCACGGCTCCTTGCTTGGGAAGCAAGCACTCTACCACTGAGTTACACCCGCCAAAACCATAGCTATTCTAGCCCAAAAAACGATGCCTGTAAAGGGGGAGTGCTTGCTTCGGCAGAACCTGAGGAGAAAACCCCGACAGAGTTGGTGCACCTTGGCGGGCTTCTTTTTGGCCTTGGCGCTGGCTACCCTTTCCGGGGGAAAGGGCGCTACTGCTATTGAGCTCCTGAATAAGGCTATTTTTTCTCTTTTTTAAGTGTCTCTTTCAGCCAGTCAATATCATGCCTGATGCCTCGTTGCTTCTGGATAAGAACCAGAATATAGGCAAAGAGTCCAACCCAGACCACGCTAAAAGCAGCACATAAATAACCGAGATTGTCCATTTATTTACTCCTTAATTTGTGCCTTGAGTTTCTTCAGTTCGTCTTCATCCTGCTTCGTTGAGACCCTGTATGCCAGGAGAAGGCAATAAAGGGCAGTGAAGGTGATAATACACACCATAAGCGTAGCTAGCATTCTCGGGTCCATTGCTTCTATACGGGGGTGTTGTGTCCGCCACAGGTAAATAGTTATAACAACAATAGGTACATCTATGAAGCCGATAATACCCACCACAGCCGAAAACCGGGCTCGCTGTTGCTCTTCAGCAATATAGGAGCGGACTATGAAATAGGCTAGATAGATAAGCCACAGGACAAGTGATGAGGTAAGACGTGAGTCCCATGTCCACCACACCCCCCATTCTGGCTTAGCCCAGATAGAGCCGGTGATAAGAAATAGGGTGGTGAAAACCAGACCTACCTCGGCCGAGGAACTGGCAACAAAGTCCCATTTTTTGTCTCGTTTCCAGAGATACAGGATACTGGCAATAAAGACAATGAAAAAAGCCAGGAAGGCAATCCAGGCCAGAGGCATATGGAAGTAAAATATCCTCTGGACATCACCCGACTCTAAATCGCGAGGGGCGTAGAGAAAAACCATATACAGGGCGGCTACCATAAACAGGGTGCTCACCCCAAGCAGGGCTTTAGTCTTCATGGCTCGTCCTCAGTTAAATTATACCAGCTTATTCCTCAATGATAAAGGTAAAGAATAAAAATGAAGCAATCAGGAAGATAATGTCAAAGGCAACTATTATTCCAAGCCAGGAGGAGAGGCTGCCCCAGGGTTCGCCGGCAAGCGCCAGCCCAGTGGCATTAACGGCGGATATGATTATGGGGGCGACTATAGGCAGAAAAAGAATGGGCAGTACCATCTCCCGTGCCCTGGTATTGACCGCCAGGGCGGAAAACAGGGTACCAACGGCAACAAAGCCCAGGGTTGTTAAGAATGTGAGCGTTATCAGCTGGGGGGAGAGAACCGCTAGATTAAAAAGCAGGGCGAAGATGGGCAGGACTATGGCTTCAACAAAGAGCATAAAGAGCAGACTGCCCAGCATCTTGCCAACATAGATAACCTCCCGGCTTATCGGGCATGCCATCAGACCTTCCAGGCAGTGCTCCTCCTTCTCCATAATAAAGGAGCGATTTAGGCTCAAGACGCCGGCAAAGGCGAAGGTCACCCAGAGGATGCCCGGAGTTACCAAAAGCATCGTCTCCTGGTCGGCGCTAAAGGCAAAATTAAAGGTAACAATCACTAGGATGGCGAAGACCAGCACCGAGGAGATGGTCTCCTTGGTACGTATTTCGGAGACAATGTCCTT
Source organism: uncultured Dehalococcoidales bacterium (assembly GCA_964354125.1). GTDB lineage: Bacteria > Chloroflexota > Dehalococcoidia > Dehalococcoidales > CAYGXW01. Next base: position 1,720 of record CAYGXW010000038.1, read on the forward strand.
CCAGACAATAACAAGCGCCTTGCGCCAGAACCTCACTCGGCACCCCCGGTAGTGTCCTGATAGGCTCGCTTCAAACTGGCTAAAGTCAAGCGCTGGCTTGATTGCTGATAAACGACCCTGCCCTGGTATAAGATAACTACCTGGTCACACACCTCCAGCCCTCTCTCAAGTCCATGACTGGTAAAGATGATGGTGCGTTCCGGCTCCTCTACTTTGAGTGACCCCCATAGCATTAATACAGCCTGCTGGTCCAGCCCTGTTTCTGGCTCATCTAACAGCATAATGGTTGGTTTGTGGAGCAAGGCACGGGCAATGGATAGCCTCTGCTGCATACCCCGGGAAAGGGTGCCTACTCTATCATAGAGTCGGGATTTCATACCCACCATATCCACCACCTGGAGAACACGTTCCTTAAAATGGGGCACATCGTGCATACGGCTGTAGAACTCCAGGTTCTCATAGGCAGTGAGATTATTGTAGAGGAAGCTCTGGTGAGGAACAACGCCAATCATGGCTCTGATGATTTCGGCGTTTTTCTTCAGATTAAGACCATTAACCAAAACCTCCCCTGAGGAAGGGTTCATTATGCTAGCCAGCACCTTGATTAGGGTAGACTTGCCAGCCCCGTTGGGGCCGAAGATGGCCAGCGTCTGGCCATGCTTTACCTTAAGGTCTATGCCAGCCAGGGCAAGGTTGTTACCAAAGGATTTGGTGAGCCGTTTAGTTTCAATAGACCAGGAAGCTTTGGCAGCAGGGCTGGCATCTTTCATTTTGTGTCGCTACTTTCTGTTGTGCCGCTTAAATAAAACGACCACACCATTATGTCAGATGTTACCCTAAATGTCATCTTAGGTTAAAAATTAAGGAGGTTTGAATTACCCTCGCCGCTCAGACCAGAAGGCTAGCAGTCCTCCGAGGAGGAAGACACCGCCCCCAATCCATATCCATATGACCAGGGGGTTGATTTTAAAAGTGAAAAAATATTGGAGCTCTTCGTTCATATTCAGGACAATATATAGGTCTTCGGTTAGAGTGGAACGTATAGCAACCTCGGTGTTTTTCTTTATTTCCCCATTAGGAAGAGAGTAAAACTCAACCTGTGGTTTTAATGTGCCGACAAATCTATCCCCCTTACTAATAGAGATGTTAGCTTCAAATACCATCTTGTTCTGGATATTATACCCATCAATTTCCTCGTGGGTGATGGTGTAATCATTAATGGTTATTGATTCACCAGGAGCCAGCGATTCAAGTTTTTCAACATCATAAACGGAGGAGCCAACAACCCCGATGGCGATGATTACTATGGCGATGTGAACGATATAGCCGCCATAGCGGCCTTTATTTGACCCGATAAGGTTAAGAAAAGCTGTTAGATAGTTTTCTGCCTTCGCCCGGTGGCGGGCTATTATATCGCGGAGCCACTGGGATAGTACCGCCGAGATGGCGAAACCACAGAGAAAGAAGGCAATCAGGGCATACCACTCCCTGACACCGGAAATCAAAAGGGCGATAACCACAATCAGCGCCACTAATGTCGGCCATAGAAGATTAAGCCCTAGTTTTTTAATAGGTGGTCGCCGCCAGGCAATAAGCATGCAAATCCCGGAAAGCAATACAATAGCCAGAAAGAAGGGTATCACAACCTGGTTGAAGAAGGCTTTGTCAGAGCCGAAAATAGTTCCCAGGAAGATGGCAATGGTAGCGGCAACCAGTAGTATGTTATTCAGCAGGAAGGTGTTTTCCCGGGAGATAAAGGAGCTGGTTTGGGCTTCATCCCTTAAGTCCCTTCGGCGTAAGAATAGCAGAACCAGTGAGCCCAGAAGGGTAATAATAAGAAAGGCTAGAAAGAGGGGGCCCATGGCAGATTCATCAAAAGTATGTCCCACGGACGAGAAGAGGACGCCAGTCCGGGTTATAAAAGTACCGAAAATGGTAAGGATAAAGGCACAAATTATGAGTGCTGTATTCCAGAACTTGAACATACCCCTTCTCTTTTGGAGCATAATGGAATGGAGAAAAGCGGTTACCACCAGCCAGGGCATCAGCCCGGCATTCTCCACTGGGTCCCAGGCCCAGTAGCCCCCCCAGCCAAGCTCGGCATAAGCCCACCAGGCACCAATTAAATTACCGATGCCCAGCAGTAACCAACCCAGAAGCGCCCACTTCTTTATCGCTGATATCCAGTCATCATCAAGCCTTCTTTTAATCAGAGCGGCTATGGCAAAGGCAAAGGGGATGGCAAGGACGGCATAGCCGCCAAGTAGTATTGGCGGGTGGAAAATCATCCCCGGGTTCTCAAGTAGTGGGTTAAGGCCGAACCCCTCAGTAGGGATGTAGTTAAGCTTGTGGAAGGGGTTTTGCGCAAAGAGAAGTAGAACAAGGAAAAAAGCCTCGGTAACCATGATGATAGCTGAGGCATAGGGCAGCAGTTCCCCTCCCTGGACTCGCTTTCTAAGCACCACCACAGCGGCAAAGAGGGAGAGAAGCCACCCCCAGAAAAGCAGAGAACCGGCATTACCAGCCCATAGAGCGCTAATAAGGTAGGGCAGGGACAGGTCACTGCTGGTGTATTGGTAGACGTACTCTATCTGGAAATTGTGGCTGATAAGGGCAGCCAGTAGAACGGCTACTGATATAGTAACCAGTACTGAGACGGCAAGAAGGCTGTTTTTGGCGCTGGCAAGTAGTTTTGGGTACCCACTCCTGGCACCGATTACAAAAGAAATTACTGAGTAAATAGAAGCCACCAGTGCCAGAACCAGAGCAGTATAACCTATTTCTGCCATAGATTATTTCTCCCTATAGATTATCATTCTTCGGGCACATACCTGGAGCTACACTTGGTCAGGATAGCCTGTGCCTCAAATATACCGTCATCGGTATATTTGCCTTCAACGACAACCTGTTTACCCACCGCAAAGGCGTCGGGGACAACCCCCTGATAGACTACCGGTAAATTGGCACCAGTCCCGGTATTGTCGGTAATGGTGAATCGTATTGTAAGTCCCGCAGCCTCCTGTTCTATATCAGGAGCTACCTTACCACTAACCCGCACTGTCTGGCCAGTAATTGAGCTTCCCTGGTCTAAAAACCCACCAACCTCATAGTAATAGGGTACCCCACTCATAAAAGCCATATAACTCAGAAAGAAAACGGCCAGACATATAATAAGCCCGCCAATAAGAAACCTCTTCTTTTTCAGCACTTTTAGTCCTTAAACTTAGGTATTTAAATGCCGTATATAGTATAGCATTAAATCGGTATCAAGGCGACCTAGCTCAGGATAATCGTCTGGCTATTAAGGTTAACGCCTGAAAAGCTTGAGGGCGTCCTTGCCTACGCCCTCAAGCTAATATAAACCAAAATTATTTAATAAATCCTCTTACTCTGGTAATACATGACAACCTTCATCCAGACAGCTATTATTGGCATAGCCTGCATGGGTTTCGGGGACTGGATGGACAGCCGCGCTACCTACATGGCAAATAAAACATACTGTAGTATCTTTATAGGGTTTATGGTTTGCAGCAGGTGGCTGCGGTGTTTCAACGGCTGTCGTAGTTGGTGGCGTAGTTGTAATAGTTGTAGTAGTAGTCGACGGCGTTGTTGTTGGTGGTGTAGTTGTTGTAGTAGTAGTTGGAGGCGTTGTTGTTGGTGGTAGCGTCGTTGTTGTAGTTTCTACAGAGTGACACCCTGGGTTTAGGCAGTCTTCATTAGTAGGATTGGTGGGGTGAAGAAGGATGGGTAGGGCTATGTCACCACTGGTATGGCAGGCGAGGCAGTTAGCGAACACCCAATCCACACCGTGGGGTATTGTTCTTACTCGGTCACCTGGCGCCGAAATACGACCGCAAGCTGAAAGTAGCGGCATCGCTATCAGTAGTCCAACTATTAGCAAGCAGAATAGTGATTTATTTTTCAACTTAGCTACCCTCCTTATACCCCATCAGTTTGTAGCCACGGCTATGACTCGTCTCTAGCTCCTCATTCCAGACAGGGTGCTCATGCTCTACATATTCCTTCTTTGCCCTGCCAGTAATCCAGGATGTCAGTGATGGCCAGTGAGCCTTTAATCCCAGCACCAGCAAGACATGGACTATCAGCAGTAGGATAAATAGCAGTGAAAATATATCGTGGAAGATGTTGGCGATGGCATAGGCTGTTGCCTGAATCTGCCAGATGTGTGCTGCTATCTTGATGGCACCGGTTATCAGAATGCAGGCACCCAGGGCGGCAAAGGCTAGAAAGGCTGATTTCTGGGAAGAAAGGTATTTGTCTTCGGCAGTCCACTTTCTCCTGAGCAGATACTTGGCTATGGTGCCACCGATAATATCCGGGATATTGGGTATCAGCTTGTCAAAATCCCTGGCTAAGATATAATCTGCTAAAAAGTAGCAGCCGCCAAACAGGGTAATCACCAAGCCGATGAAGTGCATATTTATTGGGAAAATGGCGTCTGTTGAAGTCTTGACGAAACCGGGGATAAATAAAAACCCCAGTATTATTCCTGAGGCTATTAAAGTAAAGATACCGATAGCAGTCCCCCAGTGTTCCAGAAAGGATGAGCTATCATGCCTTTCCACTTCATCGCCAATAATTGCCAGCTTTTTCCTGAGTATGGCTCTAACTGCACCCAGGACCAGTCCCAGCACTATGGCGGCTAAAATCACCCACGGTACAGCGTCAAAGAAAACGGACTCTGATGTATAAGAAAAATAGAGTCCTACTCCCAATACTGCTAATACTAAAAACAAGACAGCCAGTACCTTTTTTACCATTAAAAATCCCCCTTTCTATCTGACTTTGTCTTATTAACCAGCCATGCTTGATTACCGGGATTTAAAAATTGATATTAGATAAGATTTTAACTATTTAATATAGAATAATAATATTTTTTTGTCAATAAGGAAATTACTGATTTTAATTGGGTGGGACAGCATAATTTATGTCATTAAAAGCTACTCTATATGTGCCTCTATCTCATCTTCGTGTACCACGACCTCTTTCTTACCAGTTCCAATTCGGACAACATAAATATAGAAGGCTCTGGTGCTGGCGCTGGGGTGTATCCAGTAATAATCGGTAATTACCCCGGTTTGACCTATATAGGGTTCTATATCAGCATCCCTTGGCGATAAAGTCTGGTCTTTCGCCGGAACTATGGTGACCTTCTGCCCTTTCTTATATCTGGCGGCCATTGAATTGTTCATAGCAAATCTCTGTGGAATAATAAACGCCGATGATGTACTTGTCAATACCTAAAAATATAGATTAAGGTTTTTACGGAGCAAATGAATGTTTAATTTAGTCCAGCGAGCGTTATCACCACTTTTTAATTGTGTGGATTGCGGTTGCCTTAAAACTGGCGTAAACTTCCCTGTTGGTGGTAAGGCCTAGCCCTAACGCCGATTTTTTAGTTACCACAACGAATAAAGGAAAACCAAAGTCTGCCTTGATTCGGGTAAGCGGTCCTAAAGGGGATATTTTTATTATCCTGCCCTGGAATGTATTTCTGGCGCTGGTTGCCTCGTGGGTGAGGGTCAAGGTTATGTCCTCAGGTCTGATGAGTATATAAACCCTATCGCCTACGGCAAAATCAGAAATTGCCTGAATGGTAACGCCGTTAACATCTATAATGGTCAGGTTACCGTCTTTGTCTAATACCTTCCCTTCCAGGATATTCTCAATGCCAACGAACTCGGCTACCTCCTTGCTTTGGGGTGAGCTGAATATTTCATCAGGACTGCCCACCTGTAGCAGTTCACCTTTCATCAGCACCCCAATTTTATTCGCCAGGTATTGTCCCTGAGACATATCGTGGGTAGCCATAACCACGGTCATCCTGTGCTGTCCAATAATATGTGTCAGCACCTCCTCTATCTTGGCTACCGAGATGGGGTCAAGGTTGGCAGTGGGCTCATCAAGCAGTAGCACCTCCGGCTGGATGGTCAACGCCCGGGCTATTGCCACCCGCTGCGCCTCGCCGCCGGAAAGCGTTCTGGCATTGCGGCTTTTATAGTCAGCTAAATTTACCAGTTCCAGGGCATCCTCTACCCTGTGCTTTATTGCTTCACCCGGCTCATGTCGCCACCTCAGACCACAGGCGACATTATCATAGACGCTCATGTCAAACACCGCTGGTTTCTGCTGGACAAAAGACATCCGGCGGCGTATCTCAAGCCGGTGACGGTTGGGGCGGGTAACATCTACTCCATCAAAAAGGATGCTGCCCGAGGCGGGTGTTTCCAGGAGGTCCAGGAGTCTGAGGAGGGTGGTTTTACCGGCACCGGTAGGCCCAATCAAGGCAAAGACCTCCCCCGCCTCTACCTTGAGATTTATATCTTTTAGGGTATGCCGCTGCCCATATTTCTGTCCCAGATTGTTGGTTTCTATTAGAGCCATTGTCACCTCTGCTGGAGTCTATTCAGGGATAAATTTACTACCAGTGCTATTATTATCAATATAATACCCAGTGCCAGTGATAGCTCAATATCACCCTTGGAAGACTCAAGGGATATGGTGGTGGTCAGGGTTCTGGTAAAACCCTTGATGTTACCACCGACCATCAGGGCAAGACCGACCTCCGATATCGCCCGACCAAAGCCCATTATTACTGCTGTCAGCACGGCGAATCGGGCGTGTTTTATGGTGATGACCGCCGCCTGAAACCGGCTGGCGCCAAGGGAGACAGCCGTTTCCGGAATGGCTTTATCCACACCGCTCAGGGCGGAAATGGTAAGACCCAGGATTACCGGTGTTACCAGGAATACCTGACCTATTACCATTAATGTCGGGGTGAACATCAAACCAAGTCCGCCCAGCGGCCCGGCACGGGAAAAGAGGACAAAGACAAAGAGCCCCACAGCTACAGTAGGTATGCTGTAAAAGGTCTGGTTTATATTTATCAGCAGCCTTTTTCCCGGGAAGCGGGAGAAGTGGATGAGACTACCCAGTGGCAGGCAGATTAAAGCAGTGATACCGCAGGAGCTCGCCGCAATAGCCAGCGACCGGCCGCTTATCTGCATAACCTCCGGGTCAAGGGTAAATATAAGCTCTACCGCTTTAACCAGTGCCTGCCACAGCTCTTCCAATGCTTCTCAACCTTATCTTTATTCTTAAGGTGATGGCTCATTGCCGGCGCAAGGAGTGAACAGCGCCTGGCCGTAGTCCTTGACACCATATTCACCGATGAGTTTCTGTACCTCATCCGATACCATGAAGTCCACCAGGTTCTGGGCCATATCGGCGTTGACGGTAGTAATCGTCTCGGGGTTTACCGGAATAACTGAATAGACATTAAGCATGATGCTCCCTGTATCTACGATGGACACCAGCCCTGTCTCAGCCTTGAAGGCCAGGAAGGTTCCTATGTCGGATAGAGTGTAGCCGCCCAGCTCTCCAGCCATGATGAGAGTGGGCCCCATGCCCCGCCCGGCTTCAACATACCAGCTTCCGGAATTCTCAACATCCGTATATTCATAGCCGGCGCTTTTCCAGATAGCCTTTTCCTTGGAGTAAGTCCCGGAATCGTCACCGCGCGAGATGAAGGAATAAGCCTTGCTCTCCGCCAGTTTCTTGAAGGCATCTTCAGGGGACAATCCCTTGAGCCCCGCTGGGTCGCTGGCCGGACCTACGATGATAAAATAGTTATAGGCGAAGACGTTACGCTGGGTGCCGTATCCGTCGGCGATGAACTGCAGCTCGCGCGTCTTGTCATGCACAGCTATGGCATCCACATCGCCGCGCTTGCCGTACTCGATCGCGATGCCAGTGTTGGCGTAGAGCACATCTAGTTCCACGCCGTACTTCGCTTCAAATTTGGGCTCAAGTAAAGCCCACAACCCGGTATCGTACAGGCTGCTGGTAGTGGCCACGCGCAAGCGTTCTTGGGCCTCTAGCACCACAACCCCTGAACCGCAGCCAACAATGCTGATAGTTAACAGCACTACTACAATGAATGCACTTACTAGACTGAGGATTAACCTTCTCATTTCTACACCTCGATAAAAGTATATTTTGCCTTGAAACGACTCCCAAGAAGGAAAACTCCTCAAGGAGGCGCTCGGCATGACAGCCTGACAGTCAAAATGCCCTCCTTTCCAAATACGGGAGGCACCCCCATTTCTAGAGATACCCTACCGCCCAACCTCCATGGGAAATCCTTTAGGAGGAGTGGGTCGGAAGCATCAGTCTTTAATTAACTTATAAATGTTGTAGAGCCTGTTTCCGAGGTGTCATAACCTCCTATCTCCATTACCGATTTTTTAAATCCCTTACCCTTAACAATCCTGACCAAAGACGCCACCGGCTCTTTCCGGTATTTTCCTATTGGCATTACCAGGTCATACCTCTCCTTAAAAAGGGGTAGAAAATCAAGACCACAGCCGCGGGCGGCGGCTTCAATGCCTAAACCAACATCCGCCTTGCCATCGGCAATACTGGTGGCAACGGCAAGGTGTGTATCCAGCTCATGCTGGTAGCCCTTTATCTCACCTGGTGTGATGCCTATCTGGCGCAGTTTCAAATCCAGCAAGACGCGTGTTCCGGAACCCCTCTGCCGGTTAACCATAGTGATATCGGGGCGCCTCAGCTCTTCAAATCCTTTGATTTTTTTGGGATTTCCTTTAGGCAGGATGAACCCCTGTATTCTATATGCCAGGTGCACTACAGCTACCTCTATACCCGGTAAAATATGCTTGACATAAGGATAGTTATACTTGCCTGTTTCCTCATCCAGAAGATGAATACCGGCCAGGTCAGCCCTTCCTTCTTGAAGGGCGATAAGGCCACCAAGGCTACCGGCACAGCTGACCTGAACCGTAATTTCCGGGTGTTTATGCTTAAAGAGGTCTATTAGCCGGTCGAGCGCCAGGTCATCACTGCCAACGATGGCAATAGTGTTCGTGCTCCTGGCTTCTGGTTGTCTGGTTATAGCCTTTTGCTCAGTTTTTCTCTCCCGGCGCCAGCGAGAGAGGTGTATGGGAAAGACCGCCTCCAGCTCCTCCGGGGTATAACCCAGACTTAGGGCGTCCAGAATATTGTTGCTGACCATATTTGATAGATAATTCTGGCGCAGCATTAATATCCGGGGGTCATCAACTATGGTTGTTACTATGGTGCCTCCCCCACGATGGGAGACAACCACCCCCTGTCGCTCAAGTTCTGAGTAAGCCCTGGATACAGTGCCTGGGTTAATATGCAGGTAGTGGGCTAACTGCCTCACTGTGGGCAGGTGTTCGCCTGGCTGAAGATTATTGCTGGCGATGAGTTGTTTTACCTGCTCAACTATTTGTTGATATATCGGGGTCTGCGAAGTCCCACCAAGATAAATGTTAATCATTTTTATTATTATTGTATGAATTGAATTAAATCAATTATTACAAATTAAACATAAAAAGTCAAGCTTTTAGTATAAAAATGTTTTTTGGTAGTCGGAATATTTAATGTCCTGTAAGATAGCTGGTGCTCTGCTATATTGCTGGGAAGTATCTATTTGGAGGGGAAAAACCTCTAAGTTCTTCTTCTGCTTATCGGTCTTTGACTTGTTGATATAGATTAGCTGGTTTTAAGTATTTCTTAATTTTGAGAAAGGTATCGGCTACTTCAGGGTCAAACTGGCTGCCCCTATAGCGCTCAATCTCATGGTAAGCATTTTGGGCGTCCATTGCTACCCGGTAGGGACGCTC
>CAYGXW010000039.1:0-11324 GCA_964354125.1 uncultured Dehalococcoidales bacterium
CCAAATATGCTATGCTTATATCAGCCAGTCGGATAAAGCCCATCGTCAAATCACATAAATCTGGAGTTATTTTATGAGGCTACCGGGGTTCGCAGAAATTATCCTTATTATAATAATTGCCGGCATCGTCATTCTGGGGATTAGGGTATTCGGAACGCCAACCCCAAGTAAGACGAATAAGGTTACACGATATAAGGATGAAGAGGAAAACTACGACGAAAGGATAAAACAAACCCGCCGTTCCCGCCGTGCTCAGATTGTAGGTATCGTCATCATCTTGGTGGGTGTAGCCATCATATTATCCACCCTGAGCATGATTAAGTGGCTTATTTGGGCCCCGATAGGAGCCTTTATCATTATGGCTATCGGCATATTAACCATTTTAATAGCCAGACGTAGCCGACAATAAAGCCAGCTCCCCTTCCTTGACACCCTATAGTGCCAATGCTAGACTTCTTTCTGTTTCTGAAGTGAATGAGCTTTCATTTTAGAAAGCAGGTTATAATTTATGAAAAGGGTTGGTATTATCTACCATCCGCTTAATGAAGGTGCCCTTTCCCTAGCTCAGGAACTGACTGAGTTTTTAGAAACAAGGGGTGTTTCTAATTGGCTATGCTCCGCCTGGGAAGGGAAGCAGTTACGAAAGCAGGTAACTGGCACTGACCTAATCCTAGCCATCGGTGGCGATGGCACAATCCTGCGGGCGGCTCAGTCGGTGGTTCCCCAATCAATCCCCATCACCGGCATCAACCTGGGTAAGCTGGGATTTATGACCGAGCTAGCTGTTAATGAGGTTATGGAGAAATTGCCTGCTCTTCTGGCTGGGGAGGGCTGGATTGACGAGCGCTCTATGCTTGAGGCTGAGCTTGCCGCTGGTAAAGGGCAGGAAGGCAAGAGACTTCTGGCTCTTAATGATGTGGTAATTGCCCGGGGTGAAATAGCCCGGATAATATATGTTGAAGCCAGCATTGATAGCCAGCCGCTAACCACCTATAAGGCGGATGGTATTATTGTGGCTACCGCCACTGGCAGTACCGGTTACTCGCTTGCCGCCGGTGGTCCAATACTACCCCCGAGTTCCAGCCAGTTTTTACTGGTGCCCATAATGCCTCACCTCAGCCTGAACAGCACTATGGTACTGCCACCAGAAACAACAGTTAATCTGCGGATTGGAACCATTCATAAGGCAATACTGAGCATTGATGGTCATATAAGCCTGCCCCTAGCTGGTGGTGCCACCATAGTTATAAAGCACAGCCTGGTAAAGACTAAATTCTTGAGAATCAGCCCCAGGGACTCATTCTACAGCACGTTGGAGCAAAAGCTGAAAGGATAAATATATGGCATATAAGGTAGAGAAAGCCAGAATTCACGATGCTACCCAGATACACAAGTTAATTAACTATTTCGCTGATAAAGGCGAGATGCTGCCCCGACCGCTGAGCGAGATTTATGAAAACATCAGGGACTATTTCGTCGTCAGGCAGGGGGAACAGGTAATTGCTTGCGCCGCACTGCATATTAGCTGGGCAGACCTGGCTGAAATAAAGTCATTGGCTGTTTCCGAAGAGCACCAGAAACAGGGTATTGGCGACCAGCTGGTTGAATACTGCCTGAAAGAAGCCGCTAATCTTGGCGTCGCCACAGTGTTCTGCCTGACCTACATTCCGGGGTTCTTTAAGAAGTGTGGTTTTACTCAGGTGGATAAAATGGAACTGCCCCACAAGGTATGGGGTGAATGCTACCTATGCCCCAAATTCCCCAACTGCGATGAGTCTGCCCTCACCTATCACTTTGAGAGGAAGGTTTAACCGATAGAGGAGAGGAATGTTTGACTCGGTATATATTGGTGTGGTAATGATTGGGCTCTTGCATGGGTTGGAGCCAGGACACGGCTGGCCGGTGGCCGTGCTCTATTCCATGCAAAAAAGAAATCCCGTTTTTAGTGCGGCAATTAGTTCCAGCGTAATTGGCATAGGACATCTCATATCGTCAATAGCCGTTGTTGTCGCTTATGTTTTCCTCCAATCATGGCTGGACTTTGAAGCGCCATGGATAAAGTATCTGGCAGCGGGCATCCTGCTCATACTTGCCTTTAAGCTTTTCAGAGAAAAGACCGACGAAATGGAAAAGCAACATGGTCATATTCATGAAAATCAACCAGAGATTGAGCATGAGCATGAGCATGAGCATCTTGGGCAAGGTCAACACAGCCATTGGCATAAGCACACCACAGGGCTCGTGTTGAGCCTTTGGGGTTTAGTTTCATTTGCCTTTATTCTCGGTTTTGCCCATGAGGAGGAGTTTGCCTTACTGGCTCTAGTTGCTGGGGGTGCCAATGCCTAGGTGCTTATGCTTTCCTATGGCGTGGCGGTTTTGTTAGGGCTTATCGCGGTTACGCTGGCTGGTGTCAAAACCTATAAGATACTGCGGCCTAAGCTAGCGCGCTATGAAAAGTACGTTCCGAATATAAGTGCTATAATTCTGGCAGTGCTGGCGATTGTTATCATCTTCTAGTAGCAGTTTGACTAATAGGAGGTCAGTTTGGCTGAGGAAAATACGCTATCTAGCCAATTAGTCTATGCTGGACGGGTGGTAAATCTGCGTGTTGATGAGGTCAGACTGCCTGGCGGTCGCCAGACCAAGCGAGAGATTGTTGAGCACAGTGACTGTGTGGCTATCGTGGCGGTTGATGCCGATGATAATGTGCTGCTGGTCAGGCAGTTCCGTAAACCGATAGAAAAAGACCTGTTAGAAATACCAGCCGGCGGCATTGAACCCGGGGAGAACCCGGTAGCCACTGTACGCCGTGAGATGTGTGAAGAAACCGGTTACCTGCCCAGGAGTATAAAAAGGATGGGCGGCTTTTATTCCTCACCGGGCTTTTGCACTGAATACCTTCATCTTTACCTGGCGACTGACCTTGTGCCCGAGCGGCTTTATGCCTCGGATACCGAGAGTATTGAACTGGTGCGGACGCCCCTAAGCCAGATTACTAAGCTTATTACCACCGGCTCTATCTGCGACGCCAAGAGCATCGCCGGGCTTCTTCTTTACCTAGCTTCAAATAAATCTGCTCAAAGCTAGCCAAGTTGCCCCGATAGCTGCCGGCCACCCATAACATGCATATGAAGATGCGGCACCAGTTGCCCGCCTTGCTGACCACAGTTTATCACCAAACGATAGCCAGTACTAGAGATCCCTTCCGTTTTAGCCAGCTGATTGGCGACACTGACCATATGCCCCATCAAGGGTGCCTCTTCTTCCTTTAAATCTGATAGACAAGCTATATGCTTTTTGGGGACAACCAGCAGGTGCACCGGCGCCTGGGGGTGGATATCGCGGAAGGCAATCACTTCTTCATCCTGATAAACGATATCGCTAGGTATCTTCCCGGCTACGATGCGGCAGAAGATGCAATCCATTTTAGCCTCCTCTACGCCTTTTTTGATACATGGCTCTGCCCTGGATAAACAGGTCACCACCATAGATATCATTGGCTACAATGGCTGGAAAATCGGCTACCTCAAGACGCATGATGGCCTCGGCGGCTAGGTCGGGGTAGGCGATAACCTCTGCTTTTTTAATAACCTTAGAAAGCAGAGCGCCGGCACCGGCAAGGGTCACAAAATAAACAGCTTCGTACTTCTTAATAGCCTCTTTTACCTCAGGAGAGCGGCTACCCTTGCCTATCATGGCTTTCAGACCAGCGGCTAATAGCGGCGGAGTATAAACATCCATCCGCCCGCTGGTAGTGGGCCCGGCAGAGCCGATAACCCGCCCCGTTCTGGCTGGGGATGGTCCCATGTAATACAGGGTCTGCCCTTCAAGGTTAAAGGGCAATTTCTGGCCGCTATCAATTGCCTGAACCAGCCTCTGGTGAGCGGCATCACGGGCAGTATAAATCACCCCGGAGATGAGCACCCGGGTACCGGCTTTCAACTTCCAGATTACCTCGGCTTCAATTGGCGAGGTAACATACACAGCGCCCATTTTAGATTACCACCTCCCGGTGACGGGCACTGTGGCACTGCAGGTTAATAGCCAGCGGCAGGCTGGCAATATGGCTCGGCATAAATTCAGCGTGTACTGCTAGGGCAGTGGTTGCGCCACCTAATCCCAGTGGCCCAATTCCCAGAGCATTAACCTGAGCCAAAATCTCTTTTTCCAGTTGGGCAATCTCGGGGTCGGGGTTGGGCTCATCTATAGGGCGCAGTAACGCCTCTTTAGCCAGCAACATAGCCTTTTCGGCGGTACCACTAATACCCAAGCCAATAATCAAAGGCGGACAGGGATTACCCCCCACCTCTTCAACAGTTCTTAATACCATCTCAATAATTCCTTGACTTCCGGCACCTGGTTTCAACATAGCCAGCCGGCTCATATTCTCGGCACCACTCCCCTTAGGCATAACGATTACCTTGAGTTTATCACCAGGAACTATCTTGATATGGATAACCGGCGGCGTATTATCCTCAGTGTTGATTCGGTCAGAAAATGGCTGTTTTACCATAGACTTACGCAGATAACCCTGCGTATAGCCCTGACGCACCCCTTCAGTTACAGCACTATCAAGGTCACCACCAGTGATGTGAACTTCCTGTCCAATCTCAAGGAAAACGACCGCCGTGCCGCAGTCCTGGCACAGGGGTAATTTTTCTTCCCTGGCAATGCGGGCGTTTTCTATTATTTCATCTAAAATGTCTCTAGCTAGTGGCGATTCTTCCTTCTGCCTGGCTTCCCTCAGCGCCTGCAACACATCATCACCCAGCTCAAAGTTGGCTTTCTGGCACAAATCAGCGACTGCCTGGGTAATCTTTTCAGCTTTGATTTCTCTCATAAGAGGTCACCCATCCAATTAACCCATTTCCATAGCCTTAACCAGCTTCCTCACCGCCTCGGCAGAGTTTTTTAGAGCTTTCTTTTCTTTTGATGTTAGCTCAAACTCTATTATCTCTTCAATACCGTTTTTGCCCAGCCTGACGGGAACACCGATAACAACATCCTTTATGCCATATTCCCCCTGGAGATAGGCGGCGCAGGGCATTACTTCCCTCTTATCCAGGATTATAGCTTCTACCATACGGGTGGCGGCGGCTGAGGGGGCATAAAAAGCACTGCCTGTCTTAAGCAGGCTGACAATCTCGGCACCGCCATTTATGGTACGTTCTATCAATCTGCTAATAGCTTCTTCTGATAGGAGTTTGGTTATCGGCTTACCCTTAACTGTAGCCAGCCGGGGAATAACCACCATATTCTGTCCATGCTCCCCAAGAACACAAGTAGATACTCCTGAAACCGGCACACTAAGCTCATCGGCGATGAAAGTGGACAGCCTGGCGCTGTCCAGAACTCCAGAAAGGCCTATTACCCGGTTTGGTGCAAAACCGCTGACCTCAAGCGCTAGGTAGGTCATGACATCCACCGGATTAGTCACCATAATGATAATGCAATCGGGGGAGTATCTGGCGACATTACTGATAACATCAGAAATAATTCTAGCGTTGCTTTTTAATAGTTCATCTCGGGTCATACCCGGTTTTCTACCAATACCTGAGGTAATAATTACCACATCCGAGTTAGCCGTATCTTGATAATTGTTAGTACCAATTATACTAGAGTTGAAGCCTATAATAGGTGCTGATTCAATGATGTCAAGGGCTTTTCCCTGAGGTAGGCCTTCAACAATGTCCAGCAGGACGAC
Source organism: uncultured Dehalococcoidales bacterium (assembly GCA_964354125.1). Classification (GTDB taxonomy): domain Bacteria; phylum Chloroflexota; class Dehalococcoidia; order Dehalococcoidales; genus CAYGXW01. The sequence goes on from CAYGXW010000039.1 coordinate 5,705, forward strand.
ATCAGCAAAACCTTTCTCCGCCAGGCGCTGAGCCAGACTTCCGCCAACGTTTCCGGCACCAATAATGCTAATTTTAATGCTTATCTACCTCACCCCCTTTATCCCCCTCTCCTTTTGAAAGGAGAGGGGGAAGGAGTTTTTGAAGAGGCGAAACACCTTCAATCTTCCCCTTCTATTTTGGACTCCTCTTAAGTTTCTCAATAACGGCATCGGCTACCTGTGAGGTGCCTACTGCCTGGTCTCGTTCTGACTCTGGTTTCAGGTCATAGGTGACATTCCTGCCCTCGGCGATAACGCTGGCGATAGTCCTCTCCAGCCAGTCGGCATTTTCTTTCTCGCCGATATGGCGCAGCATCATCACCCCGGAGAGCATCATAGCCATGGGGTTAGCCTTGTTATGTCCTTTATACTTGGGGGCGCTGCCGTGGGTCGGCTCAAAAAGGGCAATTTCATCGCCAATATTAGCCCCCGGCGCCAGCCCCAGACCACCAACCAGCCCGGCGCAAAGGTCAGATATAATATCCCCATAAAGATTGGGGGCTACAATGACATCAAACTGCCGCGGGTTTTTTACCAGCTGCATGGTCATGTTATCTACAATTCTATCCTCAAATTCAATATCCGGGTATTCCCCGGCTACCTGCCGGGCAACCTCCAGAAACAGACCGTCCGAGAACTTCATGATGTTGGCTTTATGTATAGCCGTTACCCTTCTCCTACGGTTTTTGCGGGCATATTCAAAGGCAAAGCGGATAATGCGGCGGCTGCCCGTCTCCGAGATAGGCTTTATGCTGATACCTGAGTCATCCCTAATCGCGGCACCATGTGTCTCAGCCAGCAGCTTCATCAGCTTTTTTGCCTGGGGAGTTCCCTTCTCAAACTCAATACCGGCATACAGGTCTTCCGTATTCTCCCTGACGACTACAATATCAACACCCTTATAGGGCGTCTGAGCTCCTGGGTAGCTTTTACAGGGGCGCAGGCAGGCGTAGAGCCCAAGTTCCTTGCGCAGGGCAACATTAACACTGCGGAAACCAGAGCCTACCGGGGTGGTAACCGGTCCCTTAATAGCTACCTTATTCTTCCTGATAGACTCAATTACATGTTCCGGCAGGGGTGTGCCATATTCATCCTGCACATCAGCACCGGCATAGACCACATCCCAGTTGAAGCTAACCCCGGTGGCTTCCAGAACCCTTCTGGTTGCCTCGGTTATCTCGGGACCGATACCATCACCGGGTATCAGGGTGATGTTGTAAGCCACTAAATTATTATGCCTCCCCAGAGCAAATTATATCCTAAAATCACCATACTTTTTAATATACGGCATAAGACCACCCTCGTCCAGAATGCAGAGCATCACCTCTGGAATCTTCTTGAAGATAAGCTCACTTCTGTTGGTTATATCCCTGATAGTGCCTTGCTCAAGGTCTACCTCAAGCTCATCACCATCATTTATCTTATCGGTATCGCAGATTAGTATTGGTAGTCCCAAGTTTATAGCATTTCTGAAAAATATACGGGCGACCGATTTAGCCAGTATAGCACTTACCCCGGCCATCTTGATAACCAGTGGCGCATGCTCCCGGCTTGAACCCAGCCCGAAGTTTTTGCCGGCAACTATAAAATCCCCGGTTTTTACACAGGAGGCAAAGGTGGGGTCGGCATCCTCCATAACATGCTTGGCCAGTTCGGACAGGTTGCTCCGCAGGTGAGCCAGCCTCCCCGGCACGATATGGTCGGTGGATATATTATCACCAAACTTAAAGGCTTTACCTTTTAGCATCTAAAGCACCTCTCTGGGGTCGGTGATTTCACCGGTGATAGCTGTGACTGCTGCCGTAGCCGGGCTACCCAGATAGATAAATGCATTGGGGTTACCCATCCGTCCCTTGAAGTTCCGGTTGGCCGTGGAAAGGCACGATTCACCATCAGCCAGCACCCCCTGGTGCAATCCAAGGCAGGCACCACAGCCGGGTGGCAGAATAGCCGCTCCAGCCTCAACAAAGCTCTGGATATAGCCGTCTTTAATAGCCTGAAGCAATACCTTTCTTGACGCCGGGGCAATTATCACCCTGGTTTCCGGGTGGCTTTTTTTACCCTTCAGGATAGATGCCACCACTGCTAAGTCTTCCAGTCGTCCATTGGTACAGGTGCCGATAAACACCTGCTGAATCTTTTTCCCCTTAAGTTCCCTTGCCGCAGCCGTATTATCTACAGTATGAGGTTTAGATACCGTCGGTTCAAGGGTAGCGGTATCAATACTAATCGTCTTTTCATAACAGGCATCGTCATCGGGAGAAATAGGCTGGTAGTCCTTACCCCGCCCCTGTTCTATCAGGTAATCTCGGGTAATTTCATCTGCGGCAAACAACCCTGCCTTAGCCCCGGCTTCTACCGACATATTGGCGATAGTCAGCCGCTGGGATATAGACATCCTGTCTACAGTGTCGCCACCAAACTCCAGCGCCTTATAGGTAGCTCCATCAGCCCCAATCAGCCCAATCAGGTGCAGAATTAAGTCCTTGGCATAGACGCCCTTCTGGAAACTGCCGTTGACCAATATCCTAATGCTCTCTGGAACACGGAACCAGGTCTTACCCAGGGCAAAGGCAACGGCAATATCAGATGAGCCCATGCCAGTGGCAAAAGCGCCTAGTCCACCGGCGGTTACCGTGTGGGAATCGGCGCCGACGATGACATCACCCGGTCTGGCTAGAGACTCGGCAACGAGCTGATGACAGACACCCTGCCCGACATCAGACAGCAGACTGCCAGTCTTTTGAGCGAAACGCCGCAGTGTAATATGGTCAGCAGATAGCTGAATATTGGGACTGGGAGCGGCATGGTCAAAAAAGAGAACAGTCCTTTCTCTATTAGCCAAGGACTCAAAACCACTGGCTTCAAACTCGCTTATCGTCAGTGGCCCGGTAGTATCCTGGACAAAAGCCAGGTCTACCCGGGTAACAACAATGTCACCAGCACAGGCATCGGTCTGCGATTTATAACTCAGTATCTTCTCAGCTAAAGTCTTAGCCACAACAATAACACACTTTTTTATTTAAATAATCCTATAAGGGAGAAAACCTTATCTATCCAGAGTAAGCACTACCCATTTCGGCAGCCACTCCTTAAAGAGGAGAAATTCAGAAATATTCTTAACAACTAGCCAATAATAGCCAGGACATCATCCCGGGCGACATTATCACCCGCCTTGAAGTTTATAGTTTTAACCTTTCCATCTACCGGGGACGGCAGGTCTATAGCCATCTTCATCGCTTCCAGGACGGCTATAATATCACCAGCTTTAACCCTATCGCCTATCTTGACATCGTAGCGCAGTATAAGCCCGGGCATAGGCGCCGTAATGGCTGTCTCCCCGGTTTCGGTCTCTGCTAGCAGTGATGCCGGTTCAGCTTCCTTCACCAGGGTTGACGGCTTGGGCGGGTCACCTATCACCGCCTCTTCTGCCAGCATACCCGCTTTTGCTCTGTCTATAAGCTCGTCTTCCCTCTTTATATCCTCCAGGGTCTTGGGTTTGGTCTCCGGGGGTGGAGCTTCCAGCCCATACTTCCATCTGAGAAATCGCATGCCGGTGGTAGGATAAATTGCATAGATAAGGACATCGCCAATATCCTTGGCAATATCCTTGGTGGCGGTAAAGGCGGCATCAAGCTCTGGCTCAAGCACATCACCGGGACGGCAGGTAACAGGCGTCTCTCCCCGCTCGTAGCCTTTGAGCACAATCCTCTGTATTTCAGGGTCAACCGGTGCTGGCGGCCTGCCATAAAGCCCGTAGATATAGTCTTTTACCTGCGCGGAGATTACCTTATAGCGGCCAAAGAGGACATTCTGGACCGCCTGAATGCCGACAATCTGGCTGGTGGGGGTAACCAGGGGTGGATAACCCAGCTCTTTCCTGACTTTTGGTAGTTCGGCATAGACCTCATCAATTCTATCCAAGGCATTAGCCTCTTTTAGCTGAGTTGCCAGGTTGGAAATCATACCCCCGGGAACCTGATGCATCAAAACCCCGGTATCAATAACTGCCATTCGTGTCGTTGCCATAAAGTCCCGATACTTGGGGGCTATAGACTCAAGGTATTCTCCCAACCTAAAAAGCTGCCTTAAATTGATTCTGGTATCTCTGGGCGTACCCTGAAGAGCAACCACGATAGGCTCAATAGCCGGATGCGAGGTGCGCAGGGCAAAGGGAGCTAGGGCGGTGTCAATGATATCCACCCCGGCTTCAATAGCCTTCAGGATGCTCATTGGTGCCATACCACTGGTGTAGTGGGTATGCAATTGCACCGGAATCCTAAGTTCCTGCTTTAGTGCCTTGATTAAGGTATAAGCATCATCGGGGGCTATCAGCCCAGCCATATCCTTGATGCACAGGCTATCGGCACCCATATCCTGAAGAATTAACGCCTTTTTCACATAATAGTCAAGGTTGTAGACTGGCCCGCCCATTTTAGGCTCAGTCAGCGAATAACATAGTGAAAGCTGGGCATGCTTGCCACTCTCCTTAATCACTTTGAGTGCCGTTTCAAAGTTACGCTCATCATTAACAGCATCAAAGACCCTGAAGATGTCAATGCCGGTTTTAGCAGCATGCCGCACAAACGATGCAACAACATCATCGGCATAGTTGCGGTAACCGACCAGATTCTGTCCCCGCAGTAGCATCTGGAGTGGGGTATCTGGCATCAGCTTTTTCAGGGTGCTCAGCCTGTGCCACGGGTCTTCATTTAGAAATCTGTGGGGCACATCAAAGGTGGCACCGCCCCAGACCTCCATAGAGTAAAAGCCAGCCTTGTTCATCTCAGGGGCGATAGGCACCATATCCTCAGTTCTCATTCGCGTGGCTATCAGTGATTGATGACCGTCACGCAATGTAACATCGGTAATCTTTAGTGGGTTTTTCTCCATCGTTATCCTTTCTCTTTACAGTGGAATATTGCCGTGCTTCCTGGGGGGGTTACTATCAGTCTTGTCCTTAAGCATCTCCAGCGCCCGGATTAGCCTGGGGCGTGTCTGCGCCGGGTCAATAACATCATCAATATAACCCCGTGCGGCGGCGATATAGGGATTGTTGAATTTTTCCTGATATTCACTGACCAGCTTCTGCCTCGCTTGTTCTGGATTGTCTGATGCGGCGATAGCCTTCCTGAAGATGATGTTGACCGCCCCCTCAGCCCCCATAACGGCAATCTCCGCCGTAGGCCAGGCGAAGTTTATATCACCACGCAGGTGTTTTGAGCTCATAACGATATAGGCACCACCATAAGCCTTACGGGTGATAACGGTAACCTTGGGCACTGTGGCTTCGGCATAGGCATAGATGAGCTTGGCACCATGTCTGATGATGCCACCATGCTCCTGGGCGGAACCGGGCATAAAGCCGGGGACATCAACCAAACTGACTAGGGGTATATTGAAGGCATCACAGAAGCGAACAAAGCGGGCTGCCTTAACCGAGGCATCAACATCAACAACCCCGGCCAGATAGTTCGGTTGCTGGGCAACAATACCCACCGTCTTGCCATTCAGACGAGCAAAGGCGACGATGATATTGGGGGCGAACTGCTGGTGCACCTCCATAAAGTCGCCATCGTCA
>CAYGXW010000040.1:0-11089 GCA_964354125.1 uncultured Dehalococcoidales bacterium
TGGTAAACCTGGTCACCAGCTTTTAGTTCGGGAAGGTCAATGGTAAAGGCAGGGGCATTATGCCACGAATAGGCACTTGTAGTAAGCTGACTTTCCTCACCCCGCCATAGCTCTGAGCCAGTAATCAAATGCCGCGGTATATCTTGTAGAAAGCGTGATGGATTGTTTGCCGTGCTACCGCCCATCAGGCTGCGGCGAAAGGCTCGCAACAGATACACTCTGTGTTTAGCTCTGGTTACACCGACATAACACAGGCGTCTTTCTTCCTCCATCTGCGCTGAGTTATCAAAAGACTTGAAGTGGGGCAGGATTCCCTCTTCCAGACCAACAATAAATACCACCGGGAACTCCAAGCCCTTAGCCTGATGCAGGGTAATCAGGGTTACTGCATCCACAGTCTCATCATAGCCATCAACATCAGAAACCAGTGTCACCCCCTCCAGAAAGGCGACCAGCCCCTCACCGGGCTCCAAATCACGGTATTGCCGGGCAACGGTGCCCAGCTCAAGAATGTTCTCCCAGCGCTCTTCTCCGTTTGGTGTGTTCAATATATATTCTTTATAACCCGACTTTTTGACTACCAAGTCAAACAACTTACTCAGATTGAGTTTCTGGTTTTTAGCAATCAGCTCTTCTATCAATTTGAAGAAATCGCTGAGCGCCCTGATACTGCGGGCATTGAATGGCGGCTGTTTATCACCATCAGGGGACGCTATCAGCCGTAGTGCCTGGTATTGAGATATTCCCAGAGATTTCGCCCATTCGGCTAGCTGGCTCAGGGTACGCTGGCCAATGCCCCTCTGGGGGACATTTATTATCCTCAATAAACTGACGCTGTCATCAGGGTTCTGAATGAGTCTGAGGTAGGCAATAATATCCTTTACCTCGCGACGCTCATAAAATCGGGTGCCAGCCACCAGCCTGTAGGGTGTGCCATAGCGGATAAAAGCCTCTTCCAAAGCTCTTGACTGGGCATTGGTGCGGTACATAACGGCACAGTCACTCAAGCGAGCCCTGCCCTGTTCCACCAGCCGCTCAACCTCATTAATTACAAACTGGGCTTCCTCCTGCTCATTATATGTTTCAACGACTTTTATCAGCTCACCCTGCTCATTATCAGTCCATAGCCCCTTGGGTTTCCGTTGTTCGTTGGCTGAGATTATACAGGATGCCGCCTCCAGAATTGTCTTTGTTGAGCGGTAGCTCTGCTCCAGCAGTATTACTTTAGCCTCAGGGTAGTCCTTCTCAAAGCTGAGGATGTTGCGCAGGTCGGCTGACCGCCATGAGTAGATTGACTGGTCAGGGTCACCAACAACGCATATATTGCCATGTCCACCAGCCAGCTGCTTTATCAGCTGGTACTGAACTAGATTGGTATCCTGAAACTCGTCTACCAGGATGTGGAGGTATCTTTGTTGATACCTGCCTAAGACCTCAGGCTGGCTACTAAAAAGCTGTACTGCCTTCATCAGCAGGTCATCAAAATCCAGGGCATTACTCTGTCCCAGTAGTTTCTGATATTGCTCATAGACACGCCCGACCACTTCCTCAAAATAGCTGACGACGTGCTTGACATATTCCTCAGGGATTATCATACGGCTCTTGGCAGCGCTAATGGCTGAGAGTACGGCTGATGGGGCATATTGTTGTGGGTCGAGCCCTATCCCCTGAATAGAGCGCTTGATGAGACTCAGCTGGTCTTCCTGGTCGTAGATAACAAAACCATGGTCAACGCCTATAGCCTTGCCCTCATTTCGCAGGATACGGGCACATATGGCGTGAAAGGTGCCCAGTGTTAGCTCCCTTACCGAACCGCTAACCAATCGGTTTAACCTTGCCTCCATTTCCCGGGCGGCTTTATTGGTAAAGGTAACGGCTAAAATACGATGTGGGCTGATACCACAAACCTTGATGAGATAGGCAATCCGGTGGGTGATTACCCGGGTCTTGCCGCTGCCGGGACCGGCCAGAATAAGCACCGGACCACTGATAGCCTCAACCGCTTCTCTTTGTGCTTGATTAAGCTCAAACAGAATATCCACTTATAAAATAATTATAGCACGGGTAGTTCATAAAGGTCATTTAAATGTCTTGACAATAACCAGCTGTAAAATATAAAATACATTTGGATATGCGCATATTAGCCTAACCATCTCAAGGGGGAAAATGCAGGCTCTAATTAAAGCAATGAAAGCCCTCTCTGACGAGACAAGGCTCAGGCTCATAAATCTTCTACTGCAGAGGGAGTGTTGCGTCTGCGAGATTATGCAGGCTATGGATATCTCCCAGTCCCGTGCCTCGCGCAACCTTGGGATTCTCCGAGGCGCCGGCTTTCTCAAAACCCGGCGGCATGGAGCATTTATTATTTATTCTTTAGACTGGGATACAACTAATCACTACGCCGCTTCTCTAGCCAATCTGCTGAAGGATTCCCCTATCAGCAATAAGATATTGGCACAGGACAAGGAAAGATTAAACCACGCCGTAAGAATAGGACCAGGATGTAGAAAGAAGTAAAAAGATAGCATGGGAGAAAGAATTTACCCCCACATTGGTATATTTTTTGCTATCTAAAAGCATTGGAAATATTTACTGATCTTTTAATGGCTGGATTAACCGCTCTTAGGGATTATATTGCTCTGATTTAGTTAATTTATGTTTGAAAAAGGGATATAGATGTGGATAAACAAAAAACAGTAGCCGGCAAACTTTCAATACTTGACCGATTCCTCACCCTCTGGATTTTTCTTGCTATGGGCTTCGGAGTAGGGCTGGGATATTTTATACCTAGCGTCTCTGAATTTATTGGTTTCTTCCAGGTAGATAATACCTCAATTCCAATCGCCATCGGGCTCATTCTAATGATGTATCCACCTCTGGCTAAGGTGCGCTATGAAGAGCTAGGGAAAGTGTTTCGCAACTGGCGTATTCTCGGGCTTTCTCTGGTACAGAACTGGCTTATAGGCCCTATTCTTATGTTCTTTCTAGCTATACTCTTTTTGGGTTTCCTGTGGCCATACCCTGACTATATGGTTGGATTAATCATGATAGGTCTTGCTCGCTGTATTGCCATGGTCATCGTCTGGAATGAGCTTGCTGGTGGAGACCATGAATATGCCGCCGGTCTGGTTGCCCTAAACTCTATTTTCCAAATCATACTCTACTCAGTCTACGCCTACATTTTCATAACCATAATGCCGACCTGGTTCGGTTTGTCTGGTTCAACCGTAGAGGTCACTATGGGTGATATAGCTAAGAGTGTGTTCATCTACCTTGGTATCCCCTTCTTCGGTGGTATGATTACACGCTTTATACTAATTAGGACAAGAGGACGTGAGTGGTACGAAACCAAATTCATCCCTAAAATAAGCCCTATAACTTTAGTAGCCCTGCTTTTTACCATTGTGGTAATGTTTTCACTCAAGGGCGAACTCATCGTACAGATTCCTCTTGATGTAGTCCGTATTGCCATCCCACTGCTGATATACTTCGTCATCATGTTTCTGGTCTCATTCTACATGGGTAAAAAGATTGGTGCTGGCTATCCGGTAACCACAACCATCGCCTTTACTGCCGCCAGCAACAACTTTGAGCTTGCTATTGCAGTGGCTGTAGCAGTTTTTGGTATTGACTCAGGACAAGCTTTTGCTGCTGTTATCGGACCACTGGTGGAGGTACCGGTGCTCATCAGTCTGGTAAATGTGGCTCTATATTTTAAAAGAAAGTTCTTTATGGACGAGCTTAAGTAGTTATTAGTTACAAATTAGATTGTATAAATTTAATTATTCTCAACCTTTCTTAGATTTTTTATATAAAGCATTGCAATACCTATACTAAAGATGGTATAATATAAAATAAGATAAAGCAGACCTTTAAGCTAGTCCCGAGAGGCTGGCAAGGGTAATAATAGTATACGCAAAGATACCTCTTGCTGGCCTGGGCAAGGGGTAATTTTTATGGCTAAAAAAACCATAATGAACGGAGCCGATATCAGGCGAACCCTGGCTCGTATTGCCCACGAAATCATTGAACGAAATAGGTCCACTGAACGCCTGGTTCTGGTCGGGATGCGCACCCGTGGTGTGCCACTGGCCAATCGCCTGGCAGCCAACATTGAGAGCTTTGAAAAGGCAAGGGTACCGGTTGGCGCTTTGGATATCAGCCTCTACCGTGATGACCTTTCCTCACTTAACCTGCAACCTATAGTTAAAAGCACTGATATACCAGTCAGCGTTGATGATAAGGTTATAGTTCTGGTTGATGATGTTCTCTATACCGGACGAAGCACCCGTGCCGCTATGGATGCCCTAATTGACCTGGGGCGCCCCTATTCAATCCAGCTGGCGGTGCTTGTTGACCGGGGCCACCGCGAATTACCAATACGGGCTGACTACGTCGGTAAGAATATGCCCAGCTCCAGACACGAGGAGATACAGGTTCAACTCAAGGAAACCGATGGCATAGACGAGGTAGCCATTATTCCAATGCCGGCTAAGGAGGAATAGCCATAATGATATTACAGCAGAAAGAAGACACTATTTTAAAAAGGGAAGCTCAAGCACCAATGAAAAAATTGGTATGGCAACACCAGTACATTCTTGACCTTGATGACTTCACCCCAGCCGAAATTGAGCTTGTCCTCCAAACAACTGATGCCATGCAGGAGATTCTTTGTCGCCCAATCAAAAAGGTGCCCACTCTACGTGGTAAGACCCTGGTTACCCTCTTCTACGAACCCAGCACTAGAACCCGCTCATCTTTTGAACTGGCAGCCAAGAATCTTAGCGCCGATGTCATCAATTTGAACGCCTCTGCCAGCAGCGTAACCAAGGGAGAGTGCCTGATTGATACCCTAAACACACTTGAGGCGCTGGGCGCTGATATAGTGGTCATGCGCCACCCCCATTCAGGGGCGCCCTATATTGCCGCCAAATACATCAAGGCACATATAATTAATGCCGGTGATGGCTGGCACGCCCACCCCACCCAGGCACTGCTTGACCTGTATACCATCCGCCAGCACAAAGGTAACCTAAGAGGACTTAAGGTAACCATAGTCGGCGATATAAAACATAGCCGAGTGGCTCGCTCTAATATCTGGGGGCTGACTAAAATGGGAGCTGAGGTAACACTATGTTGTCCCTTCACTCTGCTACCCAGAGGGCTGGATATGACGCAGGGACGATTCCCCGAGGTCAGCATTGAGCCTGATATAGATAAAGCTCTTAGTGGGGCTAATGTGGTCATGGCTCTACGCCTGCAATTGGAAAGGCAGCAGAGTGGATTGCTGCCCAGCATCCGCGAATACACAAACTTGTATCAGATTACCGAAGCCAGGCTGGCTAAAGCCAAAGACGATGCCATAGTCCTTCATCCGGGGCCGGTAAACGAAGATATTGAGATTTCATCGGCGGTAGCTCACGGAGCGAAGTCAGTCATCAATCAGCAGGTAACCAACGGGGTCGCTGTGCGAATGGCTCTACTCTATCTTTTAGCTGGAGGTAGCCATCAATGAAAAAACCCCTGCTTATCCGCAATGGTTATATTATTGACCCCAGCCAAGGGTTAGATGAGAATGGCAGTCTGCTTGTCGCTGATGGTAAAATCTCATGGCTGGGCACCAAAGAGGGCAGCATACCCGTCTCGGCCTATGCTGTCCTGGAAGCTGAGGGGCTTGTCGTCTGCCCCGGTTTCATTGACCTTCACTGCCACCTGAGACAGCCCGGATTTGAGGAAAAGGAGACCATCTCCAGCGGCAGCCTGTCTGCTGCCAGAGGTGGCTTTACCACCATCTGCTGTATGCCCAATACCAATCCGCCACTGGATAACAAGGCTATAATAGATTATGTAAAGTCTACTGCAGCCAGTGAAGGTTTGGTTCATGTCTTGCCCATTGGTTGTATCTCAAAGGGAACAAACAATAATGAGCTGGCTGAGATGGGCGAAATGTCTGAAGCCGGTGTGGTCGCCTTCAGTAACGATGGTATGCCATCAGTAAGCTCACGCCTGATGCTTCAGGTAATGGAATATAGCCTTGGTTTCGGGCTGCCGATTATTGACCACTGCGAGGATACTGCATTAACCGAGGGTGGGCAGGTTAACGAGGGCATCATTGCCACCAGACTGGGTCTTCGCGGCATACCTGCCGCCGCTGAAGAGAGTATCGTCGCCCGAGACCTTGCCCTGGCACAGCTTACCGGTGCTCAACTTCACATCGCCCATACCACCACCGAAGGCTCGGTTGAGCTTATCCGGCGGGCAAAAGAGAAGGGCATCAATGTTACCGCTGAGGTAACCCCACACCACCTGACCCTGACTGAGGAAAGGGTCATTGGCTATAACACCAACGCCAAGGTTAATCCGCCATTGCGGACAGAGAAAGATATTAAGGCTCTAATTCAGGGGCTGAAGGAGGGTGTTATTGATATTATTGCCACCGACCACGCCCCCCACACCGAATACGATAAGCTTTGCGAATTTGCCCTAGCCCCCTTCGGTATCAGCGGTTTTGAGACAGCCCTGGGCAGCCTGATGAGCCTGGTACATAATGGTCAGCTAGAGTTAAGCCTAATAATCGCCAAACTGACCAGCGAGCCAGCCAGGATTATCGGCGATAGATTCGGCAAGCTAGGCACCCTGGAAATTGGGTCGTCGGCTGATATTACTATCTTTAACCCTGAAAAAGAATGGATAGTGGATGCCAAAAATTTCGCTTCCAAGGGCAAAAATACCCCGCTTGATGGTGAGAGGCTCAAAGGTAAAGTAATGGCTACCATATATCAAGGGAAGATAGTCTATAAAGATAACTCCATTACCGTGAAGGAGAGTTAAAGAGAGGCTTCGCCTCTCTTATATAACCAAATTCCCCTTCCCCTTTCCAAGGGGAAGGGGACAAAGGGGATAGGGTTGATAAGATGACTAAAAGGGCAATTCTAGTCCTGGAAGATGGTTCGGTCTACGATGGCTTTTCCTTCGGCGCCGAGGTTGACGCCTGTGGCGAGGTGGTCTTCAATACCAGCATGGCTGGTTACCAGGAGATGCTGACCGACCCCTCCTATGCCGGGCAGATTGTGGTGCCCACCTACCCCCTAATCGGTAACTACGGCATCAACGAGCAGGACTTTGAATCAGATAGAATCCAGGTCAGCGGTTTCGTCGTCAGGGAGGAGTGCCTGGAACCAAACCACTACCTGAGCACCAAGACTATCAATGAATACCTAGCTGGAAGCGGCGTTCCCGGCATCTGGGGCGTAGATACCCGGGCAATAACTCGCCGCCTCCGCTCGTCCGGGGTAATGAAGGGCATGCTCACCAGCAGTAAAACGCCACAACAAGCCCTGGATGAGCTCAAAGCCATGCCCGACTACAGCAGCATTGATTTTTCCCGACAGGTCACCACCGATGCTCCTTATGAGTGGCAGGCAGAGAAAGATAATTCCAGTTCCCCTTACAATATGGTTGTCCTAGATTGTGGCTTAAAGTATACCATCCTGCGGATAATGCACTCTTTAGGCTGCCGCATAACTGTCATGCCCTGCACCATGCCAGCCGAGGAAATCCTGAAGCTAAATCCCGATGGCATCGTCCTCTCCCCCGGCCCCGGCAACCCGGAGCTGCTGGATTATATTGTGGATACCGTTAGAAAACTGGCGGAAAAGAAGCCCATTATGGGTATCTGCCTAGGCGTCCAGCTCATCGGCAGAGCCTTTGGTGCCAAGACCTTCAAGCTCAAGTTCGGTCACCGCGGCTCAAACCACCCAGTTAAGGACTTGAGTGATGGGCGGGTGCATATTACTGCCCAGAACCACGGCTATGCCCTTGACCCGGATACAGTTAAGAATGGGCTGGAGGTGAGCCACATAAACCTCAACGATGGCACGGTGGAGGGCGTGCGTCACAAAAAGCTACCCATCTTTGCCATCCAGTACCACAGCGAAGCCTCCCCCGGACCACTGGACAACACCTATCTCTTTGAGAAGTTTCTGGAGATGGTGAGAATAGGAAAATGAGTCCAAAAGTACCGAGGCTTACTGGTAAGCGAATAGAAAAGGCAATATTGCGAGCAGGGTGGTATTTGCATCACTCACGGGGTTCCCACTTTTACTATAGACACCCTGAACACCCAAGAAAGCAAATTACCATACCTATCCATGCTGGAGAGATTGTCCCACAAAAGACTCTCAAGAGTATACTAGAACAGGCTGATTTAACCCTAGATGAATTCAAAAATTTTCTTTAGGAGGTGGAGAGGTGGCTAGATATACAGTAATTCTAGAGCCCAATTATCCTGATAAAGGTTACACAGTTAGAGTGCCCGCTCTTCCCGGTTGCATTACCTATGGCAGTACCAAAAAAGAGGCTCTGGCGAGGGCTAAAGAAGCTATTGCGGGCTTTATTGAAGGGTTGGAAAAGGCGGGCGAGCCAGTTCCAGAAGAGGTAACCCCTGTAGAAATGGACACGGTAACCGTTTAGGGGAGTTTTAGAGGGACGCAGTCCCTCTTTCCCAACTTCCCCCTCTCCTTCAAAGGAGAGGGGGATTAAGGGGGTGAGGTAGAAATGATGGATAGCGCAGTGATAGAAAGGGAAATTAGAAAACAGTTAATTGGAACGCCAGAAGAAGTTGCTACACATATTGTACGAGTAGCACGAGATTTTCGGTTTCAAGGCTTTAGTTATGATGCGGAGGAAGAAAGCATTACATCAGACAAATTATCTAAATACATCTCTATACATCGTATTACTGGTTGGTTAGACCCACACGAATTTTTAATAAAAGGTGACCAAGGGTTACCCCATGAAGTCTTGCCACACCTCATAGGCGTCATACTTCTTCAGCCTCTACCATATAGCAGGACATTATTTATATCGAGATATAGCAAACCTTCTTGTTCGGATTGCGATGTTTCTTATTTCAAGAATTTCTTGCATAAGCTATCGTCAGAGATGAAAAACATGGGTTTTGAGGAAACTATAGCTAAAAAGACTTGGCGAGTGTTCAAAGAAGTTTTGTCAACCGCAAAGACATTAAAAACTTAAGGAGCAAACTTATCAAAAATACCTAAAAAGGAGGTGATAGGCGATGGCAAAAAAAGTTTGGAAACCGATGATTGAAGGCAAGCCGCATCTCATAGAAGTGAAATTTAATAAATTAATTGGTAGTGGGGAGTTGCTTGTCGACGGCAGAATTACAGACGCTTGGAGTGTCAGCCTGACTGGTGGTGGAACTAGGCACTTTGAGGTTGCTGGTAAGCCATCTATGCTTGTAAGCACTGCTTTTTCTTATGACCTCATCATTGATGGTCAAAAAATTAAGCGATAGCTACTACCAATCAATATTCTATGAAAGAAGGTATATAAATAAACCTTGACTACTAAACCATCTAAAGTCTTAATTATCGGCTCGGGGCCTATCATTATCGGGCAGGCGGCGGAGTTTGACTACGCCGGCACGCAGGCGTGCAAGGCGATGCGGGAGGAGGGGGTAACCTCGGTACTGGTCAACTCCAACCCGGCGACCATTATGACTGATGAAGGCATCGCCGATATTGTCTATATTGAGCCACTGACGGTGGATGTTATAGCCCGAATCATTGAAAGAGAACGCCCCGATGGGCTACTGCCCACTCTTGGGGGGCAGACAGGATTAAATATGGCAGTGGACTTAGCCAACGCCGGTGTGCTGGATAAATACAATGTCAAATCTCTGGGCACGCCGATAAATACCATACGAATGGCTGAAGACCGCGAACTTTTCAAGCAGATGCTCCTCAGAATCGGCGAGCCGGTACCGAAAAGCCAGACTGTAACCAGCCTTGAAAAAGCTAGAGAGGTGGCTAAAGAGATAGGCCTGCCACTGGTCATCCGTCCCGCCTATACGCTGGGTGGGACGGGGGGAGGTTTTGCCACCACCTGGGAGGAGCTGGAAGGGGCAGCCACCGTCGGACTTAATGCCAGCCCGATTAACCAGGTGCTTGTGGAAAGCTCGGTAGCCGGCTGGAAAGAGATAGAGTATGAGGTGATGCGTGATGGCGCCGATAACTGCATCACCATCTGCAATATGGAGAACATTGACCCTATGGGGGTGCACACCGGCGACAGCATTGTTGTTGCTCCCAGTCAGACCCTTACTAACAAGGAATACCAGATGCTCAGGACTGCCAGCCTGAAAATAATCCGGGCGCTGGGTGTTGAGGGTGGCTGTAATATACAATTCGCCCTTGACCCGCAAAGCAATAACTATTATGTCATTGAAGTTAACCCCAGGGTTAGCCGCAGCTCAGCCCTGGCCAGCAAAGCCACCGGCTACCCCATTGCCCGGGTGGCGGCCAAGATAGCCATTGGTAAGAGGCTGGACGAAATCCCCAATGCGGTCACCGGTAAGACAATGGCTTCCTTTGAGCCGGCTCTGGACTACCTGGTGGTCAAGATTCCCCGCTGGCCCTTTGACAAGTTTGATTCCGCCGACCGCGTTATCAGCACTCAGATGAAGGCCACCGGCGAGGTAATGGCTATTGACCGCACCTTTGAAGCCGCCCTGCAGAAGGCGGTGCGCTCCCTTGAATTCGGTAAGAGGTCGCTCCTCTGGGAGGATTCCAGATGGGAGCCAGGAAAGGACATCAACCATTACCCGCTTCACCCTAATGACCTGAGGCTGTGGGCGATAATGGCTGCCCTAAGACGAGGCATAACCATTAGGGAAATATATGAAAAAACAAAGATTGACCCGTGGTTCCTGAATAAGATGGTCAACATAATAGAGATGGAGAAGAGACTGCTATCGGAGCCTTTGACGCCGGAGCTACTGTGGCAGGCAAAGCGGCTGGGCTTCTCCGATGGGCAGGTAGGCACCCTGGCTGATAGACTACCGGAACAGGTAAGACAGCAGAGGCACGATTGGAACATACGCCCGGTATATAAAATGGTGGATACCTGTGCCGCTGAGTTTGATGCCGCCACCCCCTACTTCTACAGCACCTATGAGCAGGAGAACGAGGCGATACCACATCAGGGGAACAAGGCGGTGGTCATCGGCAGCGGCCCCATCCGCATCGGGCAGGGGATTGAGTTTGACTACTGCAGCGTCCACTCC
>CAYGXW010000041.1:0-10463 GCA_964354125.1 uncultured Dehalococcoidales bacterium
TGTTTCCGCCAATCTCATTGATGCCGCCGTAGAATGTGAGCCGTGCCATAGATTCTCCTTAGATGGATTTATATCGCTGTTGGTGGGTCAGGGTAACACCTTTCGATTAGTCTCAGTCTAGCGCAATGGTAGAAGGATGACAAGGGGATTGTTTGAGGATTAACTTAAGATGATGCAGAGCCGGTGAGCCATTCATAGGCGCGTAGTAAAGACAAAAATAAAAGGCGGTTAAGATGGCTATTTCGTCAGAGATAAACGCCGATAGTGGGGAAATATCGACATGGCACTCGCGGGACCACTTAATTATCGCTTATGAAAGAGCAAAGCCAATAATTGACAACTACCCTACTACAGCTTTGGGACGCCCTTGGCTCAAAGCGAATTGAAGCCACGCAGGGGCAATTGCCTTCTAAGTAGCGGGTCGAGCGTTCGAATCGCTCCAGGGACACTTTTACAGGTAAGACTTAGATTATTATATAGAGTATCCCCTGCCCATATAATCTAAGCCTTTTATTGAATTCTCCTTTTAAGATATTGTCAGGCGACACTAATTCTATAGTAACATTAACTTTGTATGTATAGTAATTTAAAGATATGATAATACATCTTGACACTTATATTATGGCTGAATATACTTCAATTAAGGATAGAATAACTTTTAAAAATATTAAAAAAATTGTAAAGGAGGTAAAAATGGGCAAATTGATTAGGCTAGCCGTTATCCTGGCTGTGATGGCGGTTTTAGTAATTTGCGTTACACCGGTGGTAGCCGCACCTGCAGACAAGGACGATTTTAGGGTGGTTCCAATTACAGGTGGGCCAAACAATCCTACCCCGAAATTTGATGTGCCAGCAAAAGTCAACATTCCAGTTGACAATCCAGCTATCTGGAATGGAGTCGATGATATACCTGGCGATGTCTTCCGTGATGGCGGTCAACCTGGATAATAGGGCATATAAGAAAGTAAGCTAACATATTGAACTAGTAAAAAAGAAAAGAGGGGGATGCTCTCCCCCTCTTTATAATAAACATACAAATTATAATTATTCTGTGGCGTAACCTATCAGGGTGATATTTTACTATCCTGATTTTTGCCCTAACAAAATACTTACGCTTCATCAACCCAAAAAACAGAGAAAAATAGAGTTTTGCTGGGTGGGGGAAAATGAATTCTTACCCCCAATTACCCTACTGGAAGCTCACTTACTTTGACAATATAACCAATATATGACATACTAAAAATGCTCCAGGTAATTGAAGCGGTGGCGATGCCCACTTAAGGAGCAACGAAGTAGGTGACACTTCGGTGATATCCGAAAGGAGCTTTTAAGTGGAAATCCCAAAAGCAAAGGTTACCTGGGGCTTTTCTATTTAGACAAAGTTCAATCTTTCGCAAGACTGCTTTCAGTTTTTTTAGACTCTTTAATCTCGGGGACGCCTATAAAAGGCAGGTTACGATATTCTTCTTTATAATCTAGCCCGTAACCAACCACATATTCGTCTGGCACTTCAAAGCCTACATAGTCAAGGGGTGCATCTGCTATGCGGCGTATGCGTCTATCCAAGAGGGTGCAGACTGCCAGGCTGGCTGGCTTCCTAGCTCGCAGATGGTTGAGAAGGTAGTTTAGCGTTATGCCGGTATCAATGATATCTTCCACCACAATAACATGCCTGCCGACTACGTTAATGTCCATATCCTTGGTAATCTTGACTACAGAATTACCACTCCCGGTGTAATAAGATATGGCCATAAAGTCCAGGTCAAGGGGGACGGTTATCTGGCGGATTAGGTCAGCCATAAAGCATAAAAAACCACGTTGTATGCCAACCAGGATGGGGCGGCGGTCAGCATAGTCTTTGGATATTTGTTCTGCCAGTTCTTGCACCCTGTTTGCGATTTCGCTGGCTGAATATAAAACCCGACTGATACTGTGAGCCCGCGTCTGGGCTAGCGGTCCACAGCCATATTTCGCCAGCAGGCGGTTGTAGTCATTCTTATAGAGCAGGGTTATCTTGACTTCAGGATACAGCTCCCTGAGGCGTCGCAGCTTACGGTTCTTCTCCGTGACCAGGCTCTGCTTGAGGGTAGTAAGCTCTACATAGAGCTCAAGCCCCGGCAGATAAAAGTCAGGGGTGAACATCTCGGTGACCCTGTCACCATCCCACTTCAGCGGGAAAGACCTAGTCTCATATACCCACTCCATGTTATAGAAGTCCAGTATTCGGGCAAATTCCTCTTCGCTGGGGTGAGCGAAGGTCACCGACTGTGCCTGCCGCAGTGCTGCCGTCTTCTCTTTATCTTGAGGTAATAGATGCAAATTAAGGGCTACCCCGGCAAGCTTAGCCATAGTATTAACGAAGTTGATATCCTGATTGCTGAACTCACAGAGTTCCTTGGTATAAACCCTAATGCTACCTATAGCTGAGCCATCCATCACAATCGGTACGCCTAATATAGAGACAATGCCCGCTTGGGCTGCTATTTGGCGGTACTGGATGCGGTTATCCTTGGTTATATCAGTTATGACTACTATCTTTCCTGTGGTAACTTCGGATAAGCTCCGTTCGGCATCCAGCACACCCTTGCGCAGGTAGTATTGAGACAGACCCCAGGAAGCACTGTGTATCAGCTTCTTCCTACTGGAGTCAAGCATCATCAAAGAGGCACCAGCTTTCATAGACCTGGCAGTGCCCCTAATTATAACCGCCAGCTTCTCCTTTAAGTCGGCATTGGAACCAACCGCAGTTACCGCCCGACGAACTGCCTGGTAGTAGGCTCTTTCTTTACTTAAAGCCAATGGGTTCTCCTAGGGTCATTGTAGGTGCCTTAGATTTTCATGTCAATATTCGCTGGCTGTGGGTTCATGCGGGAATCTTTTTGGGCCTATTGGCTAGTAGCCGGTATTGCTTAATGAGGCTTAGTATCTTTTCCTTGGATAATAAGGAGCCTATTATGGCTATGCATATTGGTTTTGTACTTAGTTATTTTGCCCAAGTTTAGCCAATTGAGCAAAGGCATTCGGCTGTCTAACCGCCATTTCAGCCAGCATCTTGCGATTGACTTCAATGTTGGATTTCCGTAGGCTGTTCATAAGCTGGCTATAGGTAATACCATTGGCTTTACTGGCGGCATTGATACGGGAAATCCAGAGACGCCTCATATCGCCCTTTCGTTCCCGGCGGTGGCTATAGGCATAGCTCAGCGAGTGGAGCATAGACTCATGGGCGCGCCTGTATAGTGAGTGTTTGGTTGCCCTGTGACCCTTGGTCATAGCTAGCATCTTTTTATGTCTTCTGTGTTTGGTTATCCCGGTCTTTACCCGCGGCAAATAAGCCTCCTATCTAACTAGCCCCATAGGGCAGAAGTCTTTTTACTCGGACTCTATCATGTGGATGCAGTGGTATTGTTTCATCAAAAAGCCGCCTGGAACGCTTAGATTTTCGTCGACGCAGGTGGCTTTTGCCACCCTTGGTACGCATAATCTTGCCACTTCCGGTAATATGAAAACGGCTCTGAGCCCCTTTATGTGTCTTGAGTTTTGGCATCTTGTTCTTTCTCTATCTCTTCCTTTCCCTTATTCTTCTGGCCAGTCTGCGGTGTCAGGATTATGTGGAGTCTTGTTCCCTCTCTGGTTGGCTGCTTCTCAATTGAAGATACTTCCTTCAGTGATTCCCACATTTTATCCAGCAACTGCAAACCAAGCTCGGGGTGGGTATTTTCACGACCCCGGAACATTATGGTTACCTTGACCTTATCGCCATCTTCTAATAATTTCCTCGTCTTTCTTGCCTTAGCTTCAAAATCGTGTTCACCAATCTTGGGGCGTAATCTAATTTCCCTGAGTAGTGACAGCTTCTGGCTCTTTCTAGCTTCACGTTCTTTCTTGGTCTGCTGGTATTTATATTTGCCATAGTCCATAAGCCGGCACACTGGAGGCGTTGCTGTAGGTGCAACTTCAACCAAGTCAAGATTATACTTCTGCGCTATTTCTCGTGCCTGATACAGGGGCATAATGCCCAACTGTTCGCCCTTTTCTCCTACCAGACGAACTTCTTTGCACCGGATTATTTCATTAACACGCAGTTCTTTAATTATGTTTCTTTTTACCCCCTGCAAGTATAGGCTTCCTTAAATTGGACTATAGCATAATCTAAGTATAATGAGCAAATTATAATTCCAATTCCCTTGTCTTGTCTATAATAGTTTTCCTTATAGACCCTCTGAAGTTATTAAAGGGCAGATTATTTTTTTGTTGACCACTGCGAAGGCGGACTGAGACGGTTTTATCAGCTATCTCCTTGTCACCAACTATCAGCATATACGGTATCTTTTTAAGCTGTGCCTGACGAACCTTGTGATTTACTGTCCCCTGCTGATAGTCAACCTCAACGCGTAGCCCATCATTTTTCAGTTCTGATTTTAGCCTGTGGGCGTAGTCTAAATGACGGTCAGCCACTGGTATCAGTGTTACCTGAACTGGCGCCAGCCATACCGGGAAGGCACCGCTATAGTGTTCAATAAGGGATGCCAGAAAGCGCTCCATACTGCCCAGTACGGTGCGGTGAATCATGGCTATCGGCTGTTCTTTGCCATCTTCTCCAATATAGGTAACATCAAAGCGCTGGGGAAGGTTGAAATCAACCTGAATGGTCGGTCCCTGCCATGCCCGTCCCAGTGCGTCTTCAAACTTGATGTCTATCTTAGGCCCATAGAAGACACCCTCACCGGGGTCTATATTATAGGCAATAGCTTTACGGGCTAGAGCTTGTGCCAGCGTCTCGGTGGCTTCCTGCCAAATCTTGATAGTGCCGGCATATTTCTCTGGTCTTGTAGATAGTAGAACCTTGTAGCTGGTAAAACCAAAGGTATCTATCATAAATAAAGCTAGGTCAAGAACACTGACTACTTCATCTTCCAGCTGGTCAAAGCGGCAGAATATATGGGCATCATCCTGAGTAAAGCCCCTGACCCGGGATAGGCCGTGTAATACCCCGGAGCGCTCATAGCGGTAAACGGTACCCAGCTCAGCCCATCTTAAGGGTAGCTCCCGGTAACTGCGCAGTTTTGTCTTATAAATCAAGATGTGGTACAGGCAGTTCATCGGCTTTATAATATATTCCTCCCCCTCTACATCCATCGGGCTATACAGGTAATCACGGTAGAATTCCCAATGACCGCTGGTTTTCCATAGTCCCAGTTTGGCAATATGGGGAGTATAGATGATATCGTAGCCTCGCTTGATGTGTTCCTCTTTCCAGAAGTCCTCTATAATTCGGCGTATCACTGCCCCTCGGGGGTGCCAGCAAACCAGACCGGGACCGGCTTCCTCGTGGATACTGAACAGGTCAAGCTCCTTCCCCAGCTTCCTGTGGTCACGCTTACCAGCTTCGTCAAGTTTCTTCAGATATTCCTCAAGGGCTTCCTCGCTCTTAAAAGCAACACCATAGATTCTCTGTAGCATGGGATTGTGTTCATCACCTCGCCAGTAGGCACCGGCAATACTTAACAGCTTAAAAGCCTTTATCTCCCCGGTGGAAGCCACATGGGGCCCACGACACAAATCAACAAATTTACCCTGTCGGTACAGGCTGACATTATCATCTTCTATCTCATCAATAAGCTCAAGTTTATAGGGCTGAGCTGAAAAAATCCGCCGTGCCTCTTCTTTGATCACTTCCTCTCTAATAAAAGGCAGGTCCTGAGCGATTGTTTCATCCATCCTGTCTGTAATAGCCGGTAAGTCATCGGCAGTCAATGAACGGGGCAGGTCAAAGTCGTAATAGAAACCATTTTCAATCGCCGGCCCAATGCCAAATTTGGCGTCAGGAAAGATGGACAGAACCGCCTCAGCCATAATATGAGCCGCCGAATGGCGCATTATCTCAACTTCTGTATCTTCTGTTTCTTTTTCTCTGACCAATGTAATTTCCTCAAAGACCTATTAAATGAAAGCCTCTCACCCCAGTATGGTAACGAGAGGCCTTATAGTCCCTCTATCTTGTACCCACAGAACTCTATTATAACAGTCATATGCTACAAAGGCAACTTTCTGTAAAGCCTCCTTTAGTTGCAGTTAGTATTATATTATGTAATGTAGCCCCCTGCCAGTGTCCTTCTATTTGACAGGTGGGGTAGGCCGTAGACGAAACCCATCCCCTACTTCCTCTGCTTTTACGGTATATCCCTTGCTCTGTGCCAGCCGTGATACATTTTCTTTGATAACTGAGGTCTCTACCATCACAATTAGCTCGTCATTAGGATGTTCATCAATAGCCTTCTGGGTTTTTACTACCGGAATCGGGCAGGAAAAACCCCTGACATCAACCTCAATCATAGTTATTCCCCACTTCTATCTATGCAGACCTCGCTCCAGTGACATAGATTGTCCTTGAAGCCAGCAGGAAGTTGTGGGCGAAGGCAGGCCCGGCAAAAAGCCCTAGAATAAATACTCCGGCATCAGTGTCACCCTCCCCGACAAGTATTATTTGGCGCAGGGGACAAGCGCCTGCCAAGGTAAAGGTGAGTCCGGCTAGGGACATACCAAGGAAGTTCCATATATGCTCACTATGGGCTATCGTCTGGTCAATAAAACCCCAGCTATAAACAATATCCTTTTTATCTTGACATTCCTGCCCTGCTAGACTAGATTATGGCAAAGCTGGTGAAAATATTATTATTTATGTCAACTATTCAACTATATTTAATAGATGTTTATTTGGGTAGCCTCAACCTACCGGGGATTAAATAGGGACCTGGAATGGAGCCTATAGAAGGTCAGGGAATAAATAATAATATGGGTATATGTTCCCGCGTTAGAAATAGAATGTGTACCCTTTTTCATATCCACCCGACACCCAGAATAATGCTTTTTTTCATTGCTGTATTTTTCAAGATTGTTGCCTCAGCATTATCAGCCATTGGCTTCGTTTGGGGTAGTTCCGCCCTTATGATAGTAGGCAGTGTTATCTGGCTAATCTGGTTTGCCACCCTTTTTTTAATAGCTATGCCTCAAACAGACCGGCTCCTGCAAAATCATATGCCCTGGCTCAAACCTACTGCGTTGACAATTTCTATCATCTTCCTGGTAACAGGATTTGTGCTTCTAATAGCCCTGTCCTCTTTTGGGCTGGGAGTATTCCAGGTCGACAAATTGGGGGAAAAGGCGGCTCAACTGATTGCCTCTTTTGAAGGTATTTTTGCCTACAATGATGCCACTGCCCTCTGTCACCAAGCCACTGAAAACCTTATAGACGGGGATAATCCGTATGCTGAAGCCAATGTCATCACCGCTATGATAGAATTCAACGGTTCTTATGACAAATTAACTCCATTGCGGGAAGGCAGGTTTTCTGATACGTTTCCCTATCCAGAGGCAGAGGAATTGGAGCAGTTATGGCTGGAAGCATCACAAAATCCTGAACAGGTACCCCCCGAACTAGAAACTAAGCTAGGCTATCCCGCTGGTTGCTTTCTTTTGCCGGCACCCTTTATCCTGCTGGGTATGGATGACATCAGGCTGGTCTACCTCATCTTTATGCTGCCGGCACTGGCTTATATTGTATTGAGAGCCCCTAATAATTTGCGGCTCTTTCTTATAGGCGCCCTTCTTATCAGCCTGGAGATTTGGAATAGCGTAGCCGCCGGTGAGACAGGCAGCCTGTATTTCCCCTTTTTGCTCCTAGCCTGGATACTGCCTAAGAAGAACCTTTGGCTATCTGCCCTGTTTATGGGTGTGGCAGTAGCCACCAAGCAGGTAGTCTGGTTTTTTATGCCTTTTTATCTAATCCTGATATTCAGAACAATGAATCTGAAGAGAATGCTGGCGGTATTGTCTATTGTTGCCGGCGTATTTATAGTTTTCAATGCCCCATTTATTATGAGTGAGCCAAAGCTCTGGCTGAGCTCAATAATGTCTCCTATGACTGATGACCTGTTCCCGTTGGGCGTCGGTATTATTACCCTGATTAGCGGGGGGATTTTAGATATCCAATCGCCACTTATATTCGGTATTTTAGAGCTCGTTATAGGGGGCTTGGCTGTAATCTGGTATTTTCGTTACTGCCCCCGCTACCCGCATGCCGCTCCCCTTTTAGCTGTTCTGCTGCTATTCTTTGCCTGGCGCAGCCTCTGGCCTTACTTCTTCTATATTGATATTATAATTCTAGCGGCTATTATAATAAATGAGTACGGCGAAAGGTTACCTGAACAACCTAGCGCCGCTTTTACCATCGGGAATGAACGGGTGATATCTTGCTAGATTACTAAAGTTGACTTAGGTATTTTGATTTTTTACATTTTCTACCCAAAATAATTAAGGAAGGTATTGTAATACCAGAAATTGTATGGTATCTTAGGTGAAATAGTTCAAATATTGCAGTTATGGAAGTTTTTTATAGTGCATTCTTAATTGTTGCCGCCTTTTTACTTGGCGCCTGTCCCTTTTCAGTATGGGTCGGGCGCTTGTTTTTAAAGAAAGATATAACTAAATATGGCGATGGTAATCCTGGGTCGGCTAATGTATTCCGGGCTGGTGGTAATGTTAGAATAAGCCTCTTTGCCGTACTTCTGGATATAGTTAAGGGTATACCTTTTGTCTATATATCTTATGCTGTCTTTGACCTGCCTATGGGTATAGTTGTAGCCGTCGCTTTCAGCGCCATACTGGGACATTCCTTCTCCCCGCTGCTTCGTTTTAGAGGGGGTAAGTCGGTAGCGGTTACCTTTGGTGTCATCATAGCACTACCCCAATACGATATACTGTTTGTTTATACACTGCTCATTATATTGGGGTTCCTCTTTATAGAACAACATTCCTGGGTTGTAATGCCCGGTCCAGCAGGCACATTACTCTATCTGCTCATTACCAGGGGGGGTTCTTGGGAATCGCTGTTTATGATGTGCATACTGGCGTTATTTATAATAAAGCAATATGACGGGCTACGAACTGTTCCCCGGTTTAGGATAAAACCCATCGGCTGGCTTCAGTCAAAAAGTCGGGAAACATAATTTTTTAATAGCTGATTGGTAATATGATATATCATGTAATAATAGCTATCGGTCTGGTTCTCTTTTTACTTAATCTTGTCCTTAACCTGAGAAACTTAAAGGTACCGAGATTAGATAGCAAAATGCCTGAGCCAGCGCCTCTTATCTCTATCCTTATTCCGGCAAGGGATGAAGAGGTAAATATAGCAACCTGTCTTGAGTCTCTTCAGAAACAGGACTACCCTAATTTTGAGGTTCTGGTGCTGGATGATAACTCATCGGATAATACAGCCACCATTGTAAACCAGATAGCAGCTAAAGATAAACGTATCCGATTTTTTCATGGTGAACCGCTTCCTAAAGGCTGGGCAGGTAAGCCGTTTGCCTGCTATCAGTTGGCTAAAAAAGCTAGAGGTTCATGGCTTCTGTTTGTTGATGCTGATACAATCCATGCTCCTCATATGTTGCGTAGTGTGATTGCTCAGGCACTGGAGCTAAAACCCTCTCTGCTTTCTGGGTTTCCCCACCAGTTGACAGTTTCAATCCCTCAGAAGATAGCCGTACCAGTAATATATTTTATTATCCTCAGCTTATTTCCCCTGTGGTGGTTCCAGCGCTCTAAAGAACCCAAGCCATCGCTGGCTATTGGCCAGTTCTTGCTATTTCCCAGAGAAGAATACTGGCGGATTGGCGGACATGAGGTAGTAAAGTCAAGAATACTAGATGATGTATGGCTGGGGATAGAGGTAATTCGGCACGGTGGTAAACATTTGGCTGTTGATTTATCATCGGTAGTCTCATGTAATATGTACCGGACACTAGGTGCGATGTGGCAGGGTTTAACCAGGTGTATTTATTCGATAGCCGCAATATCTAATATAGCTCTATTTGGTCTTATGATAGTCGGTTACCTCTTCTTTCTGGCACCATTCTACTGGTTGTGGAATGAGCTATTCATAGTAGATGCCACTCTTATTTTACGTGCTGTTGTTATGTCCCAGGTAGCTATGCTACTAGCTATGCGATGGCTAGTGGATAATCATTTCAAGGCATCGGTAATTTCTACTATGCTTCATCCGATTGGATTATTATATATTATATTGACCTGCCTTTATGCCATAGCACAGCAGGTAGTTGGTGCCGGCGTCTGCTGGAAGAACCGGCTTTATGGCAAGGAATCTACTGTAGAGTAGAGAGTCAATTTATTTAGATAAGATAAGAGTTAGATAGACATTTAGAAATGGCTTTAGTTTGAATCTAGCTGCATTCTCAAGTTGATATAGGTCAGAAGAATTCATATCCTCTAATTTATTCTAATTAAGAGTCTCGAACGAGAAATAGTGCTTTCCCATCCTAAACTGTTTGCACTTTAGCCTTAATATTTGTTAAACTGTTGCGCGTGGGCCGTTAGCTCAGTTGGTAGAGCACCTGACTTTTAATCAGGTGGTCGCAGGTTCGAGACCTGCACGGCTCACC
>CAYGXW010000042.1:0-9796 GCA_964354125.1 uncultured Dehalococcoidales bacterium
AGGATTTATAAAAGGAGGCCACCCTGTAGACTTCAATAAGCGGCACACCGAGACCTTGGGACACAGCCTGCATGGCCTCTTTGGAAATGTAACCGTAGTTTTTCTGAACGTCTTGGAGCACTTCAATGAGTTGATTTGGTTGACTGCGACATCCTTCAACTATTTGGTCAAGCGCTTGGGGTGTCATTTTAACCTCCTGTGATTGAGATATATTTGACTATTTTTAGAATACTTGATAGAATCACTACCGTAAATATGGAATAAATGCACTTATATTGCCTATTAAAAATAGGTAATATAGTTGTCATATCCATACCTGGTAATTGCCCATCCAAAACAGTCAGTCAAGGGGGAGGAATCTAATGGGAAATAAAGAAACTTCTCCGTCTCCAACCAACGGTCGGCATCTGCCTTTTCCCTCAAAAGACTTGGCCCTTTTGTGGCGGATCCCTTTTCCTACTGAAATCGAGCCTAACAAGGTTGAGTTGGCGCTGCGCGAGCGCATCAAGGAATTGAACTGCCTTTATGGGATTTCCCAACTAGCCGAGCGCCATTTGTATTCTCTCGATGATCTCCTGAAGGAGCTTGTGGAATTCTTGCCCTATTCATGGCAGTATCCGGAGATCACCTGCGCCCGGATCTTTTTTAAGGGAAAAACCTACACGAGCGATAGATTCAAAGTAACCAACTGGCGGCAGTCGTCTCGGATTTACATGTATCATGAGGCGGTGGGCGAGTGTAGCATTTTTTACCTAGAAGAATGCCCGCCGGCTGATGAAGGCCCCTTTTTGAAGGAAGAACGCGCCCTGCTGGACGCGGTGGCTGAGCAGATCGGCACCATTGCTACACGGATATCGGCAGATTTAGAATTACAGGAGAGCAACCGACAATTGACCCTGGAGCGCAAAGCCTTACAGGAATCCAACACTGCTCTGCGGATAGTACTGGCCCGTATTGAGCAAGAGAAACAGGAAATCCACCGGGACATTAAAACTAATGTTGAGAAAATCCTGATGCCGATCCTGCACGCCCTGACCCTGCAACTACCCCCAGCCCAGGTTAAATATGTGGAGATGCTCCATACCAACCTCGAGGAAATCACCTCTCCGTTCATCAGTCAATTATCCCGTTCCTATCATTCGATGACACCGACCGAAATCGCCATCTGCAACACGATCCGGAACGGTATACGTACCAAAGAAATCGCCAGGATGCGGGGTGTATCCGAAGCCACCATAAACCGCCATCGGGAAAAGATCCGAAGCAAACTCAAGATCACCAACCAGGATATTAATCTGGCGACTTTCCTGCAATCGAGTATGTGGGAGGAAAAATAGAAAGTAACAGGTTAGGACAACTCATCTGTTACGTAATACTGAGGGTAACAATTTGATACTCTGACACCTCATTAATTGGGGGAGGCATCCCCTTTTCCCCTTCAAATTCCTATTATTTCCTCTCTATGTAGAGGGGGGAATTTAGAATGGCTATTTCTTTGATTTCTTATCCTCAAGACCAATTCCGCATCATACAAGCTAAACAATTCTTGATTAGTTTTATGTCGCAATTCCAACCTTCTCTTCCCTTCCGGCCCCAAAAGTGCCTCTGGTAATTCCCTTAATCCTAGCTGTTCAGACAGAACCGATGCTGGTATGGGCGGTACTGGACTTGAACCAGTGACCTCTTGCGTGTGAAGCAAGCGCTCTAACCACTGAGCTAACCGCCCAAAATCGTGCCTAACTTGTCCTCAAACACTGACAAAGATCCACCAAAGCAAGAGGTCTTCCTATCACCTTATATTGCCAGCCTCAGCACCTCTTGCTCCGCTCTTATTGGAAATATATATGATTGGCATTCCAGTGGTCAAAGTAAAGCCTCATTATGCATTAGTTTTGGGATTTCATCCTCTCTACTTGGTACAATTCTTCCCTTTAGTAGCTCGTCCTTAAGCCTTTGGGCGATTGCCACAAATTCTTCATAAGTGACGATAACCGATAGGAGGACATTTATCCGAAGTTTCGTAAAAGAAACCACCGCAACCCAACAAGATATCCAGCTAAACCACACTCTTCCCTTACCTCCGGATGGCTTAACAGAGGAGAAGGTGGGAGTTCTACCTATTGTTCGGTATGGTGGGCGGTAGAGGATTTGAACCACTGACCTCTGCGATGTCAACGCAGCGCTCTAACCAACTGAGCTAACCGCCCATAACACTATAATTTTACTGGTCGTCTAAAGTATAGTCAACAACTAAGTAACTAATGGCTATAGTCTGATTTTGGAGTAATTACCTTGGCTGTGGCAGCCGCCATCACAACCTTTAAAATATCACCTACTATAAAGGGAACTGCTCCCATTGAGATTACGGCTGCGATAGTTGTCGGCGTATTATTAACCAGATTGAGCCACATCCCCAGCCAGATAAGCCCGGGAATATAAACAAGAATAAGGCTGGCAAAAAGCATTAAGCCCAACATACTGAAAAAGCTTCGTGACCTGACGAATTTATCGGTAAAGTAGCCTAGGAAGAGGGCTGCCAGAATAAAACCGATTATATAGCCGCCGGTGGCTGTTATCCCGCTGGTCAGTCCATTGAACCATGGCAGGCCGGCAAAACCAAGCCCGGCATAGATAGCCATACTTACCCCACCCCACCTCCTGCCCATTACGACACCAGCCAGGAGTACGGCAAAGGTCTGTCCAGTAATCGGTACTGGGCTCCAGGGAATATAGAACCTGACCTGAGCCAGTAGCCCAACAAGACAAGCCATACCGAAGGCTAATGCCAGCTTCTTAGGTATGCTTAGCTCATACCTCCAGCGAAAGACATCATATCTAGTCCTATTAACTGTGGCGACTATCTCCATTCTTGTCCTCCATTAATATATGTCAGATAATACCCTCGTATGTCATCACTAAAGGGGGTTATTTCTCAACCCAGCAAATAAAAGTAGATTTGCCTGTCCCCAAAATGCCTGTTAGCTCCTGATTAAGTACGCGGTCTTCTGTTGCCAATGAGGGTAATCTCTACAGTCTTATTACAGTGGGGACAGGTTATACCAATAGCAATAGGCTGGCTCATAACTCTTTCAATGACCGCGGAGACCATTGAATCAATGTCATCTAACCGCCGGTCTAACATATCCAATCGGCGTTTAATATTTTCAATGTTGGCTATCTCTTCTTGTCTCCTGACACTAATTCTATCTTTTGCCAATGTTACCCCCTTTATAGTCGCTAGACAGACTAATTATATGGGACAATGATGTTTATGTCAAAGACCCGAACCAAGAAAAGCAACACCTTATTTTTAGAGAGGTCTTCCCGGTAACTACCGGCATTAAAATTACTACCAAATTATTGATTTGGACAAGAGTATGGCGTATACTAGTCACCAATCAAGCAAGAAGGAGGTAGCCAGATGCCTGAAGTAGAAGTCGGTAGCGTATCTGATTTTTTTGCTCACCCCGTAGTTGCCGGCATTGAATTAACGGCCGAGCTAAAGGTTGGTGACAGAATCCATATTTCAGGTCACACCACCGATATGGAACTCACTGTAGAATCAATGCAGATTAATAATGTTGATGTCATCGAAGCCAAAGCAGGCGATGCTATCGGCATCAAGATTAATGACCGGGTGAGAAGAGGCGACAAGATCTATAAGATTACAGACTAAAGTGCTGTCGCCAATACTAACTCAATCCCTTTAGCAGGTTTGCCATTTCAATAGCATCCACAGCGGCATCAAAGCCTTTGTTGCCCATTTTGCTTCCCGCCCGCTCAATGGCTTGCTCCAGAGTGTCAGCAGTAATCACGCCATGAGTAACTGGCAGTCCGGTCTCCAAAGCTACCCTGGCAATCCCCTTACTCAATTCAGTGGCAACATACTCAAAGTGCGGTGTGCCACCGCGTATCACCGCCCCGAGGCAGACGATAGCATCATACCTCTTGGTTTTGGCCAGCTTCAGTGCCACCAGCGGTATCTCAAATGAGCCTGGAGTCCAGGCAATATCTACATCCTCATCACTAACACCATGGCGGTGCAGTGCATCCTGCGCCCCTTCAAGTAGCTTTTTTGAGATGAACTCGTTAAAACGGGAAATAACCAGCCCAAACTTCAGCCCCTTACCAATTAGCATGCCCTCAAAAGACTTGCTCATTAATCCCTCCTTAACTTAATTATATTATCCCCCCGCCCCCTTAAAGTAAAGAATAAATATCTGAACAATACAGAATTCTATTGTGTATATTCCTAGTCTTCAGTCGTCTCCGTTATTTTCAAAAGGTGTCCCATTTTTTTTTGCTTTGTTTCCAGATAACGGCGATTATATGGGTTGGGCGGCACAATTATAGGTATTGTCTCTACTACTTTAAGACCGTAACCCTCCAAGCCAATCACCTTTTTAGGATTATTAGTAAGCAGTCGAATCTTGCGAAGACCCAGGTCAGCCAGTATCTGGGCGCCAATGCCGTAGTCACGCAGGTCCGGCTCAAAGCCCAATGACAGATTAGCCTCTACAGTATCCAATCCCTTATCCTGAAGTTCGTAGGCACACAGCTTATTATGGAAGCCGATACCCCGTCCCTCCTGCCTCATATAGAGTAAAACACCCCTCCCCTCTTCGGCAATTCTTTTCATTGCCATCCTTATTTGCTCACCACAATCACAGCGAAGACTACCAAAGATATCACCGGTAAGGCATTCGCTATGAACTCGAACTAACACTGATTTCCTGGTTGATATGTCACCCAATACCAGGGCTAGGTGTTCATCAGGGTCTATATCGCTCTTATAGGCAATGGCAACAAATTCACCATAATTTGTTGGCAGCTTGGCTTTAGCCACCTGATGCACCAGTTTTTCATGGCGGCGGCGATAGGCAATAAGCTCTGATATGCTGATGATTTTAATCCCATACTTTTCCGACATTACCTCCAGCTGAGGTAACCGTGCCATAGAGCCATCTTCATTCATTATTTCACAGATAACCCCAGCCGGATAAAGACCAGCCAGCCTGGCTAAATCAACCACAGCCTCGGTATGCCCTGCCCGCACCAGCACACCACCCTCCCTGGCACGCAACGGGAAAACATGGCCTGGGCGGGCTATATCCTCAGGTTTGGTGGTCGGGTCAATTATGGCTTTTATTGTCTCTGCCCTATCATATGCTGAAATGCCGGTGGTTACCCTGTGCTTGGCTTCAACAGACACGGTAAAGGCGGTACAGAAAGGTGAGGTATTATTATTAACCATCAAGGGAATCCCTAGTTCATCCAGGCGCTCACCTGTAACAGGCAGGCATATAAGACCCCTGGCATGGCTTGCCATAAAGTTAATGGCTTCAGGGGTCACCTTCTCGGCGGCTAAAACAAGGTCGCCCTCGTTTTCCCTGGCTTCATCATCAACTACAATGACAAACTTACCCGCCTTTATGTCCTCAATCGCCTCACTGATACTGGAAAATCCCATGCTATTCCCTCTTCAAGAGCCTGCCTATAAACTAACCGGCTATAAACCCCTGCTCCTTTAAGAAATCAAGGGTTATACCTGAATTGCGGTTCTGGTTAAATTGCTCCACATATTTAGCAATAATATCAACTTCAAGGTTGACCAGGTCGCCCACCTGCCGACTGCCGATATTGGTATTTTTCAGGGTATAATAAACAATTGAAACCTCAAATGAAGCGGCATCCCTAGCCACCACGGTTAGACTGATGCCATCAACAGCTATAAAACCCTTCTCTACCACATAGCACATCACCTCAGGTGAGGCTTCTATTCTTATTAAAGTTGCTTCATCCTCCCGTATCACTGAGGTCACCCTGCCGGTGTCGTCTATGTGCCCCTGCACTAGATGCCCACCGACAAACTTTTCCAGGGTTAGTGGTCTTTCCAGATTTACTTTATCTCCGGCATGGAGTAGACCAATATTAGTCCGCTTTATTGTCTCTTGCATTATGTCAACAGAGAAGGATTGGCTATTAAAATCGGTTACCGTAAGGCAGGCTCCATTAACGCTGATACTGCCCCCAAGCTCCATTACCTGAAGGACTCTACTGGTGGCGATAACCAGACTTTTAGATGATATTGAATTAACTTTACCAATCTCTTCTATTATTCCGGTGAACATACGCTCTCCATATCCTATCACCGAGTAGCGATATAACCGCTGACCATTATATCCTGCCCAAACCTTTCCACATTAACGCGCTTCAATTTAAAAGAGTCTACCACTTTATCAACACCTTCACCAGCCACCGCTGTTTTTGCCTTCTCCCCACCGATGATGATGGGGGCGATAAAAACAACCACCTTATCTACCAGCCCCTGGTCAAACATAGAGCCGAGAAGTATACTGCCCCCCTCCACCAGAACGCTGGTGATTTTTCGCTCGCCCAATATTTTTAATAGCTTCTCTAGGTCAACATAGCCCTCCGTTAATGGTAGTTCCAGTAGTTCAGCACCAGATTGAGCAAAGGCTTCAGCCTCCCCCGGCTTTATCGGTCTACCCAGTGCCAGCAGTGTCTCACCGGGCTCATTAAATATATTTGCCGTAAGCGGTGTACGCCCCTTGCCGTCCACAATTACCCTCAGGGGTTGTTTTTTTACCGTCCCTCCCCGGCCACCGCAACACCTAGCCGTAAGGTGTGGATTATCTGCCAGGACAGTATTAACCCCGACCATAATGGCATCATTAGTATAACGCAGGTTATGGGCATAGTGCCTTGCCTTATCACTACTAATCCATTTAGAATCACCGCTATAAGTTGCTATCTTTCCATCCAGGCTCATGGCATACTTAGCAGTAATAAAGGGTATGCCGGTAGTTATAAATTTTACGTAGGCTTCATTAATATCCCTGGCTTCTTGCTTATGCTCGCCGACAAAGGTTTTAATGCCTACCATCTCCAGCTCATCCTTACCCCGCCCTGATACTAAAGGATTCGGGTCAAGCATTGCCATATGAACCTCAGTGATACCGGCGGCAACGATAGCACTGCTACATGGCGGGGTCCGACCATAATGGCAGCATGGTTCCAGGGTAACATACATCGTGCCCCCTCTGGCTTCCTTGCCTGCTTGTTCCAAAGCCACTACTTCAGCATGGCTGGAACCAGGCGGCTGAGTATATCCCTGTCCCACCACCTCACTATCTTTAACTATCAATGCCCCCACCGCCGGATTGGGGCTTACCTGTCCCAGGGCTAATCTAGCTAGAGATAGGGCCTGCTCCATATAGTCCATAACATAATTCTAGCACCTCTTTTTTTAAAAGTGCAAATTGAGCCACTAAAAAGCAAAGGAGAGCCGGTTTTCAGGCCCGGCTCTCCTGTCTATTATATAAGCCAATTTTTAAGTTACTTATCGATGCTATATACCACCTGGATTGTTAGCTGTATTTCCATCTCCCCCGGGCTGATGGACGTCTCCGGAACGACAGCACCATCAGCTACCTCAATATCGCGATAAACTATGGGTGCAGGAATATAAACACTATTTTCATTGATATAGGTTGGCTTACCCAGCTTTACCTCACTCAGGTGGGCTAACTGTTCTGCCTTATCCTTGGCATCAGCCATTGCCTTTCCCCTTACCTCTTCATAATAGGTTTCTGGCTCATCCACAGTGAAACTGATACTATTTATTCTGGTATAATCACCACCGGCGGCAACAGAAGCATCAATGATTCCTCCAGAATCACCTATATCCCTAATTTTAACGGCAACGGTATTGGTAACACGATAACCAATTAGGGTTTGCTTTCCCTCATCCCAATTGTATACTGGCTGGATGCTGAAGTACTGGGTCTGGATATCCTGCTCATCAATGCCATAATCATCAAGGACGTTCATTATGGCATCCATAACCCCAGCCGCTTGCTGTTGTGCCTCAGCCACCGTAGCCTCTTGAGCCTCAACACCCAAACTGAGCACGGCAATGTCGGGGGCAACAGTAATTTTACCGACACCGGTTACCCAGATTCCAATATTTTGCTGACTATTAATAGTGCCTACAACCTCAGTCTCTCCTGAACCAAACATACTTGTGCAGCCGACGGCGCCTATAGTAACAAGCACCAATATTAAACCAATAGCTAGCAATAAACCCTTTTTCATCTTGACCTCCTACACTATTCCCTACATTTTATTTACTATTATTTATAACGATAATTAGGTTATTTGGTTAGCTTTATTATACTTTCTATTACTAAAGTACCGCAACTTAATCAAAGGCGATACTGGCAGGCTTAAGGCAAATAGGTTATAATTGGACTGAGTTGGAAAATAAAAAATTCTGGGCAAAACCTTTTGTCCGCGAAGTCCTGGGAACTCTATTACTGGCATTACTTTTTTCTTCCATGATTTCAATTACATTACAGAGTTCTGTGGTAGAAGGTACCTCTATGGAAACCAACATCCATGAAGGGCAATGGATTTTAATTAATAAGGTCATTTATAGATTTCACGAGCCGGAGAGGGGGGATATAGTTGTCTTTCACCCGCCGGATTTTCTTGGTTTTGAGAAGGACCTTATCAAGCGCATTATTGGTCTCCCCGGTGAAGTAGTGGAGATGAAAGATGGAGTAGTCTATATCCACCAGCCGGACGGCAATGTTCTAACACTGGATGAGAATGAATATATTGTTGACCCGGCTAGGAATTATTATATTAGTGATACAATCCCACCGGATAACTACTTTGTTCTTGGCGATAACCGGAATAATAGCACTGATTCTGAAGACGGCTGGACAATACCCTGCCAGGATATTGTGGGCAAAGCCTGGCTTTCAATATGGCCAATATCTGATTGGGGGCTGGTCCCCAATTACTCACTTCCATGAATAACACCATGGGTACAAAGGAAATATTTAAAAAGTCCGGAGCCATACTTGAGGGGCATTTCCTGCTCACCTCCGGTCTGCACTCCCCCATTTACTGGGAAAAGTTCTGTGTTTTACAACATCCCTACTATACTGAACAGCTCTGTCGCCTGATAAGCACCCACTTTGCCAAGCAAAATATCCAGGTTGTCGCCGGACCAACTACCGGCGGTATTATCCTAGCCTACGAAGTCGCCAGACAGCTAGGGGTGCGGGGCATATTCGCCGAGAAGGAGGGTGCTAACGGACGGATTTTTAAGCGATGTTTTGGCATCAGCCCCGGTGAAAGGGTTCTCATAGTAGACGATGTCCTGACCACCGGCAAGTCCATCCGCGAGGTTCTATCCCTGGTAAATGAACAGGGCGGCGAAGTCATCGGTATAGGTGTACTAGTTGACCGCTCTGAGCAGGAGCAGGAATTTGGCGTCCCTCTATTTAGCTGTCTTCATTCTATTACACCGACCTACAAGCCACAGGAGTGTCCTCTGTGTGCCACCGGCATTCCACTGACCAAACCAGGCGGTAGCCAGGGCCCTGTGGAATAAATAATTGGCAGGTTTACTATGGATACTGGGTTAATTATCACTATCATTATAGCCACCGCCATTGTGGCTATCTTTTTGGCTTACTATATTATTAAATGGCGGTTTGAAAATAGATTCCGTCACTGGTTGGAAGTAGAGCGTCAGGTCTTAGAGCAGGAAAGAGAAGGGATAAAAAGAGTGGCCGTTACCCGGAGCCGGGCGGTTCTGGGCGGCAAGTTCGTTGAGCAACTAGCTCCATACCTGCCCGAGTTCAAGTATGACCCGACCGAAGCCCGATTTATCGGCAGTCCCATAGACCTGGTCATTTTCCCCGGACTGGCTAGCGGTGACCCCCGGGAGATTGTCATCATGGAAATAAAAACGGGTAGA
>CAYGXW010000043.1:0-9674 GCA_964354125.1 uncultured Dehalococcoidales bacterium
CCGGTGGTAGCCTGGTTATCATCAGCATCCCGGGCTTTTATGGTATGGCTACCCTTGGCGGCGGCGGGTATAGTGATGCTGGTGGCGGGAAATACCCCCGAGGAGTCTGTCCGCAGATTGGTGGTCGGGATTAGTGTGGTATCAAAATAGAGGGTTATCGTCTTATTAGCCGCAAAACCGGTGCCGCTAACCTCTATCGTATCACCCACAAAACCGGTGTCGGTGCTGAGGGCTATCTTGTCTTCTACAGTGAGGATGGCGGCGGCGGAATAATCCATCAGGTCGGTAGCTATGATAGAGTGAGCACCCCTAGTGGCGTCTGTTGGTATGACAAAGACAGCAGTAAAGCCGCCTTTATCATTTGTTGATATTGATGATGGGCTGGTGGAGACCTCCTCACCATCTATAGTGATAGTGATTGAAGATGAACCGGCAAAACCGGTACCGGCAACAGTTATCTGGTCGCCCGCGCCGCCCACTGCTGGCGACAGGGCTATCTTGGGGCTTACGGCAAAGCTAGCAAATGCGGCACCAGAGGAACCGGCGGCATCCACTGCCTTTATAATGTGACTGGCTTTAGTGGCAGCGGGGATGGTGATGGTGACCGGCGTAAGTATACCGGATGCATTGGCAGTAGTGTTAGCCAGCGGAGTAGTGGAGTTATCGAAATACAAGGAAACAGGGCTGGGGCTGAAACCGTTGCCAGTAACGGTTATCTGGTCTCCCACATAGCCAGCATTAGTGCTCAGGTTAATCTGGGGGGATATGGTGAATTGTGTTGTACCGCTCTCACTTCCGATTTGAGCCACGACCGGATAGACACCCCGCGGCTTAAGTGGCACCTGGAAACTACCACTGAGAGCGCCTGAAGTAACAGTAGCCTGGCCAATGATAGCTCCATCGAAAGAGATGGTAGCGAGACCAGTTGTAGCTGGGTTAAAGGAGCCGGTGATGGTAACAGTAATTAAAGGAGGTCCCTGGCTTGGTGTTAGGATGATACTGGCGGCTAGTACTGGCGACGCTAAAACTGAAACCACTAGCAGTGCTATAACAAAGGCTATGGAAAATACTCGGAAAAACCTTTTAAAATTCATAGGTGTCATACATTCTTACATCTAAAATATAGATTAATCTTAAAAATGTAAAAATGTCAAGTAAAAAGACAAATAATGGGGAAAATATTTAGCACAAACTTAGCTATATCCCAAAATTAGCTTTAGCGAGAGCAAAGGAGCCATATACTACTATATAGTGATATAATTAGGGTACATCGCCGAAGCCGTCCAGTAACAGTCATGAGGATAATTTAGGTTCAACATAAAGTGAGATACTATGAAAAAAACAGGTGAAACATTTAGTCACTGGATTATTAGAGGCCTGGGGAGGAATTTCCTGGCTGGTGTTTTAGTTGTTATACCTTTATCCGTTGCTATACTGATTTTATACTGGATTTTCTCAAATGTGGATAACATCGTACAGCCAGTAATTGAAGCTATCTTCGGATGGAAAATCCCTGGTCTTGGTTTTGCTACATTTCTCGTTTTGATTTATATCCTTGGGATTATAGCTAGTAACTATCTTGGCAAGAGAGTAATCCGTTTTTTTGAATCATTATTTGCCAAGGTGCCGGTGTTTCGGCAGATATATATCGGCGCTAAACAGGTTATTGAGGGATTGTCCGGGGCTGGAATAAACAAGGTAGCCTTTCGCGAAGTGGTTTTTGTAGAATTCCCCAGAGAAGGGATGACGACGCTGGCTTTTGTCACCAATGAAATAACGGATAAATCCGGGGAGAAATTTTACGCTATCTACATACCCACACCACCAATGCCGACAGGGGGCTACTTTGAGATGGTTTCTGAGGACAAAATTACTCACACTGATATATCAATTGACGAGGGGATAAAGACGGTTATCTCTTGTGGTATTATACTGCCAAATGAAAAAACTATCATTAAGAAGTGTGTAAGCACCCCCAAATATATAGCTGATACCTTCTCCACAACCCCAAATCCTGAAAGCTAAATCAAACAATTCATCGTTAAGTGCCATACTATGTTATCACAGAAATCAATATCTTCATGCTTCTCCGGTCGAATTTTTATCATTAAAAAACCTCCCACCTTTTTGATTTTAAAGAAGGGTGCCACTATTTATTTCGGTAGCGCCTTAACTCGGTTTCCGAGCATTGATGATTTTACATATCGAATATATGGTCGTCAATACTGATAACTTACAGCTAATAGTTAAGCGGGACGAGTGATATCCTGACTTATGCAATCCTGGATGATTAAACCAGTGAGGATAACTAAATTAATCTATCCAGCCCCATTTGTTTTTTCTGCTTTTTTTCTCTTCTTTTTATAAAATACAGGGAGTAAATCTCTCTCAGGTTATATTGACTTATCTCACGTAAACGAAAAGATATGCGAATAAATCTGAGAGCTAACTTGGAGCCAAAACCATTCTTTTTAATCATAACCTGCATATATCTTCTGGCTGATTTAGTCCAGTGAAACTTATATGGTTCGTCGCCCCTTAGTAAATCGATTTCTAGCAGGTGCCTTTTTATAGCTTCCTTTATAATAAATAAGTGATGCAAGTGCCCCACACTGTACTCTGAATACCAGATATCGCGGGCTGTGGTAGCATTATAGAGCTTCTGATTATAGATAAAGCTATATTCCATTGACACTGGTTCATTATCTGCTGATAAGCAGGTGAAATATAACCATTTATTTCTAAGAAACTGGCTGGCAATATCTCTATAGAATTCCTTCATTTTGGGATAGGAGAATATGCCTCTAACATTCACGGCCTGCCACCGGCTTTGGTGAAGTTTATAAAACTTACTCAGACCCTCATCTAGGGAATCTGAAGTATATTCTTGTAACTTCACTTTGTGCCCCTTTTCTAGGTTTCTTAATGCTCGGTAAAGGACCTTCCGCCGCCTCCGGTTTAACGAGCTAAAGTACTCCTCCCAGGTTGCTGGCAGTTTTATATACGGCGCTAAGGTCATTGCTTTCTTGTGAATGAATATACTCCTTGGTGATAGAGCAACGTGCTTTTGTAGCCGGGCGAGAAACAGGCTATCTTCAGGTATCAAGGAGAGCTTCAGTAGGAGTCTATCTCTAGCCATTTCCTCTTCCAGGTAAACCAGGAAGGCGGTCATGGCATCATCTATATATTCAGGGGGGATGAGCCCCACATAATTACAATTTACTGAGCCTATAGTCTCCAGAACATTAAATCTAATTAAGGCTGCTCTACGCTCAACCTTCATTAACGGGACAATTCCGATGGCCTGGTTTTCCTTCTCAAATAGCAATATATTCAGTTTCTTGCCTTGCCCAAAGTACCGCCACCATGTTGATAGCCACTCATGTGTTAGATATATTGAATTGTTTTCCCCACACCTTTGCAAGAGACGGCTCCAGACTGGTTTCAGTGATGCAAACTCTCCTGCCTCTGTTACTACTCTTATCTTTGCAGTGTTCATTTCATAATACCCCTAGATTGCACCAAGGCCACGCTATGCAAAAACTAAAGGGACAAATTGCCGATTGATTAATCCTAACCAGTTTTCGTAAGTTGAGTTTCTCGCCAGAATTTCCACCATAGGACTTTTAGGTAGCAAGCCCTGGCATACACATTGGGACTGAATTTAGCCATTACTTTGTGAGACGCAGTATTATTTATTTTGACTGCATTTCGGGTGGCTACTATACCCTTTTGCCTCAGGAATTGAAATCTTACAAAATAACCATATGCCATAAGACCCTTACCCCGATATTTTGGAATCGTTACCGTGCCCCCGGTACACGCCTCCTTATCTGAGAAGTTAATATGATAAGGGAGGCTATCAAAGGTTTTTTTGGCCTCCTCACTCATCGCCACCCACCCTATATGGGCAAGCTCACTGCCAACATAAAAACAGAAGGCTATTGCCCCTTTGTCCAGACCTCGCCTGGCATTGATAAACTGCTGGCGAAAGTCTTCAAAACCACTGGCTGATATCTGGTCGGCTTGTTTATTTGTTGAGACTACCTTTATGGTAAAATCCTGGATTCTGGGCATAAAATCAGCCTCATTCCTTTCCTTTAGTGTATGATGGTAAAGATAATGAGTTCCGTATTGCAGAAAGTAACGCAATAGAAAAGGGAAGCCGCGTCTAAGTAATGGAATTAAACCCTCGGTTTTTAAGACCTGCTTTATTTTGCTAACTACTGAAACGACCCTGTTTACCAACCTTCTCCTCAGCTGTATGCCTTAACACACTATAAGTTCTCGTCTTATGTCCAACCTACTACTGGTATGATAGCTATTCTTAAATTAACTGAGCGAAATAAATAACACGGTAACAATATAACATATAAACACGCTGCTGGAGAAATGTTCGCTGACAAACTAGTTTAAGAAAAAGCTAAATGGCTACCCGCTTGCAAGCCTAACTCTTAGTTGTTACAATTGCTTCTAGTGACAGCTATAGAAGCATGCCCCTGTAGCTCAGAGGATAGAGCAGCGGTTTCCTAATTCTAGGCTAGGGGTGCTAAGGTGTTGTTTTACGTTCAATCTAGAACTTTTGTGTTATTTAACAAGACCCTGTTTTGAAGCTAACATCCTTTTTGGTGACAACCAGTGTTTTTCAGTTTAACG
This sequence comes from uncultured Dehalococcoidales bacterium, assembly GCA_964354125.1. Taxonomy (GTDB): domain Bacteria; phylum Chloroflexota; class Dehalococcoidia; order Dehalococcoidales; genus CAYGXW01. Next base: position 4,657 of record CAYGXW010000043.1, read on the forward strand.
CCAAATTAACGCCACAATCATATCTGCGGTTTGAGCGTGTTCTGGTAATGGTAAAGGTCTTCGGCTCCGGTCACATTGCTGGTCGGTCAAATGTACCACTGACTGCTTACTACCCGGTCCCATTCGGTAGGGAGTCACCCGGTCAAATGAGATTGCGACACGCTTATTATATGTGGTGGAGTATACGGCTGAGCAGATACTAAGTATTTGACCGACCATTTAACTATTATGACCGTTTCTCCTGACCGAGTGCAGTTCTGAACATTATTGTCTTTTGTGATATAAGTGAGACGATCTTTGCTCCGAAGTGAGTTTGTCTCCGGAGAAATGAGAAGCAATTGGTAAACTACCATCGGGCCACGGTGACAATCGGCTCCGCCGCTATATTGAAAGACGTTTCATAATCAAGGAAAGGAATTGTATTTTATTGTATAACCGCCAGGGAAATACTGCGTCGTAAGCTGTGATGGCCTCGGTATTGGCTAACCACTAGTGTTCCTTTATCCACTGGATAAGATCATCTTTGAGGAAAACACGCTTTTTGCCTATCTTATGAGATGGTAATCCTTCTTTCATCAGCTTGTAGACTGTCTGATGGCTCACGCCTAAGAACTCCTGAGCTTCCGTGAACGTGTAAAATATGCGCTCTATTTCCTGGGGAGAATAGTCTCTCGCTTTCTTCTTAACCACAGTATGCTCCATTCCTGTTTTGAGTTAATGGTACAATGTAGCTATATTTTAGGCACATATAGATGATAATAGATGTATATTGACAAATAATAGACAGCAACCTATTATCTAAGGGTTAGAGTGAAAACGGAGGTGTCAAGGATGAGATATTTAAGCAATAATAGAAACATCAGCTTGTCGATTGCACTGGGAGTATTGATGCTGTTATCCATGCTGTTCAGTGGCTGCGGTAGTCATACTACAGAGACATCAGCAACAATCCCATCCAGTATAACTCATGAGGAACGGCATTCTTATACCGCTAAGTCAATTCAACTAGCAGACGATGAAGCATCGTTTGAGCTTTTACCAAACCAGAGATGCTCAGTGGTTTTTTATGTTGATGCGATGACAAATGAGGATGTAGACATCAGCTACACTTGTGTTCCGGCAGATAAAATGGACTCCATCTGGGTAGAATACAGTAGGCCTACTTCCAATGAGTTAAGTGGAGGGGTGATTGTAGGCTACAATAGTCAAAATTTCGGTATACCGCGGTCTAACACCGGATGGTATATCATAGACTTCTTCTATGATGAGCTGAATAACTCATTACTCACTGTTGAGATTTATATTAGGGTTGATAGGTAAGGGAGATGTTGCAACCGAGAGGGCAAAGATTTTGATTCGTGTTTATAAAAGCCGGCATCCGATAACGAGCCTAAAGTCACTTGGAGAAACGTAGGATCTTCACATTCCAGGAGCGTGAAGTGTCGGTGGGTGGAAATACTTAAGATAAAGGTTTGAGGAGGAGAACAATGAAACTCGGAATTTCTATGCTGGTAATTGGCTTGGTTTTGGCTGGAATTGGAACTGCTGCATTCATGTATGCCGATCCAAACATGTCTTTATGGGGCGCGAGCTCTTTTAGCCTAGACGAGGCGCAGATGATTAATGCAGCGGGCATCGGACTCGCAGTCGTGGGCAGTGGACTGGCTTTTGGCGGTATTATCAGGATGATAGTGAAGAGATAAATTGTACTATAATTAATGGTATTGACTAGTGGATAAAGGAGGAGGAAATGGATAATAACGGAACAAAGCTGGTGGAAGAAAAATACTGCATCACCTGCTATGAATTGATTGAGGGTGATCAGGCCGTAGAAATACCAACACCCAGCTACGAGCCCGGCAAGTTTGTTCATCAGGATTGCTTCCTGACAAAGCTGGAGGAACTAGCGAGTGATGCTGCTAGGGAAAAGATGCTGGGGTATATCCTTGCCTATGAAAAGAACAACGATGTTGATTATTTTAGGGATAAATCAAAATCAGGCATAGTGGGCTGGGAGGCACAGACCGTCGGCTTGCCACTATATAAACTAAGACCCCTTCTTAATGCCGGTCTACTTGGTATTACCTTCAGCTCAAACAGCTCAACCGCTTACGCTCTGGCAGGTAAGGACTTGATAATGGACTTCCTTGAGGGTAATGTGACCATATCAAGGATTCCAGTTGGGCAGGAGCTAGAGCTCCCTGATGACCTGTTCGCCTGCATTATCGGCTACGACGATGTAAAGGATGAGATGAGGTTTACCCTAAGAGAGGGAAGGAAAAGTCACTATCTCATGATAGGACCGCCAGCCACGGCTAAGAGCCTCTTCTTGATGGAATTAGCCAGGCTAGGTGGAGCCTATCCGGCTACAGGCTCAACGGTAACCGGCCCCGGGCTTACCGATGCACTGCTTACCTATCAGCCTAAAATCCTGATACTGGACGAGCTTGATAAAGTAAGAATGGATGCCACGGCAGTCCTCCTGTCAGTGATGGAGAGCGGGGATGTTCTGCAAACTAAGTATAGAAGGCACGGCGGGCAAAAGATTAATCTTAACGTCTTTGCCGCTGCTAATAGAGACAGAGGTTTAGCTCCGGAGCTACTTTCCCGATTTGACACCAGGCTCTACTTCCATCCCTATTCCTTTAATGACTTCATTGCCATATGTGGAGGATATCTATCAAAGTATGAAAATATTCCCGGTGATATAGCTGAATATATTGGCAAGCAGACGTGGTACCAACTGGATAAGGACGTCAGAACGGCAAGGGGTATAGCAAGAAGGCTAAGGGATAACACCACAGATGATGTTGATAGGGTAGCGGCATTCTTATGCAGGTACGGGAAAAGCCTGTAGCTGTCACGAAGCTATGTTATTTATTGAAATCTCTGAGCGGTAAAGAAACCATTTGACGAGTTAAGGAGGAGGATTATGGCTGATGTAGAAATGGTAATCGATGCCTTAAGACAAACCTCAGTAAGCGGTCAATGGGTGGTAATTTTAAGAGAAAAAACAACAGAGCGGTACCTGCCTATTTACGTTGGTTCGGCCCAGGCAGAGACTATAAAAAGAGAAATGATAGATATTAGTCCTTCCAGACCGCTGGACGATGACCTTATATACAAGAATATTATCACTAAATACTCTGAGGTAAAGACAGTCAGACTCTACAAGTTTGAGGACAACAGGTTTGCGGCAAAGCTAATACTGGATGCCTCCGAGGTTGATTGCCCACCTGCTGTAGCACTGGCTATCGCTATAAGGCTCGGATTATCGATTTTCAGCGATGAAGTAGTTCTAGACAGAGCCGGTGTCAGCATTGCCATATGAGAGAAGGTTTTTAAACACTACTAAACGGCAAATGGCCAGGTTAAATATCTGAATAAGTCCTTGCTAAGGGGGTGATAACTGTGTAATACTACTGGTCTCAACGGCGTATATAGGATGGCTACTCACTACACTTTTTGAGTAGTTCTTAACGCTATTTAGATCAGTTAGAGAAAATAAATGAGAGGTAAAACTAAATTTACCAAGCGTGAGCGGGAGAACGCGATTAAGGTTCTCATGGAGTCGCGTATTGTCAAGAATTGGGTCAAGTCGCAAGCAAAGCTCCTGGGGGTAGACCTCAATACGCCAGCAGGTCATGAATTCTTCGAGCGTGAAGCAAGAGCACAGGCTGAAAGGCTCATAAAGTGAGTGGCTTACCCTTACAGACTGAAATAAGACCGGCTTACATATATCTTCTTTTTTCTCTATTTACCCAGTTTCTAAATCCATTTATTAATTTTTCCTGGTAATTTTTGTAATGGAGTTTTTACATTTTTTAGATTTACTCAGGGGAGAGCTCCTCTCCCTTCTGTTAGCCTTAATTCCGGGGGATAATTCCTGCAATAACCGGGGGTAAACCACAGTGGTAAACGATAGGGTAAACCCCAGTGGTAAACCATATGGTAATCCACAAAATTCATCCAGGTGACCAATGACAGATCAACTTAAGTAGGGGCTATATTATAGTCGATAAGCTGTATTCTAATGTTGACCGGGGGCTGGTCTTTGATTGGAGTGAAAAGTGGATAAAGCTCATCGGATTGATAAATGATGTTACCGGTACCGATGAGCCTCCCTGGTCACCTCCTCCTCCGGACGAGCTTGAAGAATTACAGTATCAGAGCCTTCGCTTCTGGTTTATGGAGCACCAGGAGAAATTCATAACGTTATGGGATGATTACTACCGAGAGTGGGCTCCGGAACAGGACTACAACGAGGATACATCAGACCTTGAGGATATAAATGAGTATCTGAATAACCCCTTCCTCTTCTTCTATAAGCCTGAGAACTTTTACCAGCTAGCCCGGCAGCTTGCTTTACAGAGTGGAATAGATATGTGGGAGCCGAGTGAATATCGAGCCAGCATAATCAGGCCTGTAATAATAAGGATGGGAAGGATAATGATAGAGTTTATGGACTGGATAAGTGAACGAGTGCACAAACCTGTGTAGGAATTCGGTGTTACTGGCAATGGTAAGCTATATTGGGGGGATACATTCCGATGAAATGTGACCCCCCAGATGCTATTGGATATTGGTTAGCTTTTTGTCTCATTGATTCATGGTAGTATAATAGGATTGACAAAGGGTGCCTGTTCACGACCTTGGTACCTAAAGATATTTGCTTCAATAACTCATCTAGTATATCAAAGGGTTAGTGGTTTTGGGGGGAGGGCATCTGAACCTGTGGAAGAATATCCTAGCTTGGCTGGGAAAGGAGGTAGTCACCATGGGACAAGTCATAGAATATGAGAAATTGATGACCGAGATAGTTTACATCAACTTACCTGGGCCAGAAGAGCCTACTCCGGGAATGAGTGGCCCTGAGTTAGTACACGGCTTTCTGGCAGACCTTTATCAGACAGAGAGCCTAGAGACAAAGTCCTTTATCAACTCGCTGTGTGGTAAGTGGAATATACACTATCGACAAAAGAAGAGCTAAAGTAACTTGTAATAGGAGCCCTAATACT
>CAYGXW010000044.1:0-9447 GCA_964354125.1 uncultured Dehalococcoidales bacterium
ATTGCGGACTTACTCTAGAATTGTAAAAAACCGAACCTCGATGAGTATAATAATAATACAGCCTTGTCCTATAGTCTACAACTAATGGAAAGAATGCGAAAACTAACCGTTTGGGCGACAATATGAGACCTGAAAAGTGAATCAGCCTTCGATTGCTATGGCTGCACATTCTGACGAAAAGTTCAACCAGCCCCATATAGGCGGGGTGCGAAAAGAGCCGCGGACGCTAAAGAAAGGCGCTAGCTGATTTCCCCCAGTGCTGCCTGGATATCCTTTAACTCTTCGTCTGTTAAATCCCACAATTCTGTCGCCTTGCGGTCTACCTCCTCCTCTACTTGATGTAGCTCCTTTTGGCTGCTTTCACCAAGGGCGGCAAGCTGGTGGGCCTGTCGGGAGAGAGAGGCAAGTCTGCTTTGCGTATCGGTATTTTGAAAACGTGGTATATGTAGAATCTGCAAGCTTTTCGGTGACGCTAGCCCTCCTCCACCACCAGCGGCATAAGCTCGAATGGTAAAGTCAGCGGGTGCGGAATTTAGAAGGGCACAGACATAGTATGCTTCAACTGCATTGTCAAAATCGGTAAATGAAGTATTATGTTCTGGGATAATGAGTTTGCTTTCCCAATCAGCTACGATAGAGGCTATAAGTCCTGTTGCTATCCAGGGCCACGCCACTTTATATGGCGCAAAAGTGTAGTCAGCTACATCATACATGGTGTAGAAAGGGTCTTTTTGCGGGTCAAAGTATTTCCTGTAGCCGCTGCGCTCCCTCAGCACGTCCTCAAATTCTTTGAGGTAGGCGTAGGTCAGAGGGTATTGAACTTTAAGCCAAGTCTCGTCATAGCCGGTGCGACTCCGCGGGTCTTGAACCATAAGGATACAAGCCGATGGTTTAGCCTGCCATCGCCCCACATCCCTGCCCCGGAGCAAGGGATAGACCAGGTTTGCCTCGATGATCATCTGAACTTGCTTAACCTTCTTCTTGCCGACATCATGGAGGTTCTCTACCACCAGCAGTCCCTCAGGTCTCCGCTCTAAAATCCTTAACCAGTAAACACCGTTTAACCAGGTGCAGGCTCCAGCATGAGCCTGATAATCCGATTTGCCAATTACCTTCCCCAGGGCAGTCAAGGCTTTTGGTCGGGTAGTAACCCAGGGTGATGTACGCTCCGCGATATTTACTGGTCGGGCGGCTAAATCTATCCTGCTGGTGCGTTCCTCCACCTCCTCTAAGCCAGAATCCACACCAATCCTGCCTGGTTTGGTCTTCTGCCACAGGGTATAGGTAACGGGATAGTCAGTCGCCCTCCCTTTCTCCAGAACTACAGTGCTGGTGCGGTTTGAGGCTCCCTCAAAGGGCTGGATTTCCACCAAGTCATTAACCTTAAGCACCCTTAGCTCCTCCCCATCTCCCAGGCGAAAGCGGCGGAAGCCGTCGCCAGCCCCCTTTGTCTTGAATACAGTCTGGGTAATGACGAAGCCCAGCTTGCCGCCGTCCTTTAGATAGCTATCCATAGCGGCGTAAAGCATAAGCATAGCGACGTCCTTCTTGCCTCCGCCGAGTCGAGCTGCATGGCCTTTGAGTGAAAACAAACCATACTTCTGCCATAGCTCTCTAGTAGCATCCCGGTACTCGTCAGCCAAACTCTCCCAGTTTACCCACGGCGGATTACCTACTACATAGTCAAAGGGAGTAGCAGAACGAAAGACGGGTGCAAAGGCATTCTTGATGATGCGAGCCCAGAGTCCATTACGCTTATACGTTTTAAGCTGTAGTACCTTCTCGTAAAGTTCTACAAGTGAACGTTCAGTAAGGGGATTTTCCCAATGCAATTCTCGTTGCCCCAAAGCCACAAATTCTTCTACACGGTAGTTACCATCAACGCATCTTTCCAAGAGGCGGCAAAGCGTATTAACCTGACCCTTGTCTACCAGCTCCTTCGGAATCCAGAACTCTTTCTGGGTAGAGGGTACAGGAATATCTTGCTGGTGTTCAATGGGGCGCTGCAGATGCCATTGAGTTTGCGGTGTCAGGATAGAGTCACAGAGGTAAACGGGTATGTCCCTCCCTGCCAAATGGCGAGCTAAGGGACCCAAGGCCAGAAGATAATTGGTGCGGGCAGTAATAACAGCAAGTGGATTCAGGTCAAAACCTACCACATTTTCTAAGATTTGGGATACCAGTTCCCGTTCGCCACGGGCACGCCATGCCAAGGAATCTTGGGCGTAATCTAAGATGCGGCGAATGACCAACACCAGAAATGTCCCTGAGCCACAAGCGGGGTCTAGCAGCCGATGGTCAGGGTTACCTGTATATCCCACTTCCTTCAGTAGCAGTTCTGCCAGCCAGTCTGGCGTATAATACTCGCCCAAGTCGTGGCGCAACTCTTGTGGCATCAGGTCTTGATATAGATTTTTCAATAAATCACGGGTAGCTTCTGGGGCAAGGGTAGCAGTGGCTGGCTCATATTCTGCCAATGCTCGAGCCAAACTACGAATTGATTGCTCAATATCCGTATTCCAAACAGACAAATACCAGCCAAAGAAGTCTGCTTCTAGAAAGTTACGGATGCCTTGGCTCTCGAACCAAGTGCCCTTCTCCAGCTCTTCCACACGGCTTAGCAGCTGTTCATTATTCAATACCGGGAGTTGTTCTGCTATGGAAGCAAGGAGTGCTCCCTGTTGCAAGGAAAGGAGTTCCGCTGCCAATAGTTTCATAAATAGGGCATAATAAGTGTGGACTGCAAAAAGTAGGGGCTTGAGATCGGTAAATTCGGTGATATGGTAAAGCCGTGCCAAGGCACGGGCGTCACTTTCGGCTTTCACTAGCTCTTTACCGTATACTATCCCAAAGATACGTTTCCATTCCTCATAAAGCGTCTCCACTCTAGGGAATGAGCTTCCGGGTGTTGTCAGACAGTCCGTTAGTCGATTGTAAAGTGAGTTGACTACCTTGTGAGCCATCTCTCCGGCAGGGCCAAACTCTCTGGCAAGCTCCTCGGCAACTAAAGGTCGACGGCGCAACGCACGCAGGTGAAGCAGAAATTGACTGATGCTTTCTTCGGTAATTGTGTAAGGGCCAGCAACAGAGAAGCTGCCTTTAGGTGCGTCTTCAGTCAACAAGGGAAGCTGGGCAGGACATGGAGCTTGCCGGCTGGAAATGGTTTCTGCACTTTATCGATAACAGACTGGGCAACCAGGGATTTGATCGTCTGGTCAATGAGTACATGTCGGAGCGGCAGAAATAGAAAGAATCTCTATGCATCAAAAACAGGAGGAACAAATATGAGAGGCTACATTCGCAAGAAAGGTGAATCTTGGCAAATTCAAGTCTATGCTGGTACTGGGCCGGACGGCAAATACCGTCGTCACTTCGAAACGATACACGGCCGCAAATCAGATGCGCAAAAAAGACTTAATGAGCTATTAGTGAGCCTGGAGAAGGGCGTATATACTCCTCCAGGACGCCTCACAGTGGCGGAACATCTTCACAATTGGCTGGAAGGCTATGTCAAAACAAACTGCTCTCAGCGCACGCTTGACGGCTACCAGTCTATTATAGAAACTCACCTAGTACCCGCTTTAGGACAATTCCAATTAAAGCACCTTCACCCCCAGGCAATTCAGAGCTACTACGGCAAGGCTTGTGAGAGGTTGTCACCGCGGACGGTACACCATCACCACCGGGTGTTGTCTCAGTCCTTAAAATTCGCCGTCAGGCAAGGCTATCTAGGCCGTAACCCTGCCGAGCTGGTGGACGCACCTTCACCACGTAAGAAAGCCATGCGCACCTTGATCCCTGGTGAAGTTGAAGTCCTTTTCGAGAATGCACAGGATAACTACTATTACCCGGTAGTCTATACCGCTGTGAGCACCGGGCTTCGCCAGGCTGAATTACTGGGCTTAAGGTGGAGAGATATTGACCTTGATATGCTCTCAATATCGGTTTCTCAGGTGCTATATAAGCGCCGGGGTATTTGCCAGTTCAAAGAGCCTAAGACAAGCCACAGCAGGCGTCGGGTCGCCATGACCCCGAAGTTAGCTCTATTCTTAAGAGAATACAAAGCAGAGCGTGAACGGCTTTATAATGAGTTAGGAAAGCAGTTTACTTTAAACGACCTCGTTTTTGCCAGTGTGGAAGGCAAGCCAATTGACCCTTGTGTCCTGACCCATGCCTTCACCAGAATGGCCAGGCAAGCGGGACTGGAAGGCGTAAGATTCCACGATTTGAGACATACCTTTGCCAGCCTTATGTTACTGCGTGGGGCTAAGCCCAAAGTAATCAGTGAAGCCCTGGGGCATAGCTCAGTAGCCTTTACAATGGACGTCTACAGCCATATAATTGAAGGTATGCAAAGCGATGCTATGGCGTTACTGGATGAAGTGTTGCCGGCAGGCGTGTCTAAAAAATATAACGCCAAATTAACGCCAACTTTGGAATATTTAGCGCCAAAACATGGCAAATTAGCTTCAAGCCCCTGTAGCTCAGGTGGATAGAGCAGCGGTTTCCTAAACCGCGTGTCGGGCGTTCGAGTCGCCCCAGGGGTACCACTCCAATAAGCCCAATCATTACAAGCGAATTTTGCTTCTCAATGAGAATGGCTATTCCCTCTAACCCATAAAAGGGGATAGACTATGTCGCTGAAACAGCAGGGCAGCCAGACGGCGAGGAACAGAAACAGGAAGACGAAGGGGAGAAGGGGAATCCAGTCGGCTATGCCGAAGGCAGTGAAGCCGAATAACGATGCCCAAGTGCTTAGTAGTATGTGAACCATGTGGGGAAATTTGGTGGTGGACTTCCAGTAGGCAAGGGCTATCCCGATAGCGGCAGCAGCATTTACGGCAATCCATTCCGGGACGCCGATAAAGGGGATTATCTCGGTCTCTATGAAGGGAAGATGAAACTCCATGCTGACCTGTAGGGTAGAGCCTCCCAGGTAGGGTATTATGGCATCACTTATGGTAGCGACGCCGACCGAGCCGGTGTAGCCGATAATAATCGTTAACCAGATAGGGCTTTTTTTTTGCAGTCGGTACATGGCTGTTGTCACCAGAGCGCTGAAGACGATGTGAAGGGGGTGGAGAGTGTAAAAAAGCGCCCGTGAGACATCCCCGGGGGTATTGAAAAACACAATGGCGACCAAAATAATGATGCCGGTTACTGTCCCCATCAGGGTAAAGGGAGCATGTCTTAAGAGTTCCAAAGCTATACGCTTGAGCATTCCTTCCCCGCTTTAATTTATATTTTGGGTAAAGCTTCTGCGAAACCCGCCTATATTTTTTTACCGGCAGTCCCGGCAACAACCAACGAACTCAACCAGGTGGCTATCTATCTCAAAGCCGGTTTTACACGATACCCTATCCATCATCTGGGTAAGGTCGCAATCAATAAAATCAACCACCTTATCACAACTGGAGCATATCAGGTGATGGTGGTGTCCGGCGGGCCTCCTGAGCAGATAGCTCCGACCGTTGTCCCCGGTATGCACCTCGCAGATAAACCCCAGCTTAGCCAGTAGCTCCAGAGTGCGATAAATAGTGACCAGACCGATGCCGGGGTATTGCCGTTTCACCCTCTCATAGATGGCGGCCGGTGTAAGGTGGTCCCGACTATAGGCGATTACACTCAGCACAGCCTTCCGCTGGGAAGTAAGTTTGTAACCCCGCTGTCTCAATATAGAGACTATTTTTCTCTCGTTATATACCATCTCAATCGTCTAAATGAAAATCATTTTCATCTCTAATTATGAATTAAGGTAACTCTGTTGTCAAGCGGTAAATTGGTAATTTTTAATCAGGAGTCTTCAAAATAGAATCTTGTATTGATTTAAATAAGCTTTCAGCCATCGGGTCTACCCTGGCCCCTCGGGACATTACTCAGGCAAGACTACCCTCAATCTGCTTCCCTTCACCCTCAAGCTCAATTACCAGCCAGCCTCTGTCCTCGGTAATATCTACTAAATGGATGTTGGTCACCACACTAAACTGCTGACCAAGGTTATGAATAATGGGCTCTTTAAGTAGCTCCAAGGGAAAGGTTAGCATAACCCTTTTCTTGCCCATATTATTCTCCCTGATTGAACTCCCTCATAACCTCTCTTATCTTCTCCCTTAGCTCATCCCTGGGGACTGCTATCCCCGACTTACTTTCAAGCTTCTCAAGACGCTCCTCAAGCTTAGCCTGCTCACTTAAAACAAGCTTAATGGCTTCAGCCACCGGGTCAGGTAGCCGTCCGTGCTCCAAATCCATGATGGGTTTTCGGTGTTCATCTATAACCCTGCCCGGGATGCCGACCACAGTAGCCCCGGGTGGAACCGAATTAACGACCACCGAACCCGAGCCAATCCTGGCGCCATTGCTGACAGTGATAGCGCCCAGGACTATAGCACCAGCTCCGACGACCACATTGTTTTCCAGGGTTGGATGGCGCTTACCCTTCTTCAAGCTGGTACCACCCAGCACCACCCCCTGATATAGCAACACATCGTCCCCGATTTCGGCTGTCTCGCCAATTACCACCCCAGCGCCATGGTCAATAAAGAAACGGCGGCCGATTCTAGCTCCGGGGTGAATTTCAATGCCGGTAAAAAAACGATTACAGTGGGAAAGCATGCGAGCTAACAACTTAAGATGGTAGCGCCACAAGAAGTTGGCTAGCCGATGAAGCCACAGGGCATGTAGCCCGGGATAACAGGTAATAACCTCAGCCACACTCCTAGCCGCCGGGTCTTTGACAAAAACCGTCCTAATATCCTCTCTCAATGTCCCGAACATCAGATTGCCCCTTTAGTCAACCTCCTTGTCCACCCATTCCAGATAATCCTGATTGCCGCTAATGATGGGCAGGGCGATTATTTCAGGCACATCGTTTGAGTGAAGCTGTTTAACCAGTTGCACGACATCATCAACTAACACCGCCCTAGTTTTAACCACCAAAAGGCTTTCCTGAGCCGAGTCTATATTGCCCTGCCACCAGAATAGGGAGCTAATCCCAGGTACAACATTTATGCAAGCCGCCTTCCTTTGTTCTAGGAGCACCCGTGAGATCAGCCGGGCTTCTTCTTCATCAGCCGTAGTGATAAAGAGAACAACATATTCAGAATCTTTTAGTTTACCCATCGTCTATTAGGCTACCTCAAGCATCCGGTCCACAGCCGCCTTGGCTTTAAGCCGAACTGGCTCGGGGACCTTTACCTCATAAGCCATTGCCTCCAGAGACCAGAATATCTTCTCCAGGGTGATTAACTTCATATTAGGGCAGACAGCCTGCTCCGAGACGGGAATAAATTTTTTGCCCGGATTCTCCTTCTTGAGCCGGTATATTATACCTATTTCAGTAGCCACTATCATCTGGCTGACATCGCCTCGTTGGGCATAGCGAATCATTCCGCCAGTACTTAAAACCTCATCGGCTAGAGCTATAACTTCCGGTCTACATTCTGGATGAACAACCACGCTAGCATGTGGGTAATCTTTCTTCAGCTCAATTATATGCTCAGGTAGTATGCGGGCATGGGTCGGGCAGTAGCCAGGCCAGGGGAAAAATTTCTTCTTTGTCTTGGTTGAAATATAGTGACCCAGATAATGGTCAGGGATAAACAATATCTGCTCACTGTCTAGGCTTTCAACAATCCTGATGGCGTTGGCTGAGGTGCAGCAGATATCCGACTCTGCCTTGACCTCAGCCGTGGAGTTAATATAGCAGACCACAGTTGCCTCCGGTAGCTCCCTTTTCTTTTCCCTTAATCCTTCAGCAGTAATCATATTTGCCAAAGGGCAGCCAGCATTCAGGTCAGGTAGTAAGACCATTTTATTGGGACATAAGATAGAAGCTGTCTCAGCCATAAAGTGAACACCGCAGAAGACAATTACCTCAGCGTCTGTTCCTGCGGCTTGCTGGCTCAGTTCCAGAGAATCGCCAACAAAGTCGGCTATATCCTGAACCTCGCCCAACTGATAGTTGTGAGCCAGGATAATAGCCTTCTTTTTTCTCTTTAGGCCCAGAATCTTTCTTACCATTTCAGCACTGTTATCCAGCATCAGCTACCACCCTCCAACCATGACTATAAATATTTATTCCCTTTCCCCTGATAAAGCGGATGATGGTGACCCCCAAATTTTTAGCCAGCTCCACCCCAAGATTTGTTGGCGCCGCTTTAGAGATGAGAATTGGAATTTTTCTTTTAACCACCTTGAGCAATATCTCTGATGATATTCGTCCGCTGGTGATGATAATACGGTCATTCAGAGGGATACCACCTAACAGACACTGGCCAAAGACCTTATCAATAGCATTGTGCCGGCCGATGTCATCATGGAAAACCAGGATGCCCTTACTATGACACAGAGCGGCACTATGAACACCACGGGTTGCCTGATAAGTGGAAGAGCGATGGAGAAAATCGCTTACCAAGGCTGAGACCTCACCTGCCGATACAGTAACCTGAGAAATCACCCCTTCTTTTTCTTTAATTTCAGGTATTTTATAAGAAGAGGGACCCTTACCGCCACCGGAAGCCACCAGCGGCTTAAATAATTGCCCACCGGTTACCTTTTTATTTCCCCTGGTTTCCACATAGGCTACGCCCGCCTCAGCATCAACCTCTAGTTTTTTAATTTCTTCCTTACTCTCTATCAATCCCTCTGAAGTAAGGATGCCCACAACCAGATATTCCAGGTCTACCGGTGAGCAGAGGGTGGTTACCAGCTCCCTGCCATTCAGAAAGATGGTAAGCGGTAGTTCTCTGACAATGGTATCAATAGTCTCTTCTCCACCTTTTCCGGTAATATGGAGTATAGGAATTTTCTCTGTTTTACCCTTCATTTTCATCTCGGCACATTAACCTTTACTGCCTAAGATTTATACTTGGCAAGGGCACCATAGAAAGCCTTCCAGAAGGGGTCAACGATGGGGTGTTCCAGCTTTTCCTCCCTGCCCCCTCTGACCAGCACCATGCCCTTCTCCAGCGCGGTGAACTCGCCGACGATGGAAGAGCGAATACCCTGCCGGGATAGCACCTGCACCACCTCCCCGGCTTTATGCCGGCGGCAGGCGATAATCAATGTCCCCTCACTGATGGACGCATAGGGGTCAATGCCGAAATAGCGGCATATCTCGGCAACACAGTCGGTAACCACAATCTTTTCCTGCTCCACCCTGACGCCGACACCAGCCGCCTGCGCCAGCTCGTAGAGCCCGCCCCAGACGCCGCACTCGGTGGCGTCGTGCATGGCGGTAACGCCGTTCTGCCGGACGCCGACAGTTATAGCAGTCATAGCATCCTCCACCACCGACATCTGGTAGAATACCTGCTCCGCCCGGTGGCGGAAATCAGCGCCGAACTCCCGCTCGACAAGCTGCGGGAACATGGTGGCGAAGATGCCGGTCGCCTCAATTGCCGGCCCCTTGGTGATAATTATCTGGTCTCCAGCCTGAATGAAAGCCGG
>CAYGXW010000045.1:0-8731 GCA_964354125.1 uncultured Dehalococcoidales bacterium
AAGTAAAGAAGTTGTTAAGGGTAAAGTTGGTAATTATGGATGTCTCTATACTTATCATCAATGCCAGATTGCCTGACAGGATATTACCGATGGCCGCATTATCAAGCGGAGTGAAGCCAGCAAACCTGGTAAGCAGCCAGTAAAGCCCGACATTAACACCAACACCACTCCCTCCCACCAAGCAGAACTTGAGAAACCTGACCAGCTCGCCGGTGCGCCGCATCAGGCTCAGGATGTGCCTCAGGTAACTAATCTGTTGTCGGGCATTGAGTTTGCTGGTGCCTCTTTCCCGGGTGATAAAAGTATAAGGGACTTCGGCCACAGTCTGGAATTTACCAAGCATGAGTATTTCCAGCAGTATCTTAAAACCAGCCGGGTTTAAACGAGCATCATTAACCGCCCCTCTCTTGAACATGAAAAAGCCGGACATCGGGTCGCTGACCCGTCTGGTTGTCGGTAGTAACAGATGGGCTAGAAAGCCAGCCCCTTTTGATATGAGCCTTCTGGTCGGGCTCCAACCCTGACAGCCACCCCCTTTAACATACCTTGAGGCTATGGCAACATCGGCGCCAACCTCTATCTCTTTTAGCAAATCAGTAACAAGCTCTGGTGGATGCTGCAGGTCGGCATCCATTACGGCTATAATATTTCCTGAAGTATGGCTGATTCCGTCAACAACGGCTGAAGCCAGTCCTCTCTTGTTCTTACGGACAATTACCTTAACCGGGTATTTGTCTTTTAGGGATACCGCCAGCTCGGCAGTGCCATCGGTACTGTTATCATCAATGAACACAATCTCATAGCTGTGGCTAAACAAGGCACGGCTAAGTCGCTCAACTAGCGGTACTATATTATCATGTTCGTTATAGGTGGGTATAATCAGGGAAATAGTCTTATCCATTAAAAGCTACTCTGAAATCTATCCCTATGCCTTACTATTTTAGCACATATAAGACTATTTTTTGATAACCTGGCGGAAAGTTAGGAAAATAAGCTAAATTGACTTGACATATTGCCCGTGTTATCATAGTTAAAAGGCCAGGTGTTGAATCACTAATCTATATTAACAGGATAAGATGTCGGCGCTGAGAGAGCTTTACGGGGAAATCACACGCTGCCAAAGGTGTGATATTGCTAAATACAGAACCCGAGTAGTGCCGGGTGAGGGGGCGGGGGACGCTGGCATTATGTTTATTGGCGAAGCCCCTGGCTGGCATGAAGACCAGCAGGGGAGGCCTTTTGTGGGACCGGCGGGGCAGTTTCTGGATGAGCTTCTATCCTTAATAAATCTCAAGCGTGAGCAGGTCTATATAGCTAATGTTATCAAGTGCCGGCCGCAGGGAAATCGCGACCCACTTCCTCAGGAGATACTAAACTGTCGTGGCTGGCTGGAACGACAGATTGAGCTAATTCGTCCCAGGATGATAGTTACACTGGGGCGCTATTCCATGGCTTTATTCTTCCCTGGGAGGAGCATCGGCAAGATTCATGGCACCGCCGAAAGGCGTGATGATGTAATCTACTACGCTATGTATCATCCGGCGGCAGCCCTTCACCAGCAGAGCCTGCGCGAGGTGGTAAAAACAGATATGCTTAAAATCCCACAGCTACTGGCTCAGACAAGGAGTATGCCCGAAGCAAAAAAGGAGCCGGAAGTAAAGCAACTAAATATGTTTGAGGTTTGAGATGACAAAACAGAGACTTAAAATAATACCCTTGGGTGGCTTGGGTGAAATTGGCAAGAATATGATGGTGGTGGAGTTTGGCGATGATATTATTGTTATTGACGCCGGGCTTATGTTCCCCAATGAAGAAATGCTAGGTGTTGACCTGGTGATTCCGGATATCAGCTATTTGCTTGAAAAACGGGAAAAGATACGGGGCATAATTATCACCCATGCCCACGAAGACCATGTCGGTGCCCTGCCCTATGTCTTGCCCCAGCTTGATGTGCCGGTTTACTGCACCAAGCTGGCTAAGGGGCTTATCTCGGTAAAGCTCAAGGAGAGAAAGGCATTATCGCAGGCCAAACTTAATATCATACCGCCCGGTGGTCAGTTTACCCTGGGCAGATTTAAGATTGAGTTCTTCCCTGTCTGCCACAGCATCCCTGATTCAGTAGGCTTAATCATCCAAACGCCAGTGGGAACTGTAGTGCACAGCGGCGACTTCAAGCTTGACCATACCCCGGTTAGTGGTAAACCGACCGACCTTTCCCGACTGGCTCAGGTCGGGGCGCAGGGGGTATTGCTTCTTCTCTCCGATTCAACATATGCTGAGCTACCCGGCTATACGCCCTCGGAGAGGGTGGTTGGTGAAGCGCTGGACCATATTATGGCCAATGCACCGGGAAGGGTTATTATCACCACCTTTGCTTCGCTGGTGTCCCGTGTTCAGCAGATAATTGATGCCGCCGCCAAGCACCAGCGCCGTGTTTTTATAATCGGGCGCAGTATGAGCGATACAGCTAAAATAGCGCTGGAGCTGGGTTACCTTAAGGCACCAGATGGAGTTCTAGCTCGGATAGACGAGCTTCGTAGTATGCCTCACCAGAAGGTTGTCATCATTACCACCGGCAGTCAGGGGGAACCCACCTCAGGGCTGGTACGCATAGCCAATCGTGACCACCGCCAGGTTAATATAGTCCCCGGTGACACTGTAGTAATTTCAGCCTCGCCTATCCCGGGTAATGAGTCCTTGATTAACCGGACGGTAGATAGCCTTTTCAAGCAGGGGGCTGAGGTATATTACAGCGGGATGGCACAGACCCACGTCCACGGGCATGGTAGCCAGGAGGAGTTAAAGCTGCTGTTGAATCTAGCCAAGCCGAAATTCTTTATGCCTGTCCACGGCGAGTACCGCCACCTTAATCTTCACGCCAAGCTAGCCCAGTCAGTGGGTATCCCGGGGGAGAACACCTTTATCCTTGAGGATGGCGATATACTTGAGCTAAGCCCTAACTGGGGCAAGGTAATGGGTAAGGTGGCTTCGGGCAATGTCTATGTTGATGGGCTTAGTGTTGGCGATGTTGGTGGTATTATCCTTCGTAACCGGAGGATGCTGTCACAGGACGGCATTGTGGTGGTTATTATCGCCGTCAACAAGCAGACAGGAAGGCTGGTCAGTCGCCCTGACATCGTATCAAGAGGCTTTGTTGACACCAATGAATCCAAGGATATGCTGGAGGAAAGCCGTGACCTGGTAGCCAAAATCCTGGACCATGGTGGTAAACGTACCGCGGAGTGGGGCTTTGCCGATAGCAAGGTCAGGGATGCACTAAACAGGTTCTACTATGAGCAGACCAAACGCCGCCCCATGATTTTGCCAGTTATGGTCAAGGTATAGCCGGTGTTCTA
Organism: uncultured Dehalococcoidales bacterium; assembly: GCA_964354125.1. GTDB lineage: Bacteria > Chloroflexota > Dehalococcoidia > Dehalococcoidales > CAYGXW01. The sequence goes on from CAYGXW010000045.1 coordinate 3,357, forward strand.
TGGCTAAGAAAAAGGCGAAACATATGGTTAATAGGGAGAAACCGAGGGCAAAGCCCGGGAAGGGTTTGACCTTGGCTGGCTTCTTTCGCTTTCTAATGTCGCCCTGGGTGCGGCGATTTTTACTATTGGTCATTATTCTAGCGGTGTTATTCTGGCAGTGGAAAGCGATTTCTTCATGGGCTGAAAGCGTTGCCCAAAGCACTATTGGTCTTTTGGGCTGGGGGCTGGTGCTTATCGCTCTAGCCGTTATCATCATAGCCGGCATCATATTCCGCCGGCAGATTTCGGCTTTTATAGTTCGCTGGAAGCTGTATCAGTGGAATAAGTGGCTGGGTGCGGCTTCTTTCCTCTTCGCTGTCTGGGGGATACTGTCTCTTTTTGAGCTGGGTGGTAGTTTTGGACGAAGTATCATTGGCGACCAGATGGCGATTGGTATTCTCAGGGTACTGGGGATGGTTGTTTTAGGTGTTATTCTGGTATTCCCCAGGGCTTGCTTTGGTGCCCTTAAACGCTTAGCTCTATGGCTAGTTGAGCTGGTTAAAATGCCACCTCCTCCCGCCAGACCGGGCAGGGAAGAGCTTGAACCGCCCTTTCGTCCGCCGGTTAGACCAGCAGTTACTAAGGAATCCCCGGCGCCGAAGATGACATCACCGTCGGTGCTGATACCCCCTGAAATCCCGGTCAAAGAGCCAGTAACAGAAAGGGCGACGGCGACTACAGCACCCGATATCTCTCAGCCGCAGCCGGACCTGAAACATGTGGCGCAGGAGGTGTGGCGGAAATATGGTGAGTCGCCGTCTCTGGTTATTGTTGATGGCTGGCGATTGCCACCGATTGATATTCTGGATAGGTCTACTGAGGTTGAGCTTAGTCAGGCGGACAATGTCCAGAGGGCTAAGATAATTGAGGATGCCCTGGCCAGCTATGGTGTTGAGGCTAAGGTGGTGCAGATAAATGTTGGGCCAACGGTTACCCAGTTTGGCATTGAGCCGGGCTGGGACCGGAGAATGAAGGAAGTAAAAAAGAGAGACGAAGACGGCAATATTGCCATAACACAGAGGGAGGTATCCCGGACCAGGGTTAAGGTGGAGAGAATAACCTCGCTATCTAACGACCTAGCCCTTGCCCTGGCCGCCCCGAGCATCAGGATTGAAGCTCCGGTACCGGGTAAATCGGTAGTCGGCATAGAAGTACCCAATACGGTTTATAGCATTGTCAGCCTGCGCGGGGTAATTGAGACCAGTGCCTACCAGAAGATTCTAGCCAAGTCCAGTCTGGCTATAGCTCTGGGCAAGGGTGCCGGAGGAGAGGCAACATCTGCTGACCTGGCTAAGATGCCCCACCTGCTTATCGCTGGCGCCACCGGCAGCGGCAAGACAGTCTGCTTAAATGCCATTATCTGCTGTCTGCTGATGTATAATACACCCTTTGATACTAAATTTATTATGATTGACCCCAAGCGGGTGGAGTTGACCCCATTTAACAGCCTGCCCCACCTGGCGGTGCCGGTCATTGTTGATACCCAGAAGGCTCTGAGCACAATGCGCTGGCTTAATCAGGAAATGGATAAACGTTATCAAAAGCTGGCGGCTGCCGGGGCTCGTAATATTGAGGGCTATAATAAAAACAAATCAGGGAGTGAGAAGCTGTCCAACATAATTCTGGTTGTTGATGAACTGGCTGATTTAATGATGGCTGGCTTTGATGAGGTAGAGCATATCCTATGCCGCTTAGCCCAGCTTGCCCGGGCGGTTGGCATCCATCTGGTAGTGGCTACACAGCGGCCATCGGTGGATGTGGTCACCGGCTTAATCAAAGCTAACTTCCCCACCCGTATCAGCTTTGCCGTAACCTCACAGGTGGATTCGCGCACCATTCTTGATATTGGCGGCGCCGAAAAGCTGCTGGGGCGGGGCGATATGCTCTATATGCCCACCGAGGCGGCCAAGCCTAAGCGTCTCCAGGGGTGTTTTGTCTCTGATAACGAGGTGGAGAGGCTGGTTTACTTCTGGGGTAGCCAAAAGTTGGAAGAAATGCCGGCTCAGCTTAAGGTTGAGGAGCTGGTGTCTTCGGTAACCGCTGGCAGAAGGGAAGGCTACCCGGAAGACCCCCTTTTAGAATCAGCCAGACAACTGGCCAGGGAATACAAGCAAATCTCTACCTCTTTCCTGCAGAGGAAACTCCACATCGGCTACCCCCGCGCCGCCCGTTTAATGGAGCAGATTGAGGAGGAGATGGGCAAGGGGGAGGAAAAGGTTTAGAATTATGAATAAATTGGGGGGTGATTAAATGGTAAGAAGAGCAATGTTGAGATACTATAGAGAGCCATACACATATGTGGGATACGACAAAGGAGCACAATTTAGAGAGATAAAGAAATGCTTTGTGCGTAAAGACCATGTATGCGGAAAATTCCTCGGAGCTTCAAAATCGTGTTTTGTAGCTTGTCCATCGACTAGCGATGTGAAAATTATGACTGATCTTATTGAAGCAAAATTAATGACAATAGGGATTGAACCCGTTGTTGCAACAAAGATCCGTGCTTATGGGCAAGATATTTTTTGCATAAAAATATGCGGGAAAATAATTGAATCACAGTTTTGCATTGTGATACTTGATGATGAAATTCAGACTATTGGGAGTAAAGCTGTATTGATACCCAATCCCAATGTGTATTTTGAATACGGTTTAATGACAGCGTTAGGCAAATGTATAGTTCCACTACAAAAGGATGGACAAAAATTGGCTTTTAATATACAAACACACGACACGATAAAGTATACACCTGAAAATATATCTACAGAGTTAGATAAGGCTTTAAAAGATGCAACTAAAATAACGGAAGAGGATAGATTGGAAGTTCAAAGTGGAAAAGAATTAAGTGAACATATGTTCAAAACTTCATTAGAAATCAACGGATACGAGAAAAAAGGTTACGGGTGGTTTCTTAATGAAGATTTTGAAGACACAATATTTAATGGGTATTCACATAGAAAAAGGAATGAATACGTGTTTTTCACTGTCATATACGATAGAGAATCGCTTAGTGTTTGCCTTATGGAAATACAGGCTATAATCAAGCGATTAGAAACAAGATTCAACAATCTAGTTGAAACGGTTAATAATAAGAGTGATGATATACAAGAACAGGATAAGATATTGAAGGAATATGAACAGAAGGGGAAAAAGGAGGAAAAAGAAGATCGTTTAAGATCGTTTTATGGGAGCCCTGAGGGAATAATAAATAGAAAGATACAAGAATTAATCAAAGAGAGAAATGATGCAAATAGAAAAGTCGAACTTATTCAAAATAGTAAATTTGCAGTAATATTGATGCCAGAAGTTATTGCATTAAAAGAAAAGTGCATACAGGAGTTAGATAGTATAAGTAAAGAAATATTACGTCTACCTGTATTTTATGGTGATGAAAATGGAATAAACATATCTGATCTAAGCATTTCTTTTAGGACGCCTAATCTATAGAGCAAAAAAATATGATAAAAAACCCCGTCAATCCCGCCTGCTCACTTCCCCTTCTCCCTCTTCTTATCTTACCCCTCCTTCTCCACCAGGCTCTTTAAGTTCCTTATTATCTTCTCCATGCTCTTGCCCAACATACCGCCAAGCATTTTACCCAGCGCCTTGCCGATTATCCCCCAGGGCATCTCAAAGTCCTCTGTAAAGGTAAATCTGCTCCCGGCAGGGGTAACATCCAAAGCCCATAGCAGGTTGTCCTTCTTTCCTGGACCGGAGGTCAGTTTGAAGGCAAACCTCTTGTTTTCCAGCCATTCGGTAACCTGGTAGTGGAGCTTCATAAGCAGTGGTCCGGATTTTTCCTCCCAGTAAAAGGTGGTGCCCACGCCACTGCACCCCTTGCCGGTGTACTCGAATTTCTTAAGAGAGGTGACCCATTTCATAATCTTTTCCGGCTCGACAAGATATGGCCAGATTTTCTCCGGCGGCGCGGCGATTTCAATAGACCTTTGCAGTTTCATTTTTATCTCCCTTCAAAATAGGTGCTTATATTTTGTCTTGGGCACTAACCTCATATCGCTGGTGAGTAATCTCCCCGGTAAAGAGACCTTTATACATATCAATCTGTTTCCGGTGTAGTGCACTTTGTTCGTCGGCGATGGCGTCCTTTTCACTATCCCATAGGGTTAAGGAGACTCCTCTGTCTGTTTTGCGGTCGGTGATGAGATAAGCCCCGCGGTAGCCCTTGACACCTTTCATTAGGGGAATATCCTTCTCCTTCCAAATACGTATCATTTCATTTAGCTTGTCACTCCTTGCTTGGGCTGAGACCAAACGGGCAAACATAATAGATTCCTCCTTTACTTCGCAGTTACTTCTTGGGCTGCTTATTATACTACTATGTGTCAATGCGCTGGCGTTTCAACCGTTTCAAAATGGCGTCTTTTTATACTCTAGCCGGGTTCTTTCCGTGCTTGGGTAAATATCACTCTTTAACAACTCATAGAAGAGACCAGCAGGGGAACTAAAATGGCTACTGCCCCCAGGGAAACAACTACAGCGCTGAAGAGATTGTATCTGGCATCATATCCCTGCTCAATGGAAGGGTCATAATACTGTTCCATACCCTCCTCCTGGTACATCTTCATCAACCCGGCCATCAGCTTGGCTCTTCTTTCCTTGCCTCTTGATAAAATACGCAGGGCAAAGAAATTAATCGCTATCACCAAAGCAAATAAGATGACTATTATAACTAGAGCCGTAATATTGATACTTGTTCTATCAAGACCGGGTCCAGTGTATTCATATTCATGTACGGCACTGGCAACTCCAGAATTGATACCAAGGAACAACAGGTTGAGCAGAATTGCGGTGATGACGACAAGTGTATCGGTGCGTGTGTTTTGTTTCAATTCTGCGGACATTTGCTCATGCATTCGGTCTTTCATAATGCCCTCCTTTCTTTTGTATTTATTCCTTCTTTTTAGCTTCTATGGACTTAAACCTGAGGTAAACAGCCAACGCCCAGCCAAGGCAGGGGGGTATGCCGGCCACAAAAACGCCAATTGCCAGCAGGAACCAGGATATTGGATTTAAGCCAAGAATAGTATTCATGGCGTCACTAACAACCCCCATTGTAGCGAATATAATACCCAGAATAAAGCAGATTCTGGATGTCAAGAGATGGTATCCAGCTGCATCGATAATGAATTTAGGGGCAAGACAAATTTTGGATTTGGGACTAAGACAGTCATCCATAGGTATTATCTCCTTTCATTTGTAATTAGGTTTTTGGTATTCCTAGCCACCTTGGAGTTCTTTTCATATATTCACGATAGGCGCCTCTATACTGCTTAAGGCAGCCCCGTTCTTCAGGGACGACAAGAAAAAGCCACAGAATG
>CAYGXW010000046.1:0-8312 GCA_964354125.1 uncultured Dehalococcoidales bacterium
GCCAGCCACCGAGGAAGATGGTGGTTACTATTACCGAGATAGCCGCAACATCGGCATACTCTGTAAACAAAAAAGCGGCCCACTTCATCCCCGAAAACTCAATATTGAAGCCGGATACCAGCTCTGAATCAGCCTCCACCATATCAAAGGGACAGCGATTAACCTCCGCCAGAGCCGCCATAAAGTAGAGCAGGAAAGCCAGGGGCTGAAGCAAAATAAAGGGAACGCTCTGTGCCTCAACTATTTCAGTTAGTGACATAGAGCCGGCAATTAAGACAATAGCCGCCAGGGACAGCACCAGAGGAATCTCATAGCTGACCAGCTGAGCCACATCCCGCATAGCTCCAATTAAAGAGTATTTATTATTAGAAGCCCAGCCAGCCATAAAGATACCAATGGATGTTACCGAGCCGATAGCTATCACATATAGAATGCCGATATTCAGGTCAACGAGTAGGGCACCGTCTTGAAATGGAACTACAGCGAAGACCAGAATGGCCGGGGATAGGGCAACTATCGGTGCCAGCCAGAAGATCAGCCTGTCTCCCTTGGTGGGAACATTATCTTCTTTGGTGAGTATCTTGATGACATCGGCAATTGGCTGAAGAAGACCAAAAGGACCAGCACGGTTGGGACCATAGCGTACCTGAAAACGGCCTACCAGCCGGCGATCAAGCCAGATGAAGATTATTACTGTAACTATAACAAAAACAATGATGCCGATGGCAAAGACCAGCAGGTGAAGCCAGAAGTTTCCCGGCCAGTCAGGGGGTAAGGCTGACAGACTAATCTCGGGATAAAGGCTAGTGGTCATCGCTATCTATCTACCTCTCCCAAGCAAATGTCAATACTGCCCAAGGTGATTATGACATCGGCTATCTTCCAGCCAACAACCATCTGCCGCAGAATGGTAAGATTGAGCAGGGATGGTGCTCTAATATGAAAGCGGTAGGGCTTTTCCGAACCATCAGAAACCAGATAGAAGCCAAGCTCTCCTTTGGGGGCTTCAATATGGGCGTAGGCTTCGCCAACCGGTGGTCTTAGCTGAAGTGGCACCTTGTTTAAAACATTGCCCTGGGGCAGTTGTTCCATAGCCTGCTTGATTATGCGTACACTCTGGCGCATCTCTTCTATTCTCACCCGATAGCGGTCATAGCAGTCACCAACGCTACCGGTGGGGATGTCAAATTCAAAGCGCTCATAAACAGAGTATGGGTCTGCCTTACGAATATCCCACTTAACCCCGCTGGCACGAAGAGTTGGTCCGCTTACTGAACTGTTTATAGCCAGCTCTTTGGGTAAGATGCCGACCCCCTTGGTCCTGGCGAGCACTATTTCGTTCTTAGCCAGTAGCTGGTCATACTCGTCAATGAAGCCGGGCATCTGGTTAACAAACTTCTTTAAAGCCGGTAAGAATTCATCAGGGATATCGTGGCTTACCCCACCAAAACGCATATAGTTATACATCAGACGCTGACCACTGACCATCTCAAAAAGGTCGACAATCTTTTCCCTTTCGCGGAACATATACATAAACGGGGTAAAGAAGGTGCCCAAATCATTAGTGAAAGAGCCAACAGCCAGCAGATGGCTGGCGATACGCTGTAATTCAGCCATAATAACGCGGATATATTCTGCCCTTTGCGGCACCTGAATATCAGCCAGCTTCTCCACCGCCATAACATAGGGCAGGTTATTGCTCATAGAGGCTACATAATCCAGTCTATCGGTAAAGGGTATATCCTGTTTGTAAGTGCGTCCCTCAGCCAGCTTTTCAATCCCCCGGTGGAGGTAGCCCAAAACTGGCTCTATATCAACGACGACCTCACCGTCAAGGGTAGCCCTCATCCGAAAAACCCCATGAGTGCTGGGGTGCAGGGGTCCCATATTAACAACAAAGGGCTCGGTTTTAAGTGCCATCATTAAAGTCCTTCCGCAATGGATGTCCCTTAAACCCATCCCAGAGAAAGATGCGCTTCATATTTGGGTGACCATTAAATCTAATGCCTAGAAGGTCAAAAATCTCACGCTCCTGAAAATCAGCCCCCTGCCAGATATTGACCAGTGATGGAACTATCGGCTCATCTCGCTGGTAACAGCGTGTCTTTATTTTCAGGCTGCGGTTATGCTTTATAGAGACCAGATGGTAAACCAGCTCAAAGTATTTCTGGTAGTCAATGCCGGTAATGTAGTTGAGATAGTCAAAGTCAAGACCAGGGGTGTCTTTAAGAAAAGGGGCGATGGCGGGCAGAAATTCGCTATCAACTACAAGGCTGTCCTGGCATGCCTCAACAATGCCCTCGGCAAATTTACCATTTAATATTTCGGCTATTTCACTGCCGGAAAGGGCTACTGTCATTACTCACCCTCGGTGGCTATACTTCTCTTATTTATTTTTTTACGCAGCATCTCTATACCGTAGAGCAGGGCTTCAGGACGGGGTGGACAGCCAGGCACATAGACATCAACCGGGACTATGCGGTTATAACCCGGCACGACAGAATAAGAACCCTTGAAAATACCACCGCTAATGCCACAGGCGCCCATGGCTATGACCCATTTCGGCTCAGTCATCTGGTCATAAAGGCGCTTAACCTGAGGCGCCATCTTCCAGGTCATGGTACCGGCGGTAATCATCAGGTCAGCCTGGCGTGGGGAAGCCCGTAAAAATTCCATACCAAAGCGGGCAATATCAAAACGGGGGGAGGAGGCACCTATCACTTCAAAGGCACAACAAGCAGGAAAGCAAATCACCGGCCAGAGAGAAGAACGCCTAGCCCAGTTGAGGATAGAATCTACAGTGGTAAGCAGTATATTATGGCGAACCTCTTTTAAGAGCCACTCGTCCGGGTCGGTGATAGGAGCCTGGCTTTTTGCCTTAAGTGTCGCTATGACTTCGCCTTCATATTGGTCAAGTTCTGTGTCACAGTAGATGTATCTTTTTTCTACTTCCATTCCAGGGCCTTCTTCCGCCAGGCATATATATAGCCGACAGAAATAATAAGAATGAAAATAAGGGCGGCGATAAGGCCAAATACCCCCAGTTGCCTGAGCTCAACTGCCCAGGGGAAGAGAAAGACAACCATAACATCTAGAGCAATAAGCAAAAGGGCGTAAAAATAGTAGCGGAAATTAAACTGGACCCATGTTTTGCCTATAGTCTCCATGCCGCATTCAAAGGTAGAAGACTTAATCGGGTTGGGCTTTTTGGGCACGATGTGGAGTAATCTAAGAATCAGAGGGAGTATTACCAGAAAGGAGGTGAAGAGTATAGCAACTAGAAGAAAAAGTGCTATATAACCGTAATTTTCTAACAATTGCCAGCTCCTTTTTATTAAGGAGGTTATGCTAGAAGTAAAAAGTAATAAAGTATATCACCTTTGTTTTCTTAAGGCAAATGGGCTATTACCTATTTCCGACACCTGTGTTGACAAAGAAGCCATTTGAGGCTAGACTTCAATACTCAAATATAAGGAGGTGAGATATGAAGTTAGTGGTGGTTGGCTTTGGGCAGTGTGGTGGCCGAATTGCTGATGAGTTTGAGCGGCTGAACAGAAGGGCGCGCAGCCTTCGTGGCATTGACATAATTGTTGATTCCTTTGCCGTTAATACAGACTCAACCGACCTGGCTGGACTGAACACCATAAAACCTTCATACCAACACCGAATACTCATCGGAGCCGGCACAACCCACGGTCACGGCGTAGCCAAGATAAGTGAGGTTGGTGCCGATATAGCCAGGGAAGATGCTGATAAGGTCCTTGATGCCATGAGGGGCGCCCGGCAGTTCTTTGAAACCGATGCCTTCTTGCTTATCGCTGGTGCCGCTGGCGGTACCGGCTCCGGGGCAATACCAGTGCTGGCGGAGGCGATTAAAGAGCGCTTTGGTGATAAACCAGTTTATTCTCTGCTTGTCCTTCCCTTTGAGCATGAAGAAGTAACCGAGGAAAGGGCTCTCTATAACACGGCAGTATGCCTTAAATCTGTTTATTCCATAGCCGATGCCGTTATCCTGATTGATAATCAAAGGTATGTCAGAAAGGACTTTTCACTGCAGAACAATATAGTAAAAATCAATCAGCTAATAGTTGAGCCATTCTTTGACCTGCTGTGTACCGGCGAGGAGAAGAAGCGCAAGTATATTGGCGCTAAGGTGCTTGATGCCGGGGATATAATACAGACTTTATCTGGCTGGACGGCTATAGGCTATGGCGATGTGAAACTACCGCTTATTACGCTACCCACAGACTGGTCACGTAATTTCCGCAAGCGGAGCACCAAGACCCATAAAGGCATTGAGGCAATGGACCAGGCTATCAGTGAGCTATCAATTAATTGTAATCCATACGATGCTTATCGGGCTCTTTACCTGCTTTCAGCACCAGCCAAGGAAATGAATATGGAATTGGTCAAGGAGCTTGGTGACTACCTGAAGAGCTTCGCTCCGCAGGCTGTTATCAGGAATGGTGACTACCCGAGAGAAAAGGGCCTGCTGGATGTTACCGTAATCCTATCTGAAATCAGTGATGTGGAGAAGGTGAGGCATTACTACAGTAAGTCAGCCGAACTGGGTAAAGAAATTAAGAAGAGGCAGAAAGTACAAACGAGTAAAGCCGCCCTGACAGAAGAAGCAGGAAAGGATATACCAACCCTACTCTAGGCGTTAAATTTACCGCTAGAGTTCCTTAGACTGGTATCCTAAGAAAGCGGTTAGGGTAATATTGATAATGACTGGGCAGGCTAAGTTGTATATTGGCACCTCAGGCTGGTCCTATCCTGGGGGTGAAGGTACTTGGAGTGGTTACTTCTATCCCAAAGGCAAAATTGATGAACTCAGCTATTACAGCCAGTTTTTTAACACAGTGGAGATTAACAGTTCCTTCTACAGCCCACCGAACCCAGGATATGTTTCTAGCTGGGTTGGCAAGGCGCCGGAGGGCTTTCTCTTCACTGCCAAGCTGTGGCAGAAATTCACTCACCCCGGAATGTTCAAGCAGGCAACGGGCGGCGATGCGGTAATATCACTCAAGGACATTGATATATTTAAAAGTAGTATTGAACCCCTAGCTAGAGCAGGCAAGCTGGGGGCGTTACTAGCCCAGTTTCCACCAAGTTTTAAGAATGATAAATTTGGTCAGCAAATCCTTCAAGCAGTCATCAAGGCTTTTGGCAATTATCGGCTGGCTATTGAATTGAGGCATCGTAGCTGGAGTGATGACCCGGGTACGGCTGAATTATTGGCGGGAAGCAATACTGCCTGGGTACAGATAGACGAGCCGAAATTCAAATTTTCAGTAGCCCAGAAGTTACCACTAACCTCGGACATGGCTTATTTCCGTTTCCACGGACGGAATGCTGAGGATTGGTGGCGGGGGGATAGTGAAACCCGTTATCGGTATCTTTATTCGCCTGAGGAGATAGAGGCATTATCAAGGGGGGTAAAAGGTGCCAGCCGCAAGACTAGGCTTACCTTTGCCTTTTTTAATAATCACTGGCAGGGCTATGCCCCCCGTAACGCTATTAGCATGATAAAATCCCTGGAGTTACCGGTTAAGGAGTTGCCTATCCAGGTAGCTCTGCCTGATGAGGAGCTGAACCCTTATTGATGGGTATTGACAAACCGGTAACACGGGTTTAGATTAAGTTCTGGCTAATGTCTAAGGTTTAATAAAATTGGCGAAAGGAGATGGCTAATATATGAAAAAGTTTGCCATTGGTTGTTTCGCTGTAATAGGTGTCTTTACTATAATAATAGTGGCTATTGCCCTTTTTAGTACCGTCTTTGATTTTAATGGTACCACTGATACCACCACTCCAAGCGTAATACATGTAACCGCTCAAGAATTATGCTCAGCTTATGAAGCAAATGAGGTGGCAGCGGATGCTGAATATAAAGGAAAAACACTTGAAATTTATGGAATGGTATACGATATTGGTAAAGATATTCTTGACAAACCATATATAGAACTACTAGGCGAGAATATATATGTTTGGGGCGTCCAATGTATGTTTGATAGTAATTATGAATCTCAAATAGCACAATTGGTTAAAGGGCAAAATGTAACAATTCGTGGTAGGTGTACAGGCTATATAATAAATGTTCTCGTAGAGGATTGCATCTTGGTCAATTTAGAAACACCACCTCCACCTCCAACAACAACACCGCCAATGCCAACGACAACACAACCACCTACTCAGACCACTCCAGTTGTAACGGAAGCCCCCATCCCGACTACACCAGTTATAACCGAGACCATTGAACAGCCACCGATTGAAATAATGCTCTTTGAAGCACAATTTATGGAGCTTGTTGAGGTTAATGCCTTGGGTACTGGCAACCTTGAGAGTATTAAGCTTAACATCACTTCAAAGAGTGATGAAAGATTACAGCTCATCATCTTACCAGGAACTATATTTGAATCTCAGACAGCTGGCATTCAGAGTATGGTAGTCATAGAAGAGAAAATAGTTTTACTAGAGCCATATGAGACAGCAGAATTAGTAGAGGTTAATGCCGCCAGCTGCAATATGCAGTTGGATATACCCAGTGAAAGCAATGTTCTAACGCTAAGTATGACCCCAGCCAGTGGGGAATTAATGAGATTGCTCAATCTATCCGAATTTCAGGACTTTGATTTTCGCATCCAGCAATTTGCTATCTGGACTATTACCGATAATCCAGGACGCGATGAATATGTAGGTATTGGCTACTTTGGATTGGGAACCGGCCCCAGTGATGAGGAGATAGATATAATCCAAGGACTTTTTGAGATGGCTGGCATCCCAGTTGGTGATTATCGGGCGCTTCGGGCAGCCGTCTATGTTGAGCTTATAGAAGCAAAGAACATGGGATTGATTGAAGCCAGTGCCACTGGTACCGGCTCCATTAACCGCATCAAGATAAGCCTGACATCAAAAAGCGATGATACCATGGAAGTTGCTATATTACCAGGGACTATATTTACCTCATCAGCAACCGGTGTCCAGAGCATGGTGGTTTTAACAGAGAAACTAATACTTTTGGACCCTTATGAGACGACTGACCCCTTTGATGTTGATGCCGCCTGTGCCAGTATGGAGCTGGATGCGCCTGAGGAGAGCAACAGCTTGATGCTGAGCACAGAAGCGCCTCCTGAAGATTTGATGAAGCTGCTCAATCTGCCTGATTTCCATGAAGAAACTTTTCGTGTCCGGCAATTTGCTATCTGGACAATAACCGATAATCCAGAGCGTGATGGCTACGTAGGTATTGCCACTGGCTTTTCTATATTCGGTACTGGCCCCAGTGATGAGGAGATAGAGAAAATCCGGGTTCTTTTTATAAAGGCTGGGATATCAATAAGTAAGTATAAGGCACTAGGCTAGTGTTACTCAGGGGGCAGTGTAAAAGGCAAGCCCCAGTGCACCAGGACCAATGGCATAGCCTATAATGGGGCTGACTTCGGTGAGGAATAGTTCTACACAGTTAAACTCGGCTGAGATGCACTCCTTCAGCTCCTCTCCCTCTTCAGGCACAGCGGCATGCATAACGGCGACATGAACCGGCTGGTTGCCTACTTTACGCCTCATTATTTCAATAAGTCGTTCCACACCACTTTGTTTTGTTCTTACTATACCAACCAGGTGCACCACTCCGTCTGAGATAGTAAGCAATGGCTTTACTCCCAGCATTGAACCCATCTGGGTGGCAATTTTGGGTATTCGTCCTGTCCGGTAGGCATGGCGGATGGTATCAAGGGCAATAAGAAAATGGACTCGCTCCCTCATTGAATTGACTAATTTGACAACATCGGTGAGTTTACTGCCTTTTGCTGCTACTTGCGCTGCTGATTGCGCAATAAACCCCTGTGAAGCGGTGGCAGTCTTGGAATCTATTATCTCAATGGTACTTTGAGGCAATTCTTGTTTAATCTGTTCTGCGGCTAGGCTAGCCACATTGAAGACAGTACTGAGTTTAGAGGAAACGGTGAGGCAAAGTATATCCCGTCCCTTAGCAGCCAATTCGCGGAAGATATCGGTATAATCGCTGGGAGAAGATGGCGAGGTTGAAAAGTAATCCGGTGCCTTGGCTAGAAGCTGGTAGGCTTCTGATGGAGCAAGGTCTACACCGTTGCGGTAGATTTTTTCTTCAAAAAGGATTTTTATTGGCACCACCACTATTCCATACTTCTCAATCTGTTCTTTAGTCAAGCAGGCGACGCTGTCGGTGACGATGGCGACCTTGCTCATTATAGTATCCTCCTTTGAGGGTTTATTATTGAATTATAGCATACTAAATAATATATTAGCTAAGCCTGTTAATCTCAGGCTTT
>CAYGXW010000047.1:0-7357 GCA_964354125.1 uncultured Dehalococcoidales bacterium
CCCCTCTCACTTACACCCCCTTCCCTTACAAGGGAAGGGGGTCAGGGGGATAGGTTACTAAACAATCTTATATTTCCTCCTCTATTTCATTCAGTGTTTCTATAAGGATATCATTTTCCTCCGGCTTACCGATACTGATACGAACCGAGTCTTTTAGCAGTGGCTGGTCAAAATAACGAACCAGTATACCTCTATCTTCTAGCTTTTGCTGTAGCTCCCTGGCACTGCCCTTTAGCACCGAGCATAGTATAAAATTAGCCTGTGATGGATAAGGCTTTAGCCACCCTATCTCCTTAAGACGGCTGAAAAGCCTTTCCCTCTCAGCTATTATGGTTCTTACATTGTTCATCAGGTAATCAACATCCTTGAGCGATTCCCGCACGGCAACCTGAGCGGCTACATTGACACTATATGGTTCCTTGATTCTAAGCAAGCAATCGGCTACTTTAATCGGGAAAAGACCATAACCAATCCTCAAGCCCGCCAACCCAGCCCACTTGCTGAATGTCCTGAGCACCATAAGGTTATCATACTTGCCAACCAAAGGGGCTACAGTTTCCCCAATAAACTCATAATAGGCTTCATCAACCACAACCGGCAATCCGGTATCCAGTATCTCCAGTATATTTTTCCTGGGTATTACTGTTCCGGTAGGATTATTAGGAGTGGCTAGTAGTATTATTCTGGTCTTCTTGGTTATAGCCTTCTTTACAGCACTAACATCAACACAGAAGTTTTTATCCCTTATTACCTCAACCGGTGTGCCACCATTCAGCTTGATAAAGAAATGGAACATGGCAAAGGTCGGGATGCAGTTTATTACCTCATCGCCGGGTTTAATAAAAAGGCGTAAAATAAGGTCTATAAGCTGGTCACTGCCGGCACCGGCGACAATATGCTTCATAGCCACGCCGGTATATTCCTGAAGCTGTTTCCTGAGCTCCGTTTGTCCTGAATCAGGGTAGACGTTTATATCAGTGTAATCAGCCAGGGCTTGATTTACCCTTGGCGAACAGCCATAAGGGTTCTCGTTGGCATCCAGCTTGATAATACCCCCTACTGGCGCCTCAATCTTGCCCTTCAGGGTTTCCGGTGATTTGCTGGCTGAATAACCACCAAAATTAACCAGCTCAGGGCGTATAAACTTTTCAATACCTCCATCAGCCATTTTTAATACCTCTATTTTAATCCCGTTCCAGCCTTTCCTCCACCGCCCGAGCATGGGCTTCAAGCCCCTCAGCCCGGGCAATGATGATAGCCGCCTCTCCCAGCTCTTTCAAGCTATCATTATCCACTGAAATCACATTTATATACTTTATGAAATCTGTTATGTTAAGTGGTGAGCTGAACCTAGCTGTTCCCCCGGTGGGCAGGGCATGGCTTGGCCCGGCAACATAATCGCCCATCACCACCGTCGCCTTATCACCGATAAAAATACAGCCAGCATTGGTAATCCGCTCAACATACGATTCTGCTTTATCTATAAGCAAACACAGGTGTTCCGGGGCATAAAGATTAGATAATTCTATGGCTTCATCAATGTTAGCCACCACAATTATCATTCCCCCATTTTTTATAGATTCTTCTATTATTATCTTCCGCCCTAAGGTTGATATTTGTTTATCAACTTCTTTGTCTACTCTACCAGCCAGTTCCGGTGAATCGGTTATCAATATGGCTGAAGCCAGCGGGTCATGCTCTGCCTGAGCTAAAATTTCAGCGGCACAATACTCTGGATTCGCCATTTCATCAGCAATAATGAGCACCTCACTTGGACCCTGAAGCCCATCAATAGCAACCAGACCATAGACCAGCTTTTTTGCCAGCATGACAAAAATATTCCCCGGGCCGCAGATTTTGTCCACCCTAGGTACTGTTTCAGTTCCAAAGGCCATTGCGGCGATTGCCTGGGCGCCACCGATGCAAAAAATTCGGTCAACTCGAGTAATATCAGCCGCTACCAGCGTTGCCGCCGGCACTGCCCCATCCGCTCCCGGTGGTGTAGCCAGAATTACCTGACTAACGCCGGCTACCCTAGCTGGTATCGCCGTCATCAGCACCGTTGATGGATAAACAGCTCTGCCACCGGGTGCATAGATACCAACCCGCTCCAGTGGTCGTAAAATGGTGCCGGAGCCCATCTTGGCAACGCCGCTTAAAACACCCGCTTTCTGTGCTACATGAAAGTTGTATATCTGGTCTGCGGCCAGCTTAAGTGCTGAGATAAGCCTGGATTCTACCTGCCTACGGGCTTCTTTTACCTGCTGTCTGCTAATTTCCAGTGACTTAAGCCGCACCCGGTCAATCCTCAAGGTTAGGTCAAAAAGAGCAGCGTCACCTCCACTCCGCACCTCATCAATAATATACTTGACTGCCTGCTCGGGGTCTTCAGTGCCAAACATCTGCTTAAGCCTACCCTTCAGCGCTGGTGAGACTGAATAATCGCTGAATCTACCCTGCCTGGATAGCAGTGCTTTCGCCTCTTTAAAACCGGTAGCAATTCTCAATTCAGATTGCCTCCACAGCTCTTTTGAGACTCTTCATTATATGTTCTATTCTCTCCGTCTTAATAGGACTGGGCTCGCTGGCATTACTGCCAATCAGGCAGGCTGTTGACTCAAAAAGGGTATCTATAATTTTAAGCTTATGCCTGGCTATGGTGCCCCCGGTTTCGGTATTTTCAATTAAAAGGTCGGCATCATCTGGTAGAAATGACTCACTCGCCCCCCATGTAGGAATAACCCGATATCTTCCCAGGTGGTTTTCCCGTGTATACTTATCAGCTATGTTGACATACTCCGAGGCCACCCGGCAGGGTTCCTCACTCTGACCGTAAATCCTGCTTAAACCATCAATATTCTCTACCGGCATATCATTGCTGACCACAGCTACTATCCTTACTCTACCATATTTCAGGTCCAGTAACTCTGTTACCGGGCTGGATGGAAACTGATACTTATGCTCGGTAAGCCAATCCCTACCGGTGATAGCCAGGTCAAAATTGCCATTGGCTACCTGTAGTGGCATGTCCTGAGGCCTGATTACCTTTATGAAAACTCCATCCAAACCGCTGGCTGGTCGGCGATTGCCTGATGTTGAGGGATAATCATCAACCTTAATACCCGCCTTGTCTAATATTTTTTTGACATGATACTGCTGGTGTCCATCTGGCAAAGCCAATCTTACTACATCATTTTCCACCACTTCAGCAATAGCTGTTACTTTCATTTCCTGTGTTCCCGTGAATTCTTCTGGATAAGAGCACTCCTTAGTGGCAGGCAAGCTACTAGTAATAGAAGTCAATATTTCAGCCATGTCCTTGGATTTTAGGCTGTTGCTATTAGCTATTAGAAAAGCCCTTATATTAACGACCTTTCCTATCGGTTTAAGTCCATAACTCAAAATCTCATCCTCTTTCTTCCCCGGCAGAAGCACTAAATCAGCGTTCTCCGGGGGATAAGCCTCAGCCGCCCCCCATAAAGGATAGATGTTGAATCGCCTTAACCGAAGTTTTTCAGCAAAAGACTCAGCCAGATTAGGATATTCACTGGCAATACGGGTAACACCTTCCTTTGCCCCTATTTCCCTAGACCTGCCAGCCGCATATAGAGCGCCCTCTCCATACCCCAGGTCGTTTATCTTGACTATGGCACTACTGGGATACCCAACCATAAGCTCTTCAACCCAGTCCAGCCCGCAAATTCCCAAATCATAGTTACCCACTGCTACCTGAATTGGGATGTCTTTCTCCTGGAATACCTTCACCAGCAGAGTAGGAAATCTGTTTGATTCAAGTCGGTAGGAACGTGCCTCTTCATGGTAATCAGCAAGCCCCCAGCCCGCCCTTTGAAGTAATTCAGCCGTCTCAGTCAAGAGACGCCCCTTAGGCAAAGCTATCTTCAGCGACATCTCCTTCACATCCTAAAAGCGCCAGCACCCCGGCAATACTATCAACTGTAGACTTCCGGCCACTAACCCTGTCGGTCAAGGTAAATACAGGGCTTTTATCCCGAACCTCAAGAAGCCAATCGCATGCAGTTGCCTCCTGCCTATCAAGGGCAAACTCAGCTATAAATCCCGCATCACGAAGTGTCTTGGCAATGCTAAAACCCTGTTTCATTACCTCTGGTGCCATACTGACCAGGGCCCTTTTCGGCGCCGGCTCCGCCAGAGCTTCCGACTTTATCAGGCCAATCAAAGGCTCCAGATAAAGGGCGAAACCGGCCGCCGGAGTATCCCTGCCCCCCATCAATGGGATAAGGGTATCATACCTACCACCGCCACCTATTTTTTCCCTGCCAATATAAAGACTAAAAATAACGCCAGTATAGTACTCAAAACCCTTACCCGAAGCCAGGTCAATCCGGTAATCGCAATCCAGAGTTTCAACCAGGTTAACAACCTCTATGAAACTATCAGTAGATGGTTCAAACTCAGGTAATTTCTTAGAAAATAATGCCTTTATGTTCTTTAGAAACCCGGAGGTCTTGCCCTTCAAACCCAATAGAAGGTTTAGTGCTTCCACCAGTTCCGGTTTATCAGGCTTTATATTTTTCAATACCTCTATGTCACCATCAAGAATCCTATCAAAAACCCGGTGCTGCTCTTCCGGCGATAGTTCAATCTTGGTAAGCAATGCCCTTATCAAGCCGGCATGGGATAACCTTATCCGCATACCCTTTAAGCCTAACCTGTGCAAAACATCCAGAGACAGAGCAATCAACTCTACATCAGCCATAGGTGAGTTTATGCCGATGAGCTCAGCGCCACACTGCCACCTTTCCCTAGACTTCTTGCCTGTCTCTTCAAACATAAAGACATTGGTCACATAGAACAGCCGGCTTAACCCCCTTTTTACGCTATTAATATAGAACCGTGCCGTCGGAATGGTGCCGTCAGGTTTTAGCACCACCCTCTCACCGCTCCAGCCATCCCAATCAAGGAAGGAATATACCCTTCTCAGCATACCCGGGGTAAGCGTTCCCACCGAAGTAAATAGATAAAGGTACTCCAGGGTTGGTGTCCTTACTTCCTGATAGCCCCACTTGAGGCAGCAATCTCTGAAGATGCCTTCAATCAGGCGAAATTTCACCATTTCCTTAGGGGTTAGGTCTTTAAAGCCTTTGCACCTCTCTACTTTCATAAATATACCTTCATAATTTGCCTGTAAATTCTACACTACTCTATCTTACTTGTTCAACTGTAAATTCTCTACTACCAGGGTGAGTTACTATTTGCAGTCGCTCTATAATCAGGTTATACTCTAGGCATATTCTGACAAAGGCGGGCTATGCCGAGATTCCTGCGCTTTATACCATTACTGGTCTTACTGGTTATGCTGCCGGGTGTTATTTACGCCCAGACGGCTAGTCCTATCATCTATGTGCTCCATGCCGAGGGAACTATCAACCCCGTCCTAGCTGACTATATTGAGCGCGGTATTAAGCAGGCTGAGGAAGATAATGCCATAGCCTGTATCATCCGGCTGGATACGCCCGGCGGGCTCCTTGATTCAACCGAGGAGATAGTAATAAGTATTATGAATGCTGATGTCCCGGTTGTAGTTTATGTCTCTCCCAAAGGCGCCTGGGCGGCTTCGGCAGGAGTCTTTATCACCTTATCAGCTCACATCGCAGCTATGACACCGGGCACTACTATCGGTGCCGCCCATCCGGTCAGCGCTGGAGATGAAGAGATACCAGAAGAAGAAATGGAAAAGATAACTAAGTTCTCGGCTAAGTGGCTGCAGACTATTGCCCAGGACCGCGGGCGTAATGTTGAAGAAGCTCAGTTGGCAGTAACAGAAAGCAAACCCTTCTCTGATGTTGAGGCACTGGCTTACAACCTTATTGACCTAAGAGCCGATACCCTGGAAAACCTCATCTCGCAGATTGATGGCTGGCAGATAACTATGTATGATGGCAGTGTTGTCACCATAAATACAAAAGGAGCCACGGTCAAAGAAATCAATATGAGTGCTATTGAAAGCTTCCTACTCGCCATCACTGACCCCAACATCGCCTATATACTTTTAAGTCTGGCGATACTTGGTATTACGGTTGAAATATTCAACCCCGGGCTTATTTTCCCCGGCGTAACCGGTGCCATCGCCGGGCTGCTGGCTTTCTATTCCCTGGGCATGCTACCGGTCAACTATGCTGGTATTTTGCTTATGGTGCTTGCCTTTGGTTTATTTATCGCCGAGGCGTTTACGCCAACCTTTGGCTTGCTAACCGCAGGGGGCATAACATCTCTGGTTATTGGCTCCCTAATCTTATTTAAAGGAGGGCCGCTATTTAAGGTGAACATAGCTCTTATTGTTGTCATAGCAGTCTGTTTTGCCGCCTTTCTTGCCTTTGTAGTTAATCGGGTTGTCGCCGCCCACCGGCGTCAAGCTGCCACCGGCAGAGAGGAGCTACTGGGTAAATCTGCCACCGTCCGCACCTCTCTCAATCCCGAAGGTACCGTGCTCTATGAAGGTGAAATATGGACAGCGATACTAGATCAGGGGCGGTCTGAGCCTAAAGAGGAGGTGATAATAAAAAGATTTGACGGCTTAAAGTTATATGTTACCAAAAAAGAAAAAGGAGGTAGTTAATGGAAACCTATATTACTATAGCAATAGTCGTATTTATTGTGCTGGTACTTATCTCTTTGTCGGTGAAAATCGTCACCGAATACGAAAGGGGTGTTATCTTCCGCCTGGGAAGACTTATTGGTGCCAAGGGTCCCGGCCTGTTTTTAATCATCCCCTTTGTTGACCGAATGGTTAAGGTAGACCTGCGGGTGGTAACCATGGATGTCCCGGCGCAGGATGTAATTACCAAGGATAATGTCACCGTCAGGGTTAATGCCGTAGTCTACTTCAGGGTGGTC
Organism: uncultured Dehalococcoidales bacterium; assembly: GCA_964354125.1. Lineage (GTDB taxonomy): Bacteria > Chloroflexota > Dehalococcoidia > Dehalococcoidales > CAYGXW01. Next base: position 6,877 of record CAYGXW010000047.1, read on the forward strand.
GACCCCGAGGCTTCAGTAGTTAAGGTTTTAGACCACATCCGAGCCACTTCTCAGATATCCCAGACGACACTGCGCAACGTACTTGGCCAATCGGAACTGGACGAACTGCTGGCGCAGAGGGAGAAGCTCAACCAGACACTACAGGCAATAATTGATGAACACACCGACCCCTGGGGGGTAAAGGTCAGCATTGTAGAAATCAAGGATGTTGAGCTCCCGGAAACAATGAGGCGGTCAATGGCCGCCCAGGCAGAGGCGGAAAGGGAGAGGCGGGCTAAGATAATCCATGCCGAAGGCGAATTCCAGGCGTCGGAGAAGCTGTCTCAAGCGGCAACGGTTATTGCCAGGGAACCGGTGACGCTACAGTTGCGCTATCTACAGACCCTAACCGAGATTGCCACCGAGAGAAACAGCACCATTATCTTCCCCATTCCCATAGACCTGATAAGCATGTTTATGAAAAAGCCCTTAAAATAACCGG
>CAYGXW010000048.1:0-7051 GCA_964354125.1 uncultured Dehalococcoidales bacterium
GGATAGTAGTAAGGAGGGATTAAAATATGTTCAGACGGGGAAAATACTTGGTACCATAGAATCTCTACCCTTTGCTGATAGAAGTTTTAACTCAATCCTTTGCTGCGAGTTATTAGAGCATCTACCTTTTACAGCCTTTCCCAAGGCGCTGGGCGAATTAGAGCGGGTTGCCGATAGGTATATCATAATCTCTGTTCCGTATAAGCAGAATCTGCGGAAATCTATGGTAAGATGCCCTTATTGTGGCTGTGAGTTTGTTCCCTTAAGGCATGTCAGGTCGTTTGACCAGAAAAAGAGCTTAAGCCTGTTTGGTAATTTTACTGCCCAGCATTATGTTTATAGTCAGCGATATAAAAACCATAGCATACTATTAACCAAGGTGGCTAGATTCCTGGGATTCCTACCCAAGTTCTCACCGATTGCTGTCTGCCCCCAGTGCGGCTATAGAGAACTACCTAAGGAAAGGTCTGTAGGTATTTCAGATAATAGGCAGGATAGTCTTCTTGTCCGTATCGTCCGCACTTGGGCGTGGCGTTTAATACCGGCAAGAAAAAAACCTGCCTTTCTTATCGTTATCTATCGCCGAAAATAATATATGACAGGTTAAGGGGATTATGTTGGGGTAGGTGACAGGGAGGACTAATCCTGATTTCCCCTCTATTTTATAGCTAAACAATAGCCTTTAAAAAAGTATTGACAATCAAATAAGATATGACTACACTGAGTTCAGCATTTCAAGTTATGTGAATAGTATATCGGTTTAAGGTAGATGAGATGGAAAGGGCACTGGAACTGCTAAGTATTAAAGCGGTATCTGGTGCCCTTGTCATTTGGAAATACTCTACTTAAAGAAGAAGGAAGGGTATGAGTTTAGAGGAGTTACTGCCATCTTCCGATATTATACTGGGCATTATTGATTTGGTGATGGGAGTTATAATACTCATCGCGTTGCAATCAGACAGCCTTTGGGCTAGAGTATTTACCTACATTATTGCTGTATACCTTATTATAGTTGGTTTAGTCGCTATTATACTGTCAGCATTAATACTTTGAGTAAGCACCAATAAAAGGATTTAAAAAGTTAATCTGGTGGTGGGTCGTCTTATAATACTGGTTCAACCATGATAAAGGAAGCCACTTCGGCACTTATAGCCTTGATGGAATTTGCCACATTAATGGTCAGCGTTCCATCAAAAGGCGCCTTCTCAAGCACTTCAAACCCTGCTCCAGGTATAAGACCCAGGTCAGTCAAATAGTGAAGAAGTCTCGTATTTCTCTCATTGGTAACCCGGACAACCCTGGCTTTTTGTTTGGTATTAAGGTTAGTTAGCGGGGTGCCAGGTATTTTGGATGGCTGCTGGCCGCCCTTTGGGATAGGGCTACCATGGGGACAAACCGACGGATTGCCCAGAAACTGCGCCAGCTTTTCGGCTACCAGGTCAGATGTATTGTGTTCCAGATTACAGGCTTCATGGCAGACATCTTCCCAGCCAATACCGAGATTTCTATTGAGGAACACCTCCCATAGACGATGCCTCCGTGTTAACTTTATTACCTGACGTTTGCCTCTTTCAGTCAGGCTGACACCCCCGTAGGGGGTGTAATTAACCACCCCCTTTTTTGATAGCCGGTGCAGCATCTCGCTGACCGAGGCTGATGATACCTCCAGAACCTGGGCTAGGGAAGAGGTCTTAACTGGTGAGCCCTCTATCTCTTCTAGTGTATCAATGGTTTCCAGGTATTCCTCAACCGTTTGCTGGCTCAATTCGCCTGCCTCGCCCAATTTCTTGTCAGTTTTAACCCGTTTTAATTATAGGATATTTATTCGGGTATGTCAAATTATATATTAGGATGTCCAAATATTATAATTAGTATACCCTTGACAATGGAATGGGCGCTCGCTATAATAAAAATTAGCCATTCAACAGGATTTAATCTAACCCAGGGAAGGCTTTTAATGATACCCTTAAGTATGGTTTCGCCAGGTGAACAGGTTCAGATAGCGAGTATCAGGGCTGGCTGGGGGCTCCAGAGGAGGCTGGCTGATATGGGGCTTACCCCTGGACTTAAGGTAAGGGTAGTCGGAAGTCAGGGGCAAGGTGCGGTGGTTCTTGATGTCAGGGGTTCAAGGCTGGCACTGGGGCGGGGCCTGGCGCTTAAAATCATGGTCAAAACCGAAGGCGAATGACATGTTTATTGACATAAAAGGATGGGGTTGTGACTGGAACAGGTAATAAGAAGATTACGGTTGCTTTAGCCGGTAACCCCAATTCGGGCAAGACGACATTATTCAATAACCTGACTGGAGCCAGACAGCATGTTGGTAACTGGCCTGGAGTAACTGTAGAGAAGAAGGAAGGGAATTGTAGCTTCAAGGGCTACGATATCAGGGTGGTTGACCTTCCTGGTGTCTATAGCCTGACGGCTTACTCACTGGATGAGGTTATCGCCAGAAACTTCGTTATTGATGAAAATCCAGATGTGGTAGTGGATATTGTAGATGCTTCTAATCTGGAGAGAAACCTCTATCTTACAGTGCAGTTTCTGGAGATGGGAGTAAAACTGGTGGTTGCCCTTAACATGATGGATGTTGCCCGGTCCAGGGAGTACCAGATTGATATTAAGGAGCTTTCCCATCTCCTGGAGGCACCGGTAGTGCCTATGGTAGCTAACCGGAATCGGGGTACTGCTGAGCTACTTGAGATTATAGTTGGTGTTGTTGGGGGTAATATTGAAAATAAAGGTTTGCGGATTCAGTATGGTCGGGAGGTTGAGGAAGAGATAACCAGGTTGGCGGAGGTTATTTCCTGTAATTCCCTTTTGCAGAAGTATCCCTCAAGGTGGCTGGCGATAAAACTGCTGGAGGAGAACGGGGAGATAGTCAAAAAATTTGAGGAGATAGGGGTTGGCTAGTGAAGAGGTCCCCCAGACTAAAGACAGGAGCCTCGTCCACTTAAGAAGGATTTATGGAGACGAAGCTGAGGCAGTTATTGCCAATGCCAGATATGGCTTCATCAGTGGGCTTATAAAGGATGTCTTAAAAAAGCCGGCTATTGAGAAGCTAACCCCTTCCGACAGGATTGATAGAGTAGTACTGAACAATTGGCTGGGCATTCCCATATTTGCCGCCGTCTTCTTTGCTCTATTCCAGCTAACCTTTAGTGTCTCTGTGCCCTTGATTGGCTGGATTGGTGACGGTTTTGGCTGGCTGAGCGAGCTAGCCTTGTGCACATCTCCAGATTGGCTGGGTTCACTGCTTGCCAACGGGATTATCGGCGGTGTGGGCACAGTTATCTCCTTTGTCCCGGTGATATTTCTTCTCTATCTAGGTCTCTCTATCCTTGAGTACAGCGGTTATCTGGCTCGGTCTGCCTTTGTTATGGACCGGATTATGCACCGGATAGGGCTCCACGGCAGGTCATTTATCCCATTGGTGCTGGGCTTCGGTTGCAGTGTGCCGGCAATTATGGCTACCAGAGCGATAGATAACCCGAAGGACAGATTGGTCACCATTATGGTTACCCCTTTGATGTCCTGCGGTGCCCGTTTGCCTATCTATGTTCTCTTTGCCGGCGCCTTTTTCACTGCCTATCAGGGGCTGGTGGTTTTTTCTATGTATACCATTGGCATTTTTCTGGCTATCCTGCTCGCCTGGTTTTTTCGTAAGAAGCTGGCTACCGGCGAGAGTGGTCACTTTGTTATGGAGCTCCCCCCTTACCGCCTGCCAACCATCACCGGTGTTACTATCTACACCTGGCAGAGGGTTCAGGTATTTTTGGTGAGGGCGGGAACAATCATTTTTCTAGCAGTGGTGCTGTTCTGGCTGCTGAATTACACCGGGGTAATGGAGCCAATAGGCAGAGCCATTGCACCCATATTCAGCCCGGCTGGCTTTGGGCAGTGGCAGGCTTCGGCAGCCCTGATATTCGGCATCCTGAGTAAAGAAATAGTGGTTGGCACCTTTGGCACCCTGTTTGCTGTTGGCGAGGGAGCTATTGGCAAAGCCATAACTACACAGCTGGGCTGGACACCACTTGTTGCCTTTGCCTTTATGGCTATGGTTCTACTATATATACCCTGTGTCGCCAGCCTTGCCATCATCAAAGAGGAGACCAACTCGTGGAAGTGGACAGGCTTTGTTGTTGGTTATACACTGGTATTAGCCTGGCTGGTGGCTGTGCTTATCTATCAGATCGGCAGACTGTTTATTTCATAGAATAGATAAAAAATGGGCAGAAGGTAGGATAACCTTGCTTGATATAATAGTTAAATTGGCGGGAGAAGCACCACCGAGCCATGTTCCGAAAAGCTCCCCGACTCTTAAAGGAAGGTAAGGGCTCACCCCATATTACATGCCCAGCTTATCACGAATATTGATGAAGGCAAGTAGATTCTCCCGGCTTATTATTCCAATGATATTGTCTCCTTCAACCACAGGTAATTGATTGATTTCTTCTTGTGTTAGAATGCTCATAACGCTAGCTAGGTCTTCATCAGGTTTTACCTTTTTCAGTTTATCAAAAGGTGTCATTACTTCAGTAACCTTTTTGCTAGCCCACAGTTCGCGGGGTACCGATTTTATGCTTTTCAGGGTGATTAACCCCTGTATGTGGCTTTCTAATGCTACAATGAAGCAATGATAACCAGAGGGCAAGATATGCTCGTTGACCAGCCTATCAAGAGTCAGGTCTGGAGGTACTATGGGGCAGTCTCGGGCCATCGCCTCGCTTACGGCATGACCCTGGAGCATTTGTTGCAGGGTTAGCTGGCGATAGCTACCCACCGCCGCATTACCCAAAAACCAGCCGATAAAGGCGAGCCAGAGCCCATTAAACCAGGAGCCGGAGAAGATAAGCCATATGCCGCCAAAAATAAAAAGGAAGCTTATGCCCCGCCCGGCGTTTGATGCCCACCTGGTGGCACGGCGCAGGTTGCCGCTTCGCCACCACAGTATTGACCGCAGTACACGCCCTCCATCCAGGGGGAAACCGGGCAGGAGATTAAAACCGCCAATTACTAGGTTTATTGACCCGAGCCAGAAGGCTACCGCAATCACATGCTCAAAAGAGGCTGGTACTGTATAAAAAATTGCACAGAATATGCCACCCAGCAGTATGCTGGTTAAAGGTCCGGCAAGGGCAATCTTTAGCTCAGCCTTGGGTTCTTTGGGTTCCTCGGTAATATGAGCAATGCCGCCAAAGATAAAGAGGGTTATAGATTTAACCGGAATCCCTGATGCCTGAGCGACCACGCTGTGCATCAGTTCATGTAGCAGGACTGAGCCGAAGAACAAAAGGCTGGTTATTATGCCGGTGACGATAGAGGTAGTCAAGCTCCAATCGGGGAAATTATAAGGGAAGTAGCTGGTAACCAGTGCCCAGGTGACTAGGGCAAAGATGAAAAACCAGGAGAAATGCAGCCTTATTGAAATGCCGAACAGTCTGCCGATGGGTATACCACCACTTAACACCTCTTACCCCCTTGATACTGAGAAAATCTATATCTAGGATTACTTCAAGTGTTGAGCCTTGAGTTTAGAGATTTTTAGTGTGCTTGTCAATCTGAAGGGTGCTTATTCCCAAGTGTATGGTATTTACTCAGTGTAAACATTCACCTTTCCTGTGCCACCCTCAATATCCACCTCAAGGTCACTCAAGGCTTCTACAAGCTGCTCTATATCCTCATCCTTCAGATTTCTCAGATTAAAATCAATCCCCTTTTCCCTGAGGGCACTGTTAACCTTGCCGGCAACATCATCAGGTACTAACGAAGTAAGCTTGACACCGGCGCGTATTAAAGCCAAAGGCACCCTGACATTCACCCGTTCGACATCTGATTCGCCCCTGCCTCCAGCGGTCGGTTTTATTACAACCCTTAGATACTTGGGCGCTTTCTTGGTTAACGGGCTCGTCTCGGGCTCCTCCACCAGCTCTAGAAGCCTTATTGCCTCATCTAAAGTAATCTTTTTCTCGGCAACCATTTCCAGAATCCTCTTTTTGTTTTCAGCCATTTTATTACCTCCTATTTATTTAAAAGAAATAAAAAATTGTTCATGTTTCTGCTGGATATCAACCTCAAGCTCATGAAGGGCGCATATTACCCGATAGAGGTAAGGACCGACAAGTAGCAGTGTTTTTCCCCAGCCCCAGGGCCAGAGGAGTAGTCCGGCAATAAGTACCAGTGGAGCCAGCAGAAGGGCAAAAATAAACAATATCGGATATATAAGAAAGAGTGGTAACCATAATCTTATGTTTCTATTGTTGCGTAGTATGCGGAGCTTCATTATTAGCGGTGGCCAGTTCATTTTGACAACCTCTCTATGGCTTCTGCACCCGTTATTTGACCTCTTTCAAGCTCATCCAGGGTTTCTTCGGTTGTGTTTAGTGGTAAAGTCTCAACAAAATTGAGTTGCTTGGCAATACGGTCAAGGCGATTCTTAACGGTTGGGTAGCTAATGCCAAAAATGTGCTCCATCTCCTTGATGGAACCGTGGCATCTGACGAAGGCGGCAATAAAAACCTGGTCTTCCGAGGAAAGGCGAGCCAGTGGCGGCAATTCAAAACTGCCTTCAATAGCTATATCGTTATTGGCCAGATGCACACGTTCCACAATGATGGGTAAGCCTTTGGTGACTTTCGTCAGCTCGTGCCAGTCTTTCACTACAGGCATTAATCCCTCCTTTCATTTAAAAATATTAAGTAGAAACTTGATAATATTAATTAATAATAGCATAAAATATTGATAATGTCAATATCCTATTCAATAATATCAATAATATAGAGGATTATTATTGATAAATTAAAAAAACAGGGAAAAAGTTTAGGGTTTTAGCTGTTTATTACATACACTGTAAACTAGCTGAGGAAAAGCTTCAGCTTAGTCCATAGGTTAAAGAGACTCGGTGATTTTACTCCCTAATCTCAGGGTTGACTTATAGGTAATTCATATTTATAATAGGACTACGGTTGACATTTACTAGTAAATCTGTAACAATAGTGCCCGAGTAGCGCAATGGTAGCGCAACCGACTTGTAATCGGTAGGTTAGTGGGT
>CAYGXW010000049.1:0-6318 GCA_964354125.1 uncultured Dehalococcoidales bacterium
AGTTGCCATAGTCTCGCATCAGTACTAAATCGCTATGCCCGCCGGAAACGATGAGGCATAGCAGAGGAAATTGAGGCTTCTGGTCAGAAAGCCAGTTGGCGTAGATATGGGCTTCAAGGTGATTAACGCCGGTAAGGGGCAATTCTTTAGCAGAGGCAATAGCCTTGGCGACACTTACCCCCACCAGCAGTGAACCGGCCAGACCGGGTCCTCTGGTGACGGCAATGCCGTATAAGTCATGCCAGCCAATTTGAGCTTTATCCATCGCCTTCTCAATAATGGGAATGATAGCCAGGATATGCTGTCTTGAGGCTACCTCGGGGACAACCCCTCCGTAGCGGGCGTGCAGTTCCACCTGGGAGGCAATCTCATTGGATAAAATTTTTGTCCCATCCTCAACTACGGCGGCGGCTGTTTCATCACAGGAAGTCTCAATGCCTAAGATTTTCATGTTCTTAAATTATAGCACAGGTATTAGGGGGTGAAAAAATGTCATATAATTACGAAAATACAATCTAGAATTAATAAGAATTCCACGTATTATGTTTAGCACACACTCACACACACATGTGTAAGTATAGTATAGTGCAGTAAAATCACTTGACAGAGGTTACAGATAGTGGTATAGTACGTTCTGTTGATAGCACTTGCATTTGAAATATATGTGTGATATTATTTTAATCGGAGGTGGAAATGAATAATCAGCATGGCAAAGATGATATTCGTAAGGAACTGAAAATAATGATAACTGACACTCAAAATGCTATAGTGGATCTTCAGAAAAAAAAGGATAAAATAAATGAGGAACTGCAAGATGCAGAATCAGCATTAAGCGCATTACGTCAAGTCTATGAAATACAAGCAAAGCGTTTTGGTGAAATAGAAGAGCCTCTTTCTGCCAAAGAGAGTACATCTTATCGTTTTGCTGGTATGAGGTTAATTGATGCTCTTGCTATTCTAAAGAAAGAAAATCCTAAAATAGATAAAAGACAAGCAGTTAGATTATTGCAAGAAGAAGGTTATAACTTTCGCGGCAAAAGACCTCTGACAGCAGTGCATTTTGCTTGGATAGTGCTTGGCAGGAAAAATAGAAAGGAATAGAAAAAGTTGAGGAGTAGTGCTGATACACTACTCCTCATTAATTTTATGGGGACGTGCTGCAATTGGAAGACAGACCTACTTTGGAAGTAGATGCTTAACAGCATTGGGGGTTCGACTCCCCCCGTCCCCACCTTTATTCTATGTTATGTCTTCCTTTTAATTTTGTCAATACTATTTAGATACTATTTAGATAATATTTTTTTATTTTGACACGCCTATTAGCCAATGTTATGATTGACTAAAGGCGGTTTTAAACTGCCCACAGGCTTTGTTATTAAGCGTAAAAGTGAGGTGAGGTGGTATGTCTTTTTGGGTATTGTACCTGGTGCTTGCTATCCTTTTTCTTATTTTATCAGCCTTCTTCTCCGGTTCGGAAACGGCTTTTATTTCCCTGGACAGGTTCCGGGTACGGCATCTGGTTGAGACCAAGGTCAGGGGGGCAAAGCGGGTGGCTAAAATGCTGGAGCGGCCAGAGAGGTTTCTGTCCACCATCCTCTTGGGTAATAATCTGGTTCAAACAGCTACTGCTTCTCTGGGCACCATTTTAGCCGTATCTATCTGGGGGGAGGGGCAGGGTGTTCTCATTGCTACTTTTAGCATTGCCATTATCACTTTGGTATTTGCTGAGACCATGCCCAAAACCTTCGCCAACCGGCATGCCGAAAGGCTGTCCCTTCTCTTTGTGCGACCTATAGAGTTAATTTCCTGGATTTTTTATCCTATTGTGGTCGTTTTGAGCTGGCTTGCTTCTAGGATGACCAAACTGATTGGGGGAACACCAGTACCGCAATCCCTGATTAGTGCCGAGGAAATTCGCACTATGATAACGGTGGGGCACAAAGAGGGCACCGTAGAAGAATCGGAGGCTGATATGCTACATGCCGTCTTTGATTTTGGCGACCGGCCGGTCAGTGAGGTCTTGGTGCCCCGTCCTGAGGTTGTTGGCGTGGAAAAGGGTACGAAGCTGGCCGATTTTCTAGCTCTCTATTCTCAGTCTTCCATGTCTCGCTTCCCGGTATATGAGGAGAACATGGACAATGTGGTTGGCATCCTGTCAATCAAGGATGTGCTTATGGCTCTGGCGAAGGGGGCAATCACCAATGACAGCACTATTGATGAGCTTACCCGCCCAGCCTATTTTACGCCGGAGACGAAGCGTATCAGCGAGCTCTTCGCCGAAATGAGGAATAAGAACTATCGCATGAGCGTTGTTGTTGATGAATACGGTGGTACCGCCGGAGTTGTCAGCCTCAGCGGTTTGATGGAGGAAATAGTCGGTCCGGTGGGGGATGAGCTAGCGGCTGCCGAAAAGGAATACGAATTAATAAATGAGTACACCTTTCAGATTGACGGTAGTATGCGGATTGAAGAAGCCAATGAGGAGATGGGACTGGAACTGCCTGAGGGCGATTATGAGACTGTAGCCGGCTTTGTCCTACATCTTCTAGGGCGTATTCCCAGGCAGAGCCAGCAGTTGAAATACAAGGGATTGAAGATGGTCATCACCAAGATGAAGGGGTTAAAAATAGAGGAGATACTGCTGACTAAGGAAAAGCAGAAGAAAGATGAATCGGCTGCGGGTTAGATTTAAGCGGGGTCAAGAGGTCAAGCTTATCTCCCATCTGGACATCATAAGGCTGTGGCACAGAGCTCTCCGCCGTGCCGGGATAGAGCTGGCATATTCAGAGGGCTTCAATCCACATCCAAGAATATCTTTAGCGGCACCACTGGCTCTGGGTGTGACCAGCGAAGCCGAGCTTATGGATGTCTGGCTGACAGAATATATCTCACCACATTCCTTTATTACCTGTGTTAGCCAGCAGTTACCACCGGGTATGGAAATACTACAGGTGTATCAGATAGCACTAACCCTGCCTTCGTTGCAGTCCCAGGTCTGTTATGCTGAATACCGGGTTGAAGTAACGAATAAAGAGGGAGCTGAACATATTACACAAGCAATAACTTCCTTGCTGGCTCAGGAGCACCTGCCGTGGCAGCACCAGAGGGATACTGGGCTCAAGAGCTACGACCTGAGGATGCTTATTGATGACCTGTGGCTGGATAGTTGGCATGGTGATTATGGCGTTATAGGTATGAGATTGCGCTGTGATAGTATTGGCTCTGGTAGACCGGAGCAGGTTATAAAAGCTTTAGGTCTAGGTGAGCCAAGCTCTATTCACCGCAACAAACTGATAATGAAAACGAGTTGACTACATTGAAAAGCTCAAATAAAGAGGCAGGTCTTTTAGTGGAGCCAGAACTGGTGCCGGAGAGGCAGAAGCAGGCAAAGGAATATGCCCGCACCAATCGCTACCTGACATTTGCCGACCTGGCGCTGGCTGGTATCCTTCTGTTATTACTGGTCTTTGGCGGTTTTTCTACGAGGCTTACCGAGTTCTTGAATTTACCGGTAGTCCCGTCGGCTGTCATCTATTTAATAATTCTTATTGCTGCTTACGGGGTAATTTCGTTACCAATTATCTATTACCGTGGCTTTGTCCTGTCCAGACGCTATGGACTGTCCAACCAGAACCTAACTGGCTGGCTAAGCGATTTGATTAAGGCAGGTGCATTGATGTTGATATTGGGTGCCGCTGTTATTGCCGCTAGCTACTGGTTTATAACCCTTCTACCGCAACTCTGGTGGCTGTTTGCTTGGGGATTTGCAGTGCTGGCTAGTTTAATTCTGAGTATTTTAGCACCGCTTGTTATTGTGCCCCTTTTCTTTAACATGAAGCCGCTGGCTAATACTGAACTTAAGGAAAGGCTTGAGCATTTAGTTAGGCGAGCCGGGGTAGAAGTTGGTGGTTTTTATAATATTGAGTTCAGTAGCAAAAGCACTACGGCTAACGCCGCTATGATGGGGGTTGGTAGAACTAAAAGAATCGTTTTGAGCGATACACTGCTCAGCCAGTACTCAGCGCCAGAGATAGAGGTAATCATGGCTCACGAGATGGGGCACAACCGTCACCGGGATATGCTGCGGCTTTTTGTTTTCCAGTCGGCTATATTGCTGGTTACCTTTTATGCCGCCGGCATGATTTTTAAGGCTCTCATAGAGCCCCTGGGTTTTAGCGCCCTTTCCGATGTATCAGCCTTCCCCATGCTGATATTGATATTCAGCGCCGTCAGCCTACCATTATCTATAATTGCTACCGGCTATGGGCGATGTGTGGAAGCGGAAGCTGATGCCTATGCCCTGGAGCTTACTAATGACCCGAACTCATTCATCAGCGCTATAGTCAAGCTCACCAATCAGAACCTGGCAGAAGCCGAGCCCAGCCGCTGGGTTGAGCTTTTACTCTATGACCACCCGAGCTACCGTAGTCGGTTAGAATATGCCAAAAAATATTTTGCCCGTAGGCAGTGAGTTTGGAAGGATGGAATTGGCTGGAAAAATTATACTGGCAAGACACGGGGAGACTGACTGGAACAGGGAAAAACGCATTCAGGGTGGTGCCAGCAATCCACCGTTAAACGAAGAGGGCAGGCGGCAGGCGGAAAGTTTGGCCTTAAGGCTGAGCCAATATAAGATTCAGGCTATCTATTCCAGCCCGCTCAAGCGTGCTCTGGAAACAGCCGAAGCTATAGCCGGCTACCATCAGATTGAGATAGTGGTTGAACCATCACTGAGGGAGATAGAGGCCGGGGTACTAGAGGGTGTAACCACCAACGAGCTGGGCAAACTTTTCAGTGAAATTTTAACTAAAGATGGTGTGTCAAAAAAGGTGCCGGGTGGTGAATCCTTGGCTGAGTTGCAGGAACGTAGCTGGGGAATCATTCAGCACCTTAGACAGAAATATGCCGATGGTGACCTGGTAGTGGTTAGCCATTATTTTGCCATTCTGTCCATTATATGCTCAGTTTTAATGCTACCATTATCTCGCATAACCAGACTCAGACTAGACACTGGTAGTATCAGTGTTATTAACCTTGATAATCAGACAGCGCGATTAGAGTTATTCAATGATACCGGTTACCTAATGAAATAGCTTTAAGGCATTGCCCCTCTTATCCCAGAAAACTATAATTAGGATTGAAATGGTAACAGGAAAACAACTGCCCACATTGGAACAGCGGGTTAGCCGCTTTATTGGAGAAAATAGCTTGGTATCAAGCGGCTCCTGCCTGCTGGTGGCGGTATCCGGTGGGCCTGACTCAACCTGCCTGCTCCACCTTTTAATTGGGCTTAAGGAGGAGCTGGGTGTAAAACTGCACGTGGCACACCTGGACCATAAGTTGCGGGGGGCTGATTCTGAGGCTGATGCCGATTATGTTGCTGAGCTGGCTCTTAAACTGGGCGTGCCGGCGACGATAGGCCGGCGTAATGTAAAGGCTTATCGGAAAGAAAAGCGAATTTCACTGGAGGAGGCGGCCCGGGAGGTGCGCTATCGCTTTCTGGCAGACACTGCCAGTATTGTGGGTGCCCAGTGCATAGCCACCGGGCATACCCTTGATGACCAGGTAGAGACAATACTGATGCATATTATACGAGGTACGGGAACACGAGGGCTTCAGGGTTTAAAGCCGAGCAGTCAGTGGCGGTTAGACGGGAAGATATTCACTGTTGTAAGACCCTTACTTGAGGTAAGCCGCCAGGAGACTGCCGACTACTGCCAGAGCCATGGACTTGTACCCAGACTGGATGCCTCCAATTTGTCATTATCACCATTAAGGAATAGAATCCGCCACCAACTCGTGCCTTTGTTGAAGAGCTATAATCCACGGGTGGCAGAAGCCATGCTCCGTACCTCTGCCATTACCGCCGGACTGGTTGCCCTTCTGGATGAAGAAATCAGCCGATTATGGTCTGATATTGTCCAGAAAAAGAAAGGTGTGATTATACTGGACAGGGGCAGGTTTTTCCCGTTACATCCAGCTTTGAAGTGTCACCTGCTGAGGGCAGCTATTGAGGAGCTTCTGGGCAGTCTCAAGGATATTGAAACACGGCATATTGAAAAGATAATGGCGGCGCTGGATAAGCCGGCGGGGAAACAGGTCAGCCTGCCCGGTGGTTTAATCTTTGCCGTGGAATACGATAGGTATTTACTTGGTGCCGGTTCTGTCAACTCTTGTCCATACCTTGTCATAGGGGGTGAGTTTGCCCTCAAGATACCAGGAGAAACAAGGCTTCCGGGATGGCGGGTTGAGGCTGAAATTATAGACCTCAAAGAGGAGTCTGAGAGGGGCGAAGCCCCTCTAACCAATCTTCCCCCT
>CAYGXW010000050.1:0-6046 GCA_964354125.1 uncultured Dehalococcoidales bacterium
TAAACAACATTGCCCCTTTTATCAGCTAATACCTGAAACTCTATATGTTTTACTCTAGGGAGATATTTCTCAATATAGAAAGGTGATATGCCAAAGGCAGAGTTTCCTCGTGATTTAGCATACCTAATTGCTTCCATTAGTTCATCCCTGTCCTTAGCCACTCTCATCCCAATTCCGCCGCCACCACCACAAGGTTTAACAATCACCGGATAACCAATATCATCCACAGCTTTAATAGCCTCGGTTATTTGGCTAGCACTGTTTATAGCATCATCAATACCAGGGGTAACCGGGATACTGCTTGTTTTCATCAGCTTGCGTGCCCTGTGCTTGGGCTTCGCCCGGTGCATTGACTCACTAGGAGGACCAATAAATTCAAGGTTATTCTGTTCACAGGCTTCAACAAATTTGGGATTCTCAGCTAGGAAACCATATCCTGGGTAAACAGCTTCAGCTTCACTCCTCCTGGCGATATCAAGAATTTTTTCAATGTTTAGGTAACTACTGGTAGGTCGTGGATCCCCTAGCTGGTAAGTCTCATCGGCATGCTTTACGAATAAAGCATCAGCATCAGCATCGGAGTAAATGGCCACAGAGCGTATTCCCAACTCCTTGCACTCCCTTATCGCTCTGAAGGCAATTTCTCCACGATTAGCGATTAAAATCTTATTAAACATCTCTCCTACATCTGGGCAAATTAAAAGGGCGGGCAGAGTCTTTCCGCCACTCTACCGCCCTTGGTTAATATCAAAAACCAAGCCTATTGCCTATAATTACTTAAGTCTAACCCCTTCCCAACAAAGCACCCACGGCTTCTGAGCGGACTACAATCTCTTCCCCTTCAAGGTCAACAATTACCGTATCACCTGACTGGAACTTGCCGCGAAGCAAATCTTCTGAGAGCTTATCTTCAACCGTGTCCTGAATCACCCGCCGTAGCGGCCGAGCGCCAAAAACCTCATCATAGCCTTTCCTGCCCAGGAAATCCTTGGCCGCTTCGGTTATCTCCAGCTTTATTCCCTTCTCGTCCAACTGCTTGGTCACCGAAACCAGCATCAGGTCAACTATCTGCCTGATCTGCTCTTTGGTCAGCGAGTGAAAGACAACGACACCATCAATACGATTAAGAAACTCGGGGCGGAAGGTCTTTTTCAGCTCTCCCAGCAGTTTATCCTTCATCCTTTCATAAGACTGCTGCTGGTTTTTGGCTTCATCACTGCGAGAGACAAAACCAATGGCACTACCTTTCCTGATAAGTTCAGCCCCAATATTACTGGTCATAATAATAATGCTGTTACGGAAGTCGACCCGGCGACCCTTAGCATCCGTTAGATGCCCATCATCAAATATCTGCAATAGTATATTAAAGACATCAGGGTGAGCCTTTTCAATCTCATCAAGGAGTATCAAGCAATATGATTTGCGCCTGACGGCTTCAGTCAATTGCCCTCCTTCCTCAAAGCCGACATATCCTGGCGGTGCCCCAACCAGTCGCGATACAGCAAATTTCTCCATAAATTCAGACATATCAAGCCTTATTAATGTATCCTCATTACCAAACATAAACTCAGCTAGGGCTCTGGCCAGTTCTGTTTTACCAACCCCGGTAGGGCCGAGAAAGATAAAATTGCCTATCGGATGTCTCGGGTCTTTAAGACCGGCTCGGGCTCGCCTCACCGCTTTGGATATGATATTGATAGCCTCATCCTGACCGATGATGCGCTTGTGTAATACCTCCTCCATATTGAGCAGACGGGTTTTTTCATCACTGGCTATCTGTACCACCGGAATTCCAGTCCACATAGCTACCACTTCATCAATATCCCTTTCTTCCACTATCGGTTTTTCCTGCCCCTGCTCAGCCTGCCACTCTTCCTCCAGCTTTTTTATTTTTTCCTCAACCTTGAGCTCCTGCTGACGCAGTTCAGCGGCTTGGTCATACTGCTGTGTTGCCAGGGCGGCTTCCTTGTCCTTACGATAACGCTCCTCAACCTGCTTGAGCTTCTTCAAGGAAACAGGTTTGGTGTGGTGTCTAATCCTCACCCTTGATGCCGCCTCATCAATTATATCAATAGCCTTATCGGGCAGGAAACGGTCTGGGATGTATCTTGAGGCTAATGTTGCCGCGGACTTCAATGCCTCATCGCTTATAGTCAGCTGGTGATGCTCCTCATAGCGTTCCTTAATGCCGCGCAAGATCTCCAGGGTTTCTTCAACAGAAGGCTCCTCTACCAGAACCGGCTGGAAACGCCGCTCTAGCGCCGCATCCCGCTCGACATACTTACGATAATCATCAAGGGTGGTGGCACCAATACACTGAAGCTCACCCCGAGCCAGCGATGGCTTGAGGATATTAGCCGCATCAACAGCTCCCTCAGCGGCACCGGCACCCACCAGGGTGTGGAATTCATCAATAAAGAGGACACAATTGCCGGAAGTTTTTATCTCATCAATAACCTTCTTTAACCTCTCCTCAAACTCGCCTCTGTATTTCGTCCCGGCGACCACGGCGGCTATATCAAGGGCGACCACCCTTTTCCCCTCCAGTGTCTCAGGAACATCACCGGCAACAATACGATGAGCTAAACCCTCAACAATGGCTGTCTTGCCCACCCCCGGCTCACCGATAAGCGCCGGGTTGTTCTTGGTACGGCGGCTTAAGATTTGGATTATCCGCTCAATCTCCTTAAGTCGCCCGATAACGGGGTCAAGCTTCCCAGCCCGGGCGGCGGCTGTCAGGTCAATACCTACCTGGTCTAGAGTGGGAGTGCGACCGGCGGCACGGCTAAGCTTAGACTTAGTGGCACTCTGGGATAGAAAGCGGGCAATCTCTGCACGCGTTCGGTCAAGGTTGATATTAAAGCTATCCAGAACACCGGCAGCCACCCCCTCCCCCTCGCGCAACAGCCCCAGCAGAAGATGCTCGGTGCCAATATAACTATGCCCTAGCTGACGGGCTTCATCTATAGCCAGCTCAATAACCCGCTTCGCCCTGGAAGTAAGACCGGTAGCAATAGAGCCTGGCTTTTCACCGGTACCGATGACATATTCCACTGCAGAACGCATCTTACTCAAACTGACACCCATATTGACCAGAACCCTAGCCGCTACCCCATCCTCCTCCCGCACCAGACCGAGCAGGATATGTTCGGTGCCAATATAACTGTGGTTCAGGCGCTGAGCCTCTTCCTGGGCTAGGGTAAGAACCCGGCGAGCCCGCTCTGAGAATTTATCAAATCGGCTAGCCATCTTTTCTCCTTAGAAAGCTTCTCTTAATTATATAGCAACTATGGTTCTAGGTCAAAACTATAATACTATAATACTATTCCGAAAACTAATAGTTCAACCAAACTCAATGGTACCTTATACCCAGTACTTAGTAACTAAAAAAGGAAAAGGCCCGTCGCTAAATCCCCCTGGCAGTGGCATATTTTCCACAAAGGGTTGCCCCCTCAGTATCGTCTGCGCTAGGGCGTTTCACTACCGTGTTCGGGATGGGAAC
The DNA here is from genome assembly GCA_964354125.1 of uncultured Dehalococcoidales bacterium. Classification (GTDB taxonomy): domain Bacteria; phylum Chloroflexota; class Dehalococcoidia; order Dehalococcoidales; genus CAYGXW01. The sequence goes on from CAYGXW010000050.1 coordinate 3,503, forward strand.
GGGTGGTGCCACCCTGCTCTAACCACCAGGAGGAATTATTCAGCTTCCAAGCCTTATTATATCACACAAATGCAAGGGCACAACCAGTAATTTCCAGTATGCCCTGCCTCTGAATTCTATTCAAATGTTAAGGTCATGCAGACTAACTAGTCTTTGATAATATCTATATCTTGAGCCTGTATTAGTAAATTATACAAAAAGGTCTTACTAAAGTCAATCAGCCAAGTTTTATCTTATTCTCTTAATCAAATCTTCTTTAGGGATGTTATTTATAAGGCTTACTCTATTGAGGATGTCAGACAGGGTTCCTTTTGCTACAATCCTATGAGCTGGGACAGTAATGTTGTGTTCGCCGATTGTCGTTGCCCTTCGTAGTCTGATATGGCTACCTCTTTGCCTAACGACTTCATAACCCAATGACCTAAGAAGGCGGACAACGTCCTCGCCGCTAATTTGAGGGAGCCTTGGCATTTAATAGCTTCACCTCAGAGAGAGTCAAGATGGTAATAGCTTCGTCGGTATCACCAAAGTGAGCGGTTACGGCCTCTTTAATATTTTGGTATAAATTGTCTAAAGTCTCACCTTGAGTAAATATATCCTCTCCTATCCCGCGGGCACACCAGAGCTCACCATCAAAGTAGGTTTCTATCTTCACTAACATATTTAACCCCCACTAAAATCTTAGTCCTATTATACCAGATTATTCTTCAGTCTATCCATAGTAGAAATCCCACCCCCCTTATATCTTTATCTACTTTACCCCCTTCAAACTATATCTGATTGACCCCATCCCACTTTAGGTTTTGCATGGTAACCTCACCCCCTTGTTCCCCCTCTCCTTTCAAGGAGAGGGGGAACAAGTAAAATAAAAGAGGGGCTAAAATACACCCCTCTTAAACTCCCCTTTAAGACTTGTAAATCCACTTTAAAATCTTTCTATCTTACAGTTTAAGTTCTTGGATTATAGAAGTCTGGTGCCCCCCTTAAACTACCCGATATAAACCCCTCTTAAATGCCTTAATAATCCTGAGTTTCGTAGTGGGCTAAAATCTACTCAATAATCCTCCTCAACCGTCCCGAGAATAGCAAAGCCCACCGGCAAGACTATAACCAGTATCCCTTAAAGTCTTTCCCAGATGTCTCGGCTGATTTTTGCCTGATTGAGAATTCTTGCTAGTAATTCTTTGCCAATATCTCTTTGATGAGGGTTAGGAATTCGTAAACGAACTTCGCCTTTAATCATAAATTGATGCTTTCTACCTGAGTAGGGGCCCTCAAAGCCAAGAGCTTGGAGGTATCTAATTAGCTCGTCTCTTCTTACAGGCCTCAGATGAGGCACTAAACAGCTTCCTTTACCGTTAGGTCAATTCCATCAATAACTGGCAGGGGCAAATGGCGAGATATGCTGAGCAGAATCCATTCTTCCAGAACTTCTTTCAACTCACTACGGCAGGTCTCAAGGTTATCGCTGTTGGCGTAGACGCCTTCAAAACCGGGGATACTGCCATAAAAGGTATTATCATCGGGAAGAATCTCATAGTTAGCCCTTTTCATGGCTGCCTCAAGATATTCTGTCAGCATAATCTACCTCCATACCCCTCACTCATAGCATATCTTACTATAGCTATTACCTGCTGTCAAAACCTTTTAGCACATAATAAACAAGAGCAAAGCCCCTCTAATAATCCACCTTCTTGCCCTTTAGTAGCAAAGGTTAAATAATAAAACTCATCAGCACCTGCCATAAAAAGCTGTGCTGATGAGCTTTATCTTACCGTGTTTCCCTATAGATGTTTTTGGCTATTTTTCAGGTTAAACTGGTTTATGGTGCTACTGATACTTCGCCATCGGTAGCAATGTTGTAGGTCTGCTTGAGCGGGTAATCGCCGCCGTGTAGGTAGTCACGCAGGCTGCCACCTTCGGTTGTTGTAACAAGGGCAACTTCTGCCTCCGTATCTACTCCGGTATAGCTGGTAAATAATGCTGTTGCATCCCACTCAACCATCATAGCCGCTACCGCTAGCTCTACGTTGTGGTATTCAACTTTCTTGGTTTCCTCATCTCCTGAGCCCATGAAGCCGATGACATTGGGGATGACTACGGCAGCCAGTACGCCCAGGATGGCGACCACCACCAATAGCTCAATCAGGGTGAAGCCCCTCTCTCCATAGTGGAAACTCTTTAATAACTTCCTTATTTTCATTCGGCACCTCCTTTCCTATTTATTTAGCTCAAATTAAATAAAGATAAGTTATATAAGTTATGATTAAGATAGTTTTGATTATATTTGAGTTGCCGGGGCTAGTCAATAGCTTAAAGGTCACCCTTTATATATAGTACTTATGTCCCGTCCTTTAAAATAGCCTTAATTTATATAAAAGATATTGCTGTAATAGGGCTTCAGGCTTTGGGCTCAATTTCACCAACTTCAAATACCTTTATTCGCTGTCTACGGGCAAACTGTTTGGCTTCCTGCGTAAGCGCGGGTGCGGCAATAAAAGCCTTATCTAAAATACCGATATCATAGGCTTTATCATCAAAGTC
>CAYGXW010000051.1:0-5634 GCA_964354125.1 uncultured Dehalococcoidales bacterium
CGCTGCTGCCAGTACTTTTCCCGGGCAATAAACACCGGAATGCAGTTTATAAAACCACAGCCGGCTTCCAATACCTGCTCAACATACCACTTGGTTGCCTCTTCACTGCCCACCGGCAGGAAGCTAATCACGATATCGGTCTTGGTATCCTTTAGAATCTTGACTATGTCGGCAGTTGGACCCGGTGCCTTCTCAATTATCTGAGAAAGATATTTGCCCAAGCCATCATGGGTCATACCCCGCTCAACCTTGGCTCCGCTTGGTGGTACATCACAGAACTTAAAGGTGTTATTCGGTTTGGTGAAAATCGCCTTAGCCAGGTCTTTGCCAACCTTGTTCTTATCAATATCAAAGGCGGCGACAAACTTAATATCACTTATATGATAGCCACCGAGATTAACATGCATCAGCCCGGGGACAATCTCAACATCCTTCACCTTCTTGTAGAATTCAACACCCTGTACCAGTGATGAACAGCAGTTACCAATACCTACTATGGCTACATTTATATTGCCCAATTTTCAACCCCTTTCCGGCAAAATCCAGAACCATGCCACAGACTCTCCCTGTGATTTTCATCTCCATCTTTGCCCGGCACTTAATACAATAAGCCTGCAACCCTGTTATTCCCTCCTGAATACCGCCTGAACTATATCTATTTATAATCAGGTTGTCAAGAGCCTAAGATACACTATTTCAAAAGCCCGAACCCGTTAGATAAACACCTTCTCCGCTTGCCACCACCCTCTTTCCGGATTAAAGCAAAGCACGGCTAAAAAGCAGCCATCTTGACTGTAGGCGCGGCACTTTTTCTCATTGTCAGCCGCCGCCGGGTTTTCCTTAATAAAAACACCACCGCCGTTCTTTATCAGGCGCTCCTGCTCCTTGCCGACAACCACCGCCGACCAGTGATGCAGGACAACATCTATAGGGTAGACCAGATGCCGCCAATTATTTCTACAGAAGGCAGCCTCAAGCTGGGGTAAGGAGACTGCTTCTTCCATATTAAATGGGCCATATCTGAGACGAACAAGTTCCTTTAAATGAGCGCCACAGCCCAGAAGCTCGCCCAAATCATGGGCCAGTGAGCGGATATAGGTACCTTTGCCACACTCTATCTCTACTGTAACCAGCGGCGGCTTAAAATCTATAAGCTCCAGGCGATGGATTCTGACTCGCCGGCTTTCCCGTTTAACCGCGATTCCGGCTCGAGCCAACCGGTAAAGACGCTTCCCTTGATGCTTTAGAGCGCTATACATCGGCGGTGTCTGCCATATCAGACCGCGAAATGAGTTAAGTGCCTGCTCTACCTGCTCCCGGCTTATACTGGTACAGTCCCTCTGCTGTATAACCTTTCCGGTGGCATCATAGGTATCCGTAGTCACTCCCAGTCCTATCTGGGCTCTATACACCTTGCCAGCATCCTGTAAAAATTCAACAACCCTTGTCCCCCGACCAAGGCAAATTGGTAATACACCGCTAGCCATTGGGTCCAGGGTACCGGCATGGCCAACCCGTCGTTCTTGTATCAGACGCCTGACCATATAAACAATACTGAAAGAAGTTTTGCCCGATGGTTTATTGATATTCAGTATACCGTCCATAATCAGCCCTGGTCTCCAGTCTGGGTAACCTGGTCTATAAGCTCTAGAATGCGAGCCCCATGTTCAATAGAATCATCCCAGCGAAAGTCTAGTACTGGAACATGGCGTAATCTCAGACGCTTTACCAACTCATTGTGTAGGAAGCCTGAAGCAGCCGTCAAGGCACTCAAGATCTCCTTCTTTTTTTCATCGTTACCTATGCCACTGACAAAGACCTTAGCATATTTCATGTCCGGTGAGGTGACAACCTCAGTAATTGAAACAAGACCGCCAAGCCTCGGGTCCTTAACTTGACGCTGGAGTAATTCACTTATCTCCTGACGGATGAGGTGATTCACCCGCTCAATACGATGCGTCATGCCATTCCCCTAACCAGCTTTCTGTCGGCTAAAGAACTCCAATATATCACTAACCTGAAAATCGTTAAAATCCTTGACGCCAACGCCACACTCATAACCGGCGGCTACCTCTTTAACATCATCCTTGAAGCGCCTCAGGCTGTTAACCGAAGACTCAGCTAGTATTTTATCCCCACGTCTCACCCTGACCGATGCACCACGGCTTACCTTACCCTCAGAGATATATACCCCAGCCACCTTCTGTTTCTTGCTGCCGGGAAAGATAGCCCTCACCTCCGCCCTGCCTTCAACAACCTCAACATACTCAGGCTCAAGCATCCCCTTAAGCGCTTTTTCTACATCGTCTATCAAATCATAAATCACATTATAGTTGCGGATGTCTATGCCTTCTGCTTCAGCCAGGCGCTGGGCACCCGCCTCCACACCAGTATTGAAAGCAATGATAAGTCCCTTTGAAGCAATAGCCAGCATGACATCACTCTCGGTAACATTGCCACTACCGCTATGAATAATGTTAATCTGAACCTTGTCTGTCCCCAGCCTTTCAAGAGAATCCCTTATCGGTTCAATGCTACCCTGAACATCAGCCTTAAATATAATATTAAGCTCCTTAACCTGGCCGGTGTTTATCTGGTCAAAGAGATTGGTCAGGCTGACTGACTTTGGTGCTAACTCAGCCTCCTTCTGTTGTTTCGCCACCAAAGTCCGTGCCTTATGCTCATCAGCCACGGTAGCCAGGGTATCCCCTACCTGGGGGACACTATGCAAACCAAGGATGACAACCGGGGTTGATGGCTTGGCCTTCCTTACCCGCTTACCGGCATCATTAAACATCGCTTTAATCCGGCCCCAGGTGGTGCCAACCACTACCGTATCACCAAGTCTTAATGTGCCGTCATGAACCAGCACTGTAGCCAGTGGTCCCTTTGTCTTGTCCAGCTTGGCTTCAATAACCACCCCCCTTGCCGGCTGAGACGGGTCTGCCCTTAGATTTTCCATCTCAGCTACCAGTAGCAGATTTTCCAGTAGCTCTGAAATTCCTTTCTTTGCCTTAGCCGAAGTTAGCACGCAAACAGTATCACCTCCCCACTCCTCAACAACAAGACCGATATCAGCCAGTTGTTGTTTGACAACATCCGGGTTGGCATCTGGCTTATCTATCTTGTTGATAGCCACCACGATAGGCACTCCAGCCGCCCGAGCATGAGCTATAGCCTCCAAGGTCTGTGGTTTCACGCCATCATCAGCGGCTACAACCAGCACTGTTACATCGGTTACCTGAGCACCCCGAGCCCGCATAGCGGTAAAGGCTTCGTGACCCGGCGTATCCAGAAAGGTAATCTTCTGCCCCTCAACCTCCACCTGATAGGCACCGATATGCTGGGTAATACCACCAGCTTCGGTATCCATAACATTGGTTCGTCTGATGGCATCCAGCAGTCTGGTCTTACCATGGTCAACATGCCCCATAATGGTAATTACCGGTGGCCGTGTCTTTAGATTCCCCCCTTCCTCGGCCAACATCTGTTGCTTCTTAATCTCACTGATGACACTGACTGCCTTCCGAGTCGCCTGAGCTTGGGGGTGGGCTTCATAGCCAAAGCCGGTGGCTACCTGTGCCGCCACATCATAGTCAATAACCTGGTTGATATTGGCCATAATGCCTCTTTTCATCAGCTGTTTAATAACATCAACGACGCTGACTTCAAGAAGCTCAGCCAGCTGCCGGACGCTCAAGGTATGTGGCAGCTTAATTGGAGTCACTTCGGTTGATGTAGAATTGCTATCAAGCGCTTGAGCTTTTGACTCTGCATCACCCTGTTTACCTGCTTCAGCCATTTAACATCCCCCAATCAAGTCTTTCCCGTACTCAATTAGCTGTTCCCTATTTTCACGGGTGAGATTAGTTTTTAGAACATATTCCAGACGACCACCGGCTAGCCCGTTCTGCCAGCATTCCAGCGACCGACATAAATAAGCACCCCGTCCCGGCTCCTTGCCACGGGCATCAATCTGCACACTGCCATCTAAATTACACACCAAGCGGACTAGCTCCCGCTTGCTCTTTACCTCACGACAAGCAATACAGGTTCGCATTGGAATATTTTTATTAATATTCCTCTTCCTCACCTTCATAAGATTCAAGCCCGCGCCGTTTTTTCTTCAACCGGATACCATCCTCGGCGGCTTCCTTTCCCCGAGCACTTTTCTTTTTCTTCTTCGTCTTAGCCTGAGCCTTGGATGGTACCGTTGGCACTATCTCCTCAGCAAAGCGGATGCCCCCTTTGACTGCTACCTCCCGTGCTGCCAGAGATGGCAGGGTTTTTGCCGGCTCCGATACAGCCTGTGCTGAGACCAAGCTTGGCTCCGCAGTTTCAATTACTCCAGATAGCTCATTACTAACAGCACTAACTTCTTCTGCGACAGCTTCTACCCTTTCCTTCTCAGCCTCAGAGGTACTCTGAATGTCTATCCTCCAACCAGTAAGCTTCACTGCCAGCCTGACATTTTGTCCCTCTTTACCAATGGCTAAAGAAAGCTGCTTATCAGGAATGACCACAATAGCTTTTTGCTCCTCTTTATCTATCCTGACACCTGTTACCTGTGCCGGACTGAGGGCACTGGTAATGAATTCAGCAATATCTGGACTCCAATTAACAACATCAATCTTTTCGCCATTTAACTCATTAACAATGTTTTGTATCCTGATGCCACGCAGTCCAACACAGCAGCCAACAGGGTCAATCCCATCCTGCCGTGCCGCCACAGCTACTTTACTGCGATAGCCAGCCTCACGGGCAATTGCCTTTATCTCCACAGTCCCGTTATAAACCTCAGGCACCTCAAGTTCAAAAAGCCGACGCAGTAGATTTGGGTGTGAGCGTGATACCATCAGCATAGGTCCTTTGGCTGACTGGGCTATCTCTAAAAGATAAACCTTGAGCCTCTGACCGACACGGTACCTCTCATTATGCGCCTGCTCAGTTGCCGGCATTACTGCTTCAGCTCTACCCAAATCTATAAATGCCATGCGCGGCTCAACGCGCCTTACCACCCCGTTAACAACCTCACCTTCCTTATCAGCATATTCCTCAAAAATAGCACTGTGCTCTGCCTCATGAAGACGCTGCAGTATAACCTGTTTGGCCGTCTGGGCAGCAATACGCCCGGCATTATGCGGCGTAGCCTCCACAGAGATAACATCATCAATCTGCGCATCCGGCTTGGTTTTACGCGCCTCAGCCAACGATATCTCACATCGGGGTTCTGAAACCTTTTCAACCACTGCCTTTTCTACCCATACTTCAACCTTTCCAGTAGCAGGGTCAATCTTTACCGAGATGTTCTGCGAAGGGGTAAAATTGTTCTTCCGGTAAGCTGATACCAGCGCCGCTTCTACGGCACCAAGCACCACCCCTTGGGGCAGGTTCTTCTCCGCCGATAGTTGTGTTATAGCCAGCAAAAAGTCGCTCTTCATCTCAGAATCAGACCTCCATTATTCCCTTACAACAAAAAAGTGGGTTCAAGCCCACTCCAAAAACTCCATCTTCGTTTATAAATATTATAGCACAATCAATATTAAGATGCAATACCTCGAATTAAATCATCTAAAATGTAACCAAAGGGTTAGTGGTTAAATCATATAAAAAGTAACCGTAAATGTCAAGCAG
>CAYGXW010000052.1:0-5523 GCA_964354125.1 uncultured Dehalococcoidales bacterium
CGAAGAACTAGAGGAATTAAAAAAAGAACTTAATAAAAGCAAGACCAACCCGATGATATTCAAGAAGCGTTTGGCCAAGGAAATCGTCACCCAGCTTTACAGCCAGGGAGAAGCATCTGAAGCTGAGGACCATTTTGTCAAGGTTGTCCAAAGAAAGGAAGTGCCAGAAGAAATACCAGAGATTAAGGGTGAATATATACCCATCAGCCGATTGCTTGTGAAAGCTGGATTGACTGGAAGCCACAGCGAAGCCATTCGCTTAATTCGGCAGGGTGCCGTTAGTATAGATGGCAGAAAAATCACTGATGCAAATGAGGTCGTTCCTAAGGATAGTATTATAAAAGTAGGCAAGCTACGTTATCTCAAGTTTACTTAGCCCCAATAAAAAGTGCACAAGCGCCGCTTTGCCAAAGTAATAAATTCAGATATAATAAAGTAATTTAGGTAAAGGAGTAAGGATATGGACAACCTGCGTATTCCAGGGCCAACACCCTGTCCCGATATGGTTCTAAAAGAAATGAGCCGACAAATGATAAACCACCGGGGTCCGGAGTTTACCCAGATTCTAAATAATGTAACCGAAAACCTAAAAAAACTATTCCAGACAAGAAATGATGTCTTTCTGCTTACTGGCTCGGGGACGGGTGGTCTGGAAGCGGCGGTTGTTAATACCCTATCTCCCGGAGACAGGGTGCTAGCGGTATCTATAGGCGTCTTTGGCGACCGCTTCGCCAACATTGCCAGACAATTCGGCGCTGAGGTAGTCTCTCTGAACTTTGAGTGGGGCAGGGCGGCTGATGTAGATGAAATCAAAAAAGCCCTTAATAACGAGCCTGACATCAAGGCAGTACTAGTAACCCACAATGAAACATCAACTGGTGTCACTAATGACCTGGAACAGATCAGCGCCGTGGTCAAGGAGTTTGACAAGCTTCTGCTGGTTGATGCCATTAGCAGTCTGGGCTCGATTAAGCTCCCGGTAGATGAATGGCACTGCGATGTCACTATAACTGGCTCCCAAAAGGGGTGGATGGTCCCCCCGGGGCTGGCTATGGTCTCTGTTAGTGAAAAGGCCTGGCAGGCGAACGCTCAGGCAAGGATGCCACGCTTCTACTGGGATTTTGCCAAAGCAAAGAGTTATTTGGAAAAAGGGCAAACACCGTGGACACCGACTATTTCTGTTGTATTCGCTCTAAAGGTGTCATTGGAAATGATGCTTAAAGAAGGCTTATCCAATATCGTAGCCCGGCATGAGCATATCGCCCGGATAACCCGTGATGGAGTAAAAGCACTGAGGTTACCCCTCTTTGCCGAAGAGAGCTATGCCTCCAATACGGTTACCTCAATAGCCGCTTCGGATGGGCTGGATGTTAAGAAGCTACTTAAAATCTTAAGGGAAGAGCACCATGTTGTTCTGAGTGGTGGACAGCAAAAACTAGATGGCAAAATCTTTCGCATCGGCCACCTCGGCTGGGTGACTGAGGAAGATATTAATAAGGTTTTCAAAGAATTAAAGATAGCCTTACCCAAGGCAGGTTTTAAGGTGGCTGGCTAGAATGAAAGTCCTGGTTGCCGACCCAATAGCCCAAGAGGGTATAGATATTCTGAGTAAGTATGCCCAGGTTGATATAAAAACAAAGCAAAAGCCGGAGGAAATCGTATCTATAATCGGCGACTATGAAGCCATGATAGTACGCAGTCAGACCAGGGTCACGGCTGATATTATAGAAGCGGGTAAGAAACTGCAGGTCATTGGTAGAGCCGGCGTCGGGGTGGACAATATTGACATAGAGGCCGCCACCCAGCATGGCATTATAGTGGTTAATGCCCCTACCGGCAATACCATATCAGCCGCCGAGCATACTATCGCCCTTATGCTGGCTCTAGCCCGTAATATTCCCCAGGCAAATACCTCACTCAAGTCCTGTGTCTGGCGTCGCGGTGATTTCATGGGTACTGAGGTCAAGGGGAAAACCTTGGGCATTATCGGCTTGGGCAATGTAGGCTCAGAGGTGGCCAGACGCGCCCATAGCCTGGAGATGAAGCTTATTGGTCATGACCCATTCATCTCTACAGAACGTGCCCAAAGCCTGCAGGTGGAGCTTGTTCCTCTAGAACAGCTATTTAGAGAGTCAGACTTCATTACCCTGCATATACCACTCACTGAATCAACCAAGGGCTTCATCGGAGCCAAAGAGCTGGCTATAGTCAAGCCAACAGTGCGAATAATAAACACCGCCCGTGGAGGTCTGATTGATGAAGAAGCCCTGGTTAAGGCAATCAACGAAAATAGGGTAGCCGGTGCCGCTATTGATGTCTTCACCAACGAGCCCTGCACCGAAAGTATATTATTTGGCAGTGATAAGATAATTGTTACCCCCCATCTGGGGGCTTCCACCACCGAAGCCCAGACCCTGGCCGCCACCGAGGTAGTAAAACAGATTATTGACGTCTTTAATGGGCAGCCTGCCAGATATGCCGTTAATGCTCCGCTCATTTCAGCTGAAGCTCTGCCGGTTCTGGCACCATTCTTAAAGGTAGCCACTACACTGGGCAATCTGGTCAGCTATCTTGGTGAGGGGCAGCTAAAGAGCATACAGATAAGATACCAGGGCGAGATTGCCAGCTATGATACCAATGCCCTCAAGGCGGCTGTTCTGGGAGGAATATTTGAGCGACTAACCGAAGAGAGGGTAAACCTGGTAAATGCCAACATGGTGGCTTTACGGCGGGGCATAAAAGTGGTGGAGCAAAAGGAAGCCACCTGTGAAAACTTTGCCAATCTGATTACTTTAGAGGTTACCACCAGCGCCGGCGTCATTATCGCTTCCGGCACTATACTGCGTGGGGAAACTCACATTGTCCAGGTTAATAATTACTGGATTGATATTGTACCCACCGGCGGATACTTCCTGTTTAGCGACCACAAAGACCGTCCCGGGCTTATCGGGGCGGTAGGCAAGATAACCGGTGATGCCGATATAAACATAAGCTATATGCACCTGAGCCGCCTCAAGTCCAGGGGGCAAGCCTTGATGATACTGTCCTTGGATGAACCCCTGCCCGAAGAACAAAGGCAGCAAATACTAGCCCTACCCGATGTCTATACTGCCAAGGTTGTTAAATTATAGAGTGCATTAAAAGGTTCATCCTATTGAAGTCATTATTAATCAAAAGGTATATACAGGCATGAGAATCGGTGTTTTAGCCTTGCAGGGTGATTTTATAGAGCATATTTTTTGTTTAGAGAAACTGGGTGCCAAGGCAATTCCAGTTCGTAAGCCTGATGAACTTAAAGAGCTGGATGGGCTTATCCTTCCCGGTGGAGAAAGCACAACTATAACGAGCTTACTGCACAGCTTTAACCTTCTTAAACCACTCAAAGAACTGGCTCATAATGGTCTACCGGTTATGGGAACCTGTGCCGGAATGATATTAATGGCTAAGAAGGTGTCTAACTCCAATATAGATACCCTGGCGCTTATGGATATGGAGGTAAAGCGAAACGCCTTCGGCAGACAGCTGGATAGCTTTGAGACTGAGCTTGATATGCCATCTTTGGGCAAAAAGCCCTTTCCAGCCATCTTTATCCGTGCTCCCATAGTTGAGAGCACAAGTCCACAGGTTGAAATTTTAAGCAAACTGAACAGCAATATTATTGTAGCTGTTAGACAGGGAAATCTAGTGGCACTCGCTTTTCACCCGGAGCTTAGCGATGACACCAGGCTGCATCGCTACTTTTTGGAAACGGTTGCCACCCATTAACAAGGAAATAACTATACCAGACGGTTAAGGATTAGCCCTGACGGTAGCTTGGGATAGAAGTAGGTTGATTTTCTGGGCATGCGGTCACCGGCATCAGCAATGGCCTTAATTGTTTCCACCCCAACCGGCCTGAGTATAAACGCCAGCTGGTACTCCTTAGCTAACACCCTGCCTACTGCGTCTTTAATATCGTAGTTATAGGAAATCTTTACCTCATCCTCACTGCTTAACCCCAGAAGCTCCTCCAGAATAACATGGTCAATAACACTGACATCCAATCTCTTATACAAATCAGAGTGAAAGTAGGGCATCATCTGGCTGGCAGTATCAAAATCCCGCAGCGTGAGCATTAGTAGATTCTGGTTATTCAAACCAAAAAGAGCTAGCCTTACCTGGTCTACCCCGATTAAGAAATCATTAATCTCCTGCCATACATTAGGCTGGCTAAGTGGCAGCTCTTTTATATCAAAAAATGATTGTAGCTTACTCATTAGGTTATTAATCTTTGACGGTGATAAGCTGCGTATCAGGCGATGGGGTGGCAATATAATGAGCCCCGGGTCATCAAAATCCACCAGCGTCATCATCACGAAATTAAAGGCACCATCTAACAATGCTGTCGGAGAGCTAGCAAGACGCTCACGCTGATAGATAAGGGCACTTTCGTAGCGATGGTGTCCATCAGCGATATATAATGGTTTCCCATTAAAACCGTGGCATATTTCTCTGACAACCTGTGGTTCAGTTACTGCCCAGACATCATGCCTTTCACCATTGAAAACGTTCGTCCTGATTACCAACTCTTCAAGCCCCTCCACCTTTAACAATGAAGAGATATGCTTCTTTCTATCTTCAAACATAGCCAGCATGGGGCTGGTATTAGCTTCCAGCGCCCAGAGCAGGTTTACACGGTCACTCTTTGGCTCAGCCAGAGTACCTTCATGAGGGCGGATAATATTCTTATGCCATTCCTCAAGCCTGACCCGGACTGTCAAGCCACGGCGTTTATATTCCCTGCCCTGATAGGTAAAATAGTGGTCGTGGATATAGATGACGGGTAGTTTATCAGCAATTAGAACCTTCTGTTTCAACCACTGCTCAAGGGTAGTCGCCGAACGGGTATATTTATTGTCTATGGCTGAATCCTGGGGTAACTGCTGACCATGTTCTATACGGACGAAATTGTAACCACTGCGGCAATAGAGCTCTTGCTCCAACTGTGGGGTAATAATATCATACGGCGGGCAGATAACCTGTGATAGGTCACCAACTATTGATAGATTATAATGCACTCCAGAAAAGGGACGAACCTCAGCCATCTGTCGCCTCCATTCTTACCATCAAGCGTCCTGCCCCAGAAGACGAAGGAGTTCTTTTTCCGTGATTTGCTCAATACCCAAATCCCGGGCACGGGCTAGCTTTGAACCGGGCTCGGCACCGACGACTAGGTATGTCGTTTTGTGAGTGACATCACTCTTAGCCGTGCCGCCAAGGGCTTTTATCCTATCTTCTGCTTCCTGACGTGAGAGGCCTTCCAGCCGCCCGGTGATAACAAACTCCTTCCCGTCAAGCGGCAAAGCCTTTGGTTTAACCCCTTCTCCCGTTACCAGCAGCACACCAGCCGCCTTTAGTTTCTTAATAATCTTTTTGTTTTCCTCGTTCTGAAAGAAGGCGTCAATACTCTCGGCAATCTTAGGACCAACAGTGTCAATAGCCTCAAGCTTCTCCATTTTTTCTAGGTCCTTAAGCTTCTTTTTA
>CAYGXW010000053.1:0-5137 GCA_964354125.1 uncultured Dehalococcoidales bacterium
TTTGAACCTGCATCGGTGATCCGATATAACCGGCGCCTGGGACGACTTTCTCCGGCGAGCGACGATATATCCTCCCACCGACTTGTTAGAAAGCCAGCCTTTTCTAATCTACTGAGGGCTCTGTAAAGTGTCCCGTAAGCCGTTAGGAGCTTGGCATTCTGTGTTCCTCTAATCAAGCTAGCTATCAAGAAACCGTGGCACTCTGGATCTCCGCTAAGAGAACGCGATGCGCACACATCAAGAATATCTAACTCTATCGGCAACAAGGTTCCCCGTTTCCTTCTCATAGGAAGATATTAGCATATATCTGCTTATTTGTCAAGCCGTGGCAAAAACCGGTATATCTTCCCTTAAAAAGAGATGTAGCCGGAGTAGTCAAGTGACCTTCTACTGCTTCAATGTCTTGAGACACAGGACGTGTATAGAAACACCAATGGCTATCAAGACCAAAATTATTCTAACCACCAAAGACTGAACAGCAAATATGGCTGAAGCCCCGATGGTTACCCACAGTAGGGTAATGGTCAGCACCTTTACTTTTAATGGAATCCCTCTTTTCTGGCGATAGTTCCTGATATAACTGCCAAACCACCTGTTATATAAGAGCCAGTGGTAAAACCTTGGTGAACTTCTGGTATAGCAGGCGGCTGCCAGCAAGAGGAAGGGGGTGGTAGGCAATACAGGAACAAATATGCCGATAATCCCCAGCCCTACAAATATAGTTCCAGAAGCAACAAGCAGTGGTCTAATCCAGTTTACTGGTTTTATTCTTTTCCTCTTTGTTGTGTATTCAATTCACTCAATCTCCACTTCCATAACAATGTACTCTGATTGGTTAAATCTCTATTTCGGTGGCTCAATCTCCAGGCTGAAATCTATTGCCTTGGCTGAATGGGTTATGGCGCCAACTGAGATAAAATGCACCCCTGCCCCAGCCACATCACATATATTATTAAGGTTAATGCCACCTGAAGCCTCGAGCTTAACCTGCTCCGGAACCTGTTCTACAGCCCGCTTCATATCATCGGGGCTCATATTATCCAGCATGATGACATCAGCCCCGGCTCGGGCTGCCTCCAGAGCCTCGGGAATAGTATTAACCTCTATCTCAACCTTTACACCTTTGGGGGCATTCTGTTTAGCCTTGGTCACGATATCCTTCAGGCTCATGCCCAGCCCACGCAATGCCGTTATGTGGTTATCCTTGATTAAGATGCCATCACCCAGATGAAGGCGATGGTTTTGCCCACCGCCAACCCGAACGGCATACTTCTCAAGAATTCTTAGCCCGGGCGAGGTCTTGCGGGTATCGGTAATAAAAGCGGGATAACCCTGACTCCGGGCGATATATCTGGCTGTCTCGGAGGCAACGCCGCTTAGATGGCTCAGGAAATTAAGGGCTACCCGCTCCGCCCTAAGAATGCTGGCTACTCTTCCGATAATGGTGGCTACTCTATCCCCCGGCTTTACCCTTTTACCATCGGGAATAAGAACCTCTACCTCAAGCGTTGGCTCAACCCTGAGAAATATCGTCCTAACTACATCATCCCCGGCTAATATCCCTTCCCCCTTGGCTGTTATAGATGCTTTTCCCATCATGTCAGTTGGTATTATTAACTCGCTGGTTATATCACCATGGCTGGTATCCTCAGCCAGCGCTAGGTCTATTATGCTATTTACCTGTTCGTCAGTCATTTCCGATTTATTCACTTACCTCACCCCCTGTGTCCCCCCTCTCCTTCATCACTCCGCAGTCAGCACAATATGCTTCTGCCACTGGGGTGAGCTCCGTGGGAAATCAGATCGAAAGTGCGCCCCGCGGCTCTCCTCCCTTAATAAGGCAGCCTCAGCTAATAAACGCCCGGTTAGAACCAGATTTGCTAGTTCATAAGACTTCCTGTCCTTAGGTGAGCTAAGTGAATCCTGCCAGGCAGCCAGCATATTAGCCGCTTCGGTAAGTCCTTCTCTATTACGAATTATACCCACCTTATCCCAAGGCAGTTTTTGTAATTGCGAAAGGCTAGGTATCGGCACATCTTTAGCCGACCTTCCTGACATTATCAGGCGGCATATATTGGCATCCTTAGTGCTATCTGCCGATGTTGTCCCATTTATATTTCCTGTTTTTTGAATGATTCTCTTGCCAAAAACGAGCACTTCAAGCAGCGAGTTTGAAGCCAGTCGGTTCGCCCCATGGGCACCGGTACAGGCAACCTCTCCAGCGGCAAATAGCCCCGGTATTTTGGTTTCGCCCCAGCTATTAACCTTGATGCCACCTATCATATAGTGGGCCGCCGGTGCCACAGGAATCCACTCCCTGGTTATATCCAGACCGTGGTCAAGGCAGAAGCGGTATATTTGAGGGAACCGAGCGGCAGTGATGTAAGGCGGTAAAAAAGTAACATCAAGAAAGACATTATCTGAATCAGTCTTTTCCATCTCACTAAGGATACTGCGAGTAACCACATCTCGCGGTGCCAGTTCAGCCCGCGGTGTGTAGTCAGGCATGAAGCGATAGCCTTCTTTGTTTCGCAGTACCCCTCCTTCTCCCCTCACCGCTTCTGATATAAGGAAGGGTGTTACCCCGGGGAGGTATAGAGAGGTGGGATGGAACTGGAAAAATTCCATATCAACTATCTCGGCTCCAGCCCTAAAAGCCAGGGCTATGCCATCACCGGTGGCTACTTCAGGGTTGGTAGTAAAGCTGAATAACTGCCCGGAGCCACCTGTAGCCAGAATCAAGAAAAGACACCCAAACTCTTCAGTAGAGCCAGAACAGCAGTCAAGGGCTTTTAAACCCTCAACTTTGCCATTTTGCAATACAATATCAGTGGCTAGATGGTTTTCCAGCACCTGGATTTTAGACGAACGCACCCTTTTACTCAGTGTTACTTCAATATATTCGCCGGTGGCATCACCCCCGGCATGAAGGATACGGGGTACGCTATGCGCTGCCTCAAGGGTAAGGTCAATCTCGCCATCAAGGGTATCAAAAGGAACACCAAAATTTACCAGGTCAGCAATGCGGTCAGGAGCTTCATTGACTAATATACGCACCGCTTCTTCATTACACAGACCATCTCCAGCAGCCAGGGTATCCCTAAAGTGGAGCTCAGGAGAATCATTTTTACCTATAGCCGCGGCAATACCCCCCTGTGCGTATCTAGTATTGCAATCATCAATACTACCCTTAGTTATCAGGAGCACACTTCCCTGCTCCTGTGCCAGTAAAGCACAATACAGCCCGGCAATACCGCTACCGACTATGATATAATCATAATGATTAATAAAGCCACCTCCAAGACTATGTTGCTGAAAATGCGAGCTGGAGAGCGGCCAACAAAACCTAAGTGGATTCTGCTTGTTTGCCGGCTATGCCATTTCTGGCAACCCTTATTGTCGCTCCTGATTCCACCTTCAGGATAACACTGTCTTCCCTGAGACTTTCAATCCGACCGTAGATACCGCCGATGGTAATAACTCTGTCTCCCGGCTTCAAATCTTCTAGTAGCTTCTGCTGGTCCTGCTGCCTTTTTCGCTGTGGTCTGATGATAAGAAAATAGAAGACACCAAAAATCAATACCAGAAAGACAATCATGTAGATTGTAGTAAGAGTGGAATCTCCCCCCTCTTCTGAGGCACAGCCACCTAAAAGTATTACACTAAAGGGCAGTACGAGTCCCAAGGCTAAAGATATTATCTTTCCCATTTCCCCTCCTTAATTTAGTTGATGTTACTAGGATACAACCTTACCCTGGAGTGCCCAGGGGCTTGTTTTTTCAACCCTGATTTCTACCAACTTCCCCAACAGGTTATCATTGCTGTCGAAGAACACCAGTTTATCACTTCGGCTTCTCCCGTGCCACCTGCCCTTCTTCCTGCCTTCTACAAGAACCTCAACCTTTTTACCCAAAAGCCTGGCATTTATTTCAGTAGCAATCCTCTCTTGGAGCTTCTCTACAATACTCAGCCTTTCTCTCTTAACTACCGGCGGGATATTGTCATCATATTCCCTGGCGGCGATTGTGTCCGCCCTGGGGGAATAGGCAGCCACATGGACATTGTCAAACCTCAGCGCACGGAGCAGATTGACCGTCGCCTGGAACTGCTCTTCGCTCTCCCCTGGAAAGCCAATAATGACATCGGTGCTCAGGGAAATCTCCGGTATCTGGCTTCTTATCTGGCTGACCAGCTGACGATAGTGCTCAACAGTATAGCCCCGTCTCATTGCCCTTAAAATCTCGTCGTCACCCGACTGAACCGGCAGGTTTATTTGTTCACAGACCTTATCCAAACCAGCTATGGCTTCAATAAGCCGGCTATTCATATCTTTGGGGTGATTGGTTAGAAAGCGTATCCGGGCTATACCGTCTATGTTATTTAGCTCATAAAGCAGGTGGGCAAGCTCTGGTTTTCCTGGCAGGTCATGACCATATGAATCCACATTTTGACCCAGCAGGATAACCTCTTTTACCCCCCGATGTGCCAGTTTCTTTACCTCGCTAACTATCTCTGCCACCGGACGGCTCTTCTCCTGCCCACGGCGATAGGGGACAATACAATAGGAACAGAAGTTATCACAGCCTTGAATGATAGGGACAAAGGTACTTGGTGAAAGCCGCTGGGGTAATACTATACCTGAATCTATTTTCCCCAGCCATTCGGGATATTCACCGGGCTTAAAGAAATGGTTAACATGAGGGAATTTTTTCTTAAGCCCCGGCAGATTAGAATTGACCAGACAGCCGGTTACCGCCAGTGTTACCGCCGGGTGCAACTTTTTCAGCGGCTTTAAGGCGTTAAGCTTGTTAATAACGCGCTCCTCAGCTCTCTGGCGCACGACACAGCTATTTAACACGATAAAGTCAGCCTCCTCAGCAACAGGGGTAGGCTGGTAACCCAGCCGCTCAAGGAAGCCGCCCAACCGCTCCGATTCCGCCTTGTTCATCTGGCAGCCTATTGTCCAGATGTAATATTTAGACATAACCTAAACCTATGTTATAATGGAAAATATACCCCTTATTAAAGGGGTATTATCTGCTTTACCTGGCGGAGGGAGTGGGATTTGAACCCACGACCCCGGTTTCCCAGGGTAAGCGCTTAGCAGGCGCCCGCACTAGACCACTATGCGATCCCT
>CAYGXW010000054.1:0-4718 GCA_964354125.1 uncultured Dehalococcoidales bacterium
ATTGCGCAATAGTAATGGCATTTCATCCCAAGTACGCCCTTCAAGTTCTCGCCCTGCCTTCTTTTTGTTTATGCCTCCCCACTGCTTAAAGAAAAATGGCACTCTTTTTTCTTGGCACTGGTTGCAAATATCAATTGCCCATGATTTTTCCATAGGTCTAGATTTTGGTCCTGACTCACCACCAACAATTACCCAGTCTATTCCATTTAGGGGAAGATTTGAAATAGGACCAAGAAGGGGTTCCAGTGATAGAAACTTGACATTTGCGCTCGTTTTCTGAAGATGTTCAATGCGATGAGTGTAGTTTTGCTCTTCTACGGTAACACCCATCCAGATGTTTGGCATCCAAGGCAGTTGAGGGTTAAGCTCAAGCATCCTTTTAGACCGTTTAGTGAGAATCTGGAAACAATGCCACCTTGCACGGCACATTATATCAAAAATACGGAGTATAAATTCTATTGGAATATCTTCATGAAACAGGTCACTCATTGAGTTGACAAATATCGTTTGCGGTTTTTTCCATTTTAATGGCAGGTCAATCATGTCTTCATGCATAGTTATGGAAAAGCCATTGGTATAACTAGGATTACCTATCGCTTTTAGCCGTAACGCCATGCGTTCAGCATAGCAGTTAGCACACCCTGAGCTAATTTTTGTACATCCAGTTACAGGATTCCATGTAGAGTCTGTCCATTCTATCGACGATGAAAATGCCACGATCCCAATCCTTTAACTACGATATTTGTTGAAAATAAATGTTGCTATCTCCTGTGCCGTATTATTCTGAGAGGCGAAGAATAAATAGTAGATAATGTTTCCTTTTGAATTACGCATTGGTATGGGATTAGGTACATACTTGAACCCTGCTACTTCTATTAATCTTTTTTGGAAAGCGCTTGCTATCATCTTATTTTTTTCCTTAATATCAACAACTTCACCGAAGAGATTTTTAGTTTGATAATAAGCCGCTTGTTTCCAAGTTTCGTTCCCCCAAAATGTATCCATGCGCCTTATCTCGGCTTCGTCGACACCTTCGGGATTACCCCAGAGTACATTACGATTCATAGCCATAACCGGGAAGTTGAGAATCATATCGATACTTCTCATTTGTCCAGCTGTTTTGATTACTTCCCAACGCAAGTCTAGGCCATAGGGGTCAAGTAAACAAAGTCCCCTTCGAAAGTCTTTGTACATAACTTTTGGGAATACACCTGTTAATAATATAGAATTACAATCACCTTGAAGAACGTGAGCCTCTGGTCGGTTTGCTACTTTTTTCTTCAACTCGGCTACCTTGGCGCCATCAATATCAATAAGATAGTATTCCTTAAAAGGAGGATCAATATTTAAAGCAATCTCAGGACTTCCGGGAACTAATCTTCCCTTCGTTCTAGAAATATGTTTTCCAGAGCCAGCGAAAGCATCAATGTAAACATGGTATAGGTTTTTTCGTTTGGACAATATTCGAGAATAGGCTTTAGCGTATTGGTTTATAATATCTAGTTTTATTTCAGACCAATAGCCAATTTCATCAAATTTAAGTGCCATCTTGGTTGGCATTATACATCCGCTAGAAAGGAACAACAAGCATTGTAGAATGAACAATCTGAAGAGGAGTCATAGAGGGGGCGTTAGCCTCCTCTTTTAATAAGTCTTCCCCCTTCCCTAACAAGGGAAGGGGGTTAGGGGGATAGGTTGTTAAGTTGTAATAGGCTCTATTTACGATAACTAGTCGTCAATACCTGGCACCGGGAAGAGCTGGCACAGCTGGCCGACCTCCTCCCTTACCTGCTTTTGTATATTCAGGTCATCAATGTGGCTGATTACTCTTACAATTAGAGAGGCAATGAGCTTCATTTCTTCAGCGCCAAAGCCGCGTGAAGTTACTGCCGGGGTGCCCAACCGGATACCGCCAGTTATTCTGGGTGGGTGGGTATTGGTAAAGGGAACCGCATTGCGATTGACGATGATACCGGCTTTGCCCAGGGATTCCTCAGCCTGTTTGCCGGTGATGTCGGTATCATTGAGGTCAACCAGAATCAGGTGGGTATCCGTGCCACCCGATATCAAGCGCAGCCCCAGTTGTTTGAGTTCTGCTGCCAGGGCAAAGGCATTATCTAGTATCGCCCGCTGATAAGAGGTAAAGTCTGGCTGCATGGCTTCATAAAAGGCGACTGCCTTGGCGGCGATAACATGCATCAGTGGTCCCCCCTGCATCCTGGGAAAGACAGCGGCATCCATAGGGGAAGCCAGCTCCTTACGGCATAAAATGAAGCCACCGCGCGGACCGCGTAGTGTCTTGTGTGTCGTTGATGTTACCACCTCGGCATAGGGTATTGGAGTGGGGTGCAAACCGGCGGCCACCATGCCGGCTATATGGGCCATATCAACCATCAATCTAGCACCCACTTTATCAGCAATATTGCGAAAACGCTCAAAGTCAATAATTCTGGGGTAGGCACTGGCTCCGGCTACAATCAGTTTGGGCTTATGCTTAAGGGTTAGTTTTTCTACCTCCTGATAGTCTATTCTTTCCGTCTCCGGGTTAATGCCGTAGGTGATGAAGCTATATGATTTACCCGAGAAGTTTACCCTGGAACCATGCGTGAGGTGACCACCGTGAGCCAGGTCCATACCCAGTACGGTGTCGCCGTAGTCAAGCAGGGCATAATAGGCGGCCATATTAGCCTGTGCCCCGCTGTGAGGCTGGACATTAGCGTGTTCGGCGTGAAATAGCTCTTTAGCGCGTTCTATAGCCAGGCTCTCTATGGTGTCCATATTCTCACAGCCGCCGTAGTAGCGCCACCCTGGGTAGCCTTCAGCATATTTATTGGTCAAAAAAGAACCCTGGGCTTCAAGCACCGCCTGGCTGGTATAGTTTTCAGAAGCAATGAGGTTTATCGTTTCCCTTTGTCGTTTTCCTTCTAAATCAATAGCGTGGCTGATTTCCGGGTCACTCTGGCTTAAAGAACTCATTGTTCTCCTTTCTGGGGAAATAGAACACACTATATTCTACTATTGTCTTGGTGGCATATCAACCTGATTTTCAGGCAGGGCTATACTACCACCAAACCTGGGCCATTTGATTATGCCTAAGAAACGGAGCGTAAAGATATAGAGCAGGAGGTAGAGGGGTATTGACCACCAGATAGATGATATTGTGTAGGCAAAATAGGGCGGGTCTAGAAGTACCAGGGATAGTGGTGGACACGGCGTGATAATAATGAAGGCGGCTATATGAAGTAGCAGGTAGATTGATACCCCCAGTTTTATTGACCATCTGAGCTTGCCTTTCTGGCGGGCTTCGGTTAAATCAAGCAGTTGGAATAGGGCAATGCTCAAACCGATAGTTATTGCCCCTATTGTGGGGTAAATATAGAAGATATAGGTAACACGGTCGGTGATAAGGACGGTTGGTATCCAGACCAGATAGGTGCCGATAAACCAGGCAAATGGGAATAAAACTTCAGTATTGCCTTTTAACGCCCTGTAGGTGATATAGATTACTATCGGGATAATAAATGCCCAGATGGTGGGGCTTATCATTCCGGTGTATGTCGGTTCCCACCAGTAGGGCATGACATCTATAACGTCGGGGTAGGTAAAGAGCCATTCCCAGGGACGACTGCCGGTACCTGGTTCAACACCAGAAAAGACTATACTGCCGGTTCTCTGCATCATAATCTGTATCTGAGTAATCGGGTTGAGCCACTTATGCCAGACGGCAAAGTCAAAAAAGGGCATTAAGGCTAGAAAAGAGATAGGGGCAAATAGCATTGAGAGCAAAAAACGCCATCGGTTCAGGAATATAAGCAAAAAGCGCCATCGGTGTCTGCGGCTGGTCAGGAACCAAGGTATGAAACGCCACTTAGGCCAGATTTTAGCCCAGCCTCCGGTTAAAAGCCAGTGCAGTCCTATTACCAGGATTGCCAGGGCGCCGCTGAGTTTGGTTAGTGCGCTCAAGCCCACAGCCACCCCGGACATTACATATCTACCTTTCAGGTAGAGCCAGAAGACTACCAGGGTAAAGGTCAGGCTAAAGACATCCAGCATGGCGATACTGCCGTGGATAAAACTAATGTTTTCCAAGGCAAGTAGAAAGGTAGCCAGATAGGAGAGCTTTGGGGACAGGTTGAGCCTGCGGCAGATGAGATAGAAGAAGACAATGCCAGCTACGCTGAAGATGATGGGTAAAAGGCGCCAGCCCCAGGGATTGTCACCGAAAATCTGTATGCCGGCAACTATAAACAGCTTGCTAAGCGGAGGGTGCTCCGGGAACTGTGTTCCCTCACCCTGTATGATGCGTCTGGCATCTGGAATGTAGTGATTTTCATCAAAGACGGGTTGGTTGGGTTGCATAATGATGACGAAGTGAAGAACCAGTATGATAAGAATCAGCAGGCAAAGCCCGCTATATTCCCATCTACGGAACCAGCCGGTTAATCTCTTTACTTTCTCCATGTCCACCAGTTGTTAAGAAAATAGTTCCATAACATTGCCACGATGATGGCTATTATCAGGGAGAATAAATCATATAACCCAAAGCCGACAGCCAGAAGGTTCGTTACTCCTATCTGGATAAGTGCGCCGATGAGGCATATCAGGTTGAAGTTTAGTAGGCGGCTCAGGAAAGCTGTTACACCTTTCTTATTGCGGTCGGCGAAAGTAAAGAAGTTGTTAAGGGTAAAGTTGGTAATTATGGATGTCTCTATACTTAT
>CAYGXW010000055.1:0-4647 GCA_964354125.1 uncultured Dehalococcoidales bacterium
TAACCAAAGGGTTAGTGGTTAAATCATATAAAAAGTAACCGTAAATGTCAAGCAGGCCGGCAAAAAATCTAAAATATAGCCTGGTTACTACAAAAAGGGGAGGTCCGAGCAAGCTAAACCAATGAAGAAAGTAGTACCCCGTACGGTTACATCTTTCATGATACAACAACCACCAGCTGGGTTATCTATTTAAATGATTTGACACGGACCTTGCTATAAGAAATAGTCTGTCTTACAGTAAAGAAAGCATAACCTTCCAAGAGAGGGAATGGTACCTCCTCTCTTGGAAAGACTTTTAATATAATCGGTTAAAAAGTGTTAGTCCTTCTTGAAAAGCCCGACACTGGCCAGCACCAGTCCGGCTCCCAGGACTATCTCCAGGATGCCACTATTTCTGACGAATTTGATGGTGCCGATATTGGATTTAGCCAAACCCACCGAAGTTTTCTGTAACAAATAAGCTGATTCTTCTGCAGTACCAGTACCTCTGACTGCCGAGTAAGCGGCACTTATCTGCCCATAGGTAGCGTTTACATCACAGATTGCCAGCGGCGCTATTTCATCGGCGACCCTTTGTTCCCCCTTGCCAGCCTCCATAATAAACATTATGCCGAAGACAAGGCAAGCCACTCCTATAATCGCAATAACTACTGCACTACATTTTAGACCCACTCTGATTACCTCCTTTGTTTTTATATAAGACTTAAGTGATTGAGGCATTTTACACTATCATCAAGACTTTGGCAAGTATTATTATCATGAAAAAGTTGTCACTCCATTACATAAAGCCTATAATCAATATCACGCTTTAATGTGGAGCTATTAGTGAACCTTTCAGTTCAGCTGGCACCCAAAAATGAGCATGGATTGCTCCTGGCTAACCCGGTGATGACGGCTTCCGGCACCTTCGGCTATGGTATTGAGTATAGCCACCTGTTTGACATTCAAAGGCTGGGGGCTATCGTTTGTAAGGGGACCACGCTTGAGCCCAGAGATGGTAATGTTCAACCAAGAATTGTTGAGGTAGATAGCGGCTTGCTTAATTCCATTGGACTGCAGAATATCGGTGTTAAGGCGCTTATTAAGGAAAAGGCGCCCATCTGGGCGAAATGGCATGTGCTAGTCATCGTTAATATCGCCGGCGAGACTGTTGATGATTATGCCAGACTAGCTAGCGCCCTGGATGGGGTGGCTGGGGTAAGCGCCCTTGAAATAAACATCAGTTGCCCTAATGTAAAAGCCGGCGGTGCCGAATTTGGCGCCAGTGCCAAATCATCCGCCAGGGTAACGGCCGCTGTCCGAAGTTCAACCTCGCTCCCGGTGATGGTCAAGCTGACACCTAACACCAGCGATATAGCCGAGGTAGCCATAGCTGTGGCTAAGGCCGGCGCCGATGCCATATCCTTAATAAATACCCTGAGGGGTATGGCTATAGATGTAGATAAGAGACAGCCTTTGCTGGGCAATATAACCGGTGGCTTATCCGGGCCGGCTATTAAACCGGTGGCACTGGCTATGGTTTATCAGGTAGCCGGTGCCGTGGATTTACCGGTTGTTGGCTGTGGTGGCATTCTAAAAGTCTCGGATGCTATTGAGTTTATTATGGCTGGCGCCAGTGCCGTCCAGGTAGGCACTGCCAGTTTTGTTAATCCTCGTGCCCCACTTGATATTCTGGGGGGGATAGAGAAGTTTATGGTTGAAGAGGGGATAGAAGATATAGCTGAACTCATTGGTGCCGCCCAGCGTTAGCCTGACTCGAGAGTTGGTATAATAGTTAATAGAATGGTTAAAAGTAGAATCGGCTCTATTTTGCTGGTTATGATATACCTCTCAACCATAGCCTTCATCGGTTGCGGTAATGCTACTGAACCGGAAATCTCAAGCGTATCATCCCCGGAAACCTCAGCTTCTTACCCGGAGGTTGATAGCTATATTAAGCAGCAGATGATGGATGAGAATATCCCTGGACTGGCGGTGGTTGTAGTTCAGGGAGATGAGATTATATATCTGAAAGGTTTTGGTGTTACCAACATCAAAGAGACCTCCCCGGTGACACCACAGACCATCTTTGACCTGGCGTCAATAAGCAAATCATTTACCGCACTTGGCGTACTTCTACTGCGGGATGACGGGTTGATTGAGCTTGATACACCAGTCCAGCAGTATCTGCCCGATTTCCAGATAAATGACCCGAGGGCGTCGGAAATAACGGTGCGCCATTTGCTCAATCAAACAAGCGGACTACCAGGGGGCATATCAGAACCCTTGCTTTTCCATGATGGAGATGATGCCATGGAGGAGATGATAGCCGCTCTGAGCCAGGTACGACTTAATCACTCACCAGGTTTATCATTTGAATATGCCGATATGAACTATTGTCTTCTGGGGGCACTGATTGAGAGGGTAACCGGGACTACATTTGAAGACTACATGAAGCAGAGGGTATTTATTCCGCTGTGTATGTCTCATACCACCCTATATCCCGATGAGGCGGCTGAGTTAGGTCGGGCGGAGGGACACCAGCCGATATTTGGTCGGGTTGTTGCCCGTAATATGCCTATCTATAGAAGTGCCTTGCCCGCCGGCTGGGTAATGTCAAGCGCCGAAGACATGGGTAGGTGGCTCGTAATCAATCTTAACGATGGTTACACAGATGAAGGACAGCTCATCCCGGCAGATGATATTGAGGAGCTTCATACATCAGCGATAGTGTTTGAGGAAGGTGATGAGCAGTTAGGTTATGGTATGGGCTGGTTTATCAGCTGTGAGCCTGGTGATGTGCCCTGTATCTGGCATGGTGGTGACACCCCGAATTTCACGGCGGATATGATGATACTTCCCGAGCATCAATTGGGGGTGGTGGTGCTGGTCAATAGCCAGGCTATTACCATTGGGCACAACATCGCCCCTGGTGTGGTTAATCTTATTTTAGGATTAGAGCTGGAGCCAATAGTTGTTCCCTGGTGGGCACACTGGAAGGCAATTGATACTATAGCCACTGTGGCACTGGTATTTAATGTTCTTCTGGTAGTGGTGCTGATTTTTTGTATCTGGCTAGTATGGCGGCAGTTCCGGGCTAGAAAGCGACACTTTATTGGCTCTTTACTTGCCGGCCCTATACTGCCAGCCCGGCAACTGGCATTCTATTTAGCTCCATCGGTGTTGTTTATAGTGTTTGCTTTGGTTGGATATCTGGTGGTGCAGGCACTTTATGGGTATAATTTCTACGAGGTTTTGTTTTTGTTCCGGCTGGCAGCGCCTCCTGGAGTCTGGCTCTCGGGTATGATGCTAATTTCTGTTGTGCTTCTATGGGTGCTTTTGCCAGCCTTCCTAGCTCTGTTTACCCGCGCAAGTAAAGCAGATGCTTAATCTTTAACCAGTTTCTGACCGGCAAGGTAAGCCTGTTTTAGGGCATCGGGGTGTTTGGTTATCGCCCCTTTGTCATCTATCCCCGAGAATGCTACCTCACCGGCATAGCTAATATCCAGACTGGCGAAGAAGGCTTTTACTGTAGCCAGCGCCGGCTCAAATAGATTGGCTACCTTTCTGCCACCGACAGAAACAAACAGCCCTTTCCTTGGTCGCCGGTCGCCCAGCGGTGGTAGATTGAGCTTGTGTCTCCTGGCCCAAAGCGCCTGGCAGCGGTCAATTATAGCCTTGGCTTGGGCTGTTACACCCATAAAGTGAATCGGTGAAGCCAGCACTATTCGGTCTGCTCTCTCCAGTTCCTGATAGACCATCTGCATATCATCATCAAATTTGCATTTGCCCGTCTCAAAGCAGGCATCGCAGTGCTGACAGGGAGCAATATCAAGCTCACTGAGGATGATGGTTTTAATCTCAGCTCCTCGGCTTTTAGCACCCTTTAGTACCTCAGCCATCAGCAGGTCGGTATTACCACCCCGCCGTGGACTGCCGGCAATACCCAGTACCCTCAATCCAATTCTCCCTCAACAACCTTTAGGATGGCTGCCTCTCTGGTAGCCATCTGGCGTGCCGGCTCAAGCTCATCATGGTCATAGCCCAGCAGATGAAGAATACCGTGGATTATTAGGATAGCCATCTCCTTCTTTATTGAATGACGGTGCTCCCCAGCTTGTTTGACTGCCTGGGGGTAGCATATAATCACTTCACCCAGGTGTTTTACGCCATCGGGCGGGTTAGTAAAGGATAATTTTTGCTCGGTGTCAGGTCCCGGGAGCATAGCAAAGGAAAGTACATCAGTAGGCTCGTCTTTTCCCAGATAGGTTTTATTCAGCTCCTGAACTCTTTCTAGGCCAGCAATCACCAGCCCTATTTCTATATTATTATTATTACCGATACCTTGAGTAATTAAGGCTTGCTCGGCTATATTTTGCAGCCATTCACTGTCAAGGCAATCCTCAAGCCCCTCATCAAACAAAATATTGATTTCCACTAGTGATTCATAATAGCATACGCTAATAATGCTCTCAAATAGGAGGGTTAAGAGGGGCAAGGCTATTTTCTTCCCAATAATGGATATTTACTCTAAGGGGTGTTTAAGAGGGGCTTCGCCCCCTCTTCTAAAAAATCAAATCCCCCTCTCCTTACAAGGAGAAGAACTGAACACTATGGGAAGCTACATGTGCTCATTAGCGCAGAAATCCGCGAACACAAATTGGCTGG
>CAYGXW010000056.1:0-4527 GCA_964354125.1 uncultured Dehalococcoidales bacterium
CTCGCGACTTCCTCCTTGGCAAGGAGGCGTTCTACCGCTGAACTACTTCCGCCTATTTATTGGTGCCGAGAGGGAGATTTGAACTCCCACGAGCCTAAGCTCACTAGCCCCTCAAGCTAGCGTGTCTGCCATTCCACCATCTCGGCTCTGGCAGGAGTGGGAGGACTCGAACCCCCGACCGGCGGTTTTGGAGACCGCTGCTCTACCAAACTGAGCTACACTCCTAGCTCAAAATATATTACCACAAAGTATTTAAAAAATTAAGTGCCTATAAAGCCATTTATTATAGTCTATTATCAACAAACACTACAAATTGACACTTCTGGGTGCATACCTTTAGAATGTTAAACAATGCTTAAGAGGGATAGACTATTGTATCAAAAAACAACCCTGGATAACGGGCTTCGGGTAATCACTACTACTATGCCTCATACGCATTCGGCTTCTATCTGCGTCTTTGTTGGCGTCGGCTCACGATATGAAAGCGATGATACCGCCGGTGTGTCGCATTTTATCGAGCACCTGGTATTCCGGGGGACGGATAAACGGCCGGCAGCCAGAGAAATTTCAGAGGCTATAGAGGGGGTGGGGGGTATCATTAATGGCGGTACCGATAGAGAAACGACCCTTTACTGGTGTAAGGTAGCCCAACCCCACTTCCCGCTAGCCCTGGATGTACTGATGGATATTTTGCTCTATTCCAGATTTGAGCCACAGGATATAGAGAAGGAGCGCCAGGTCATTATTGAGGAGATTAATATGAGCTATGACTCACCGGCGCAGAGGGTCAGTCTGCTAATTGATGAACTGCTCTGGGCTAACCATCCCCTGGGGCGCGATGTTGCTGGCAATAAGCAGTCAGTATCCTCTATCACCAGGGATGACATGCTAAATTATCTTAAGGCTCTATATTTACCTAATAACACGGTAGTCTCAATAGCCGGTAATATAAGGCATAATAAGGCGGTAGATGCCGTAAAGAAATTTATGGGTGATTGGAATAGCCATGAGCGGTGTCCAGGATATGTCTCTTATAAGGAGCAACAGGTGGAGCGGTTATGTGTTGAAACTCGGGATATAGAACAGGCTCACCTGTGCCTGGCACTGCCTGGTTTGTCGCTCTTTCACCCCAAACGCTTCACCCTTGACTTGCTCAATGTCATCCTTGGGGAGGGTATGAGCAGCCGCCTGTTTAGCGAGATTCGTGACCGGCTTGGGCTTGCCTATAGCATTAATAGCTTTGTTGAGCATCTAGCTGATACTGGTTCCATCGTTATTTATGCTGGTGTCGAGCCCAAAAACCTGCAATTAGCCGTTCGGGTTATCCTGGAGCAGCTTTCCCTGCTCAAAGACGAGATAGTCTCCGAGCAAGAACTGACCAAGGCGAAAGAGCTAGCCAAAGGGCGGCTGTTACTTCGCATGGAGGACAGCCGTAATGTTGCCGGCTGGATTGGAGGTCAGGAGATTCTCACCAGCCGTATTTTAAGTATTGATGAAGTGCTGGCTATAGTTTCCGCCATTACCACTGATGAAATTAAAAAGTTAGCCCAGGAGCTGTTTATATCAAACCAGCTCAGGCTGGCGGTAGTTGGTCCCGTTAATAAAGATGAACCCCTTGAGGAACTGCTAAAGCTGTGAATATAAGATAGCCGTGGCTTAGAACCACGGCTATCTAGCTAAAAAATTCTGCTTAGATTAGTACATACCCTCCATGCCGCCACCGGGCATAGCCGGTCCCCTCTCCTTCTCTGGAATATCGGCCACCAGTGATTCAGTAATCAGTACCATATTGGCAATACTGGCGGCATTTGCCAGGGCTGACCTGACAACCTTGGTCGGGTCAATAATACCCATCTTCACCATGTTGCCAAATTCATCGGTTTCAGCGTTGTAGCCAACGCCGACCGGGCTCTTTTTGACGGTATCGGCTACCACGGCGCCATCTTTACCGGCGTTATTGGCAATCCAGCGAATCGGCTCCTCCACCGCTTTCTTGACAATGTTAACCCCAGTTGCCTCATCGCCAGTAACCTCAAGCTTTTTCAGTACTTTAAGGGCATTGAGCAGGCTGATGCCACCGCCGGGTAAAATACCCTCTTCCACCGCCGCCCGGGTGGCTGACAGGGCATCCTCAACCCTGTGTTTCTTCTCCTTCATCTCGGTTTCAGTGGCGGCACCTACCTTGATTACAGCTACGCCCCCTGCTAGACGTGCCTGTCTCTCCTGGAGCTTCTCCCGGTCAAAATCAGATTCGGTTTCCTCTATTTGCGCCTTTAGCTGTTTGATTCTGTCTTGAATAGCCTCGGGTGAGCCCTTGCCCTCAATAATGGTAGTCTTATCCTTATCGGCAACCACCCGACGAGCCTTTCCCAGGTCCTCTGGAGTAATTGAATCAAGCTTGCGACCCACCTCTTCCGAGATTACTGTTCCCCCGGTGAGAATGGCTATATCCTCCAGCATAGCCTTGCGTCGGTCACCAAAGCCGGGAGCCTTAACGGCAAGCACATTCATTGTCCCTCGTAGCTTGTTGACCACCAGCGTAGCCAGGGCTTCACCATCCATGTCCTCAGCGATAATAAGCAGGTTCTTTGTTACCTGAAGAATCCTCTCCAATGAGGGTAGGATTTCAGAAATGGCTGATATCTTCTTGTCGGTTATCAAGATATAGGGGTCTTCTATTACCGTTTCCATGCGTGCCGCATCAGTAATAAAATAGGGGCTGATATAGCCTCGGTCGAACTGCATGCCTTCTACATATTCTGTTTCGTACTTAGTGCCCTTGGACTCTTCAATGGTGATGACCCCATCCTTGCCCACCTTCTCCATGACATCGGCGATGAGATTACCAATCTCGGTGTCCTTGGCGGTTATGGTTGCCACCTGAACAATCTGTTCCTTGCCCTTGACCGGGGTGGATACCTTTGCCAGCTCGTCCAGTATAGCGTTAGTTGCCTTTTCAATACCCCTCTTCAGGCTGATGGGCTCAGCGCCAGCGGCTATGTTCTTAAAGCCCTCGTTTATAATAGCTGACGCCAGAATGGTTGAGGTTGTTGTACCATCACCACAGGCATCGTTGGTCTTGCTAGCCGCTTCCTTAACCAGCTGGACACCCATGTTCTCAAAGGGGTCTGGTAATTCAATATCCTTGGCGATGGTAACACCATCATCAATTACAGTCGGTGCTCCCCATTTTTTATCCAGAGCCACCGGGTGGCCCTTGGGACCCAGTGTTACCCTGACTGTGTTAGCCAGGACATCAATACCCTTCTTCAGAGCTTGTCTGGCTTCTTCACCAAAAACAATCTGTTTTGCCATTTTATCCTCCTTAGTAACTAGACTACTTTATTACTTGGCTTTTTTAATCGCTAGAATATCACTCTCGCGCAGAATCATTAACTCTTCATCATCTATCTTAAGCTCGGTACCGCCATACTTGGTATAAACCACTATATCACCCACCTTGACATCCAGGGTTATCCGGTTTCCGTCATCGGTTAGTCTGCCCGGCCCAACGGCCAACACCTTTCCTTCTTGGGGTTTTTCCTTAACGGTGTCGGGTAAGACAATCCCTCCCTTGGTCACTTCCTCTCTCTTAATGGGTTTGACTACTACCCGGTCGGCTAAAGGTTGTAATTTAATTGCCATTCCTTTCCTCCTTCTTTAACTTAATTCTTATTAGCCTGTCAACAAGGTTCAATTATTAGCAGTCTCGGACTGAGACTGCTAATTAAATATAATAGCGTAGTTAACCTTATACCGCAACTTAAAAAATATCTATTGGCAGCCATTATAGATAACTGGTGGGCAGTTATATAGCTATTATATGCTATATCTCTAAAAATTGCCATTTTAGACCTTAATGTATGCTATTTTACTTTTTTACCGGTTTAACCTTCTTTGACTTTTAGGTGTATACAATCAAGCTAAAGACTTTGGGGGCAGGTTGTGGTTGAGCTTGAGGCTGGGAATGACATCCATATCCAGCCCATCTATCCTGCCAGCCTGAAAGCGAAAATAACCGCAGGCGGCTACCATGGCGGCGTTATCAGTGCATAGTATCGGCTCAGGCATCAGTACCGGTATGGGTGAGCTTAATACTAAATGCTGACGGAGTCTCCTGTTAGCGGCTACCCCACCAGAGAGAAGGATTTGCTTTGCACGGTGCTTTTTGGCTGAGGCTATGGTTTTGGTGGACAGGACATCTATAACTGCCTCCTGAAAGCTGGCGGCGGCATTAGCTATATTATCTAT
The DNA here is from genome assembly GCA_964354125.1 of uncultured Dehalococcoidales bacterium. GTDB lineage: Bacteria > Chloroflexota > Dehalococcoidia > Dehalococcoidales > CAYGXW01. The sequence continues at coordinate 4,252 of CAYGXW010000056.1, forward strand.
CATACCACCCTCCGCCAGCCTTAATAGGGCTGTCTTCAAGCCGCTGAAGCTGAAATCGCTGCTCCCCTTCAACCAGGCGCGGGGTAGCTCAATAGAAGCCGTACCCTTGACAGCCTCTTTGTCAATAGCGGGGCCACCGGGGTAGCCCAGCCCCAATATCCGGGCCGCCTTATCAAAGGCTTCGCCGGCGGCATCATCCCGCGTCCTGCCCAGTACCACATAGTTGCCATAGTCTCGCATCAGTACTAAATCGCTATGCCCGCCGGAAACGATGAG